>NZ_JBQSVY010000014.1:0-83586 GCF_052446175.1 Halomonas sp. AOP43-D1-4
GCGGCTCATGGATCCTCCTAGGTACCTTTAGTATAAGGCCTAGAGGTGTCTACGAAACCCGGGGCGATTCACATACTATATATAGACCATGGGAAAATCAATTCAAGCATATATAGTATTTTTTCATCCACAGGTTATTGGCAGGCTAAGCCCAGCACCATGCCTATTAACAAAAAATCCGCTAGGATTGCACCTTTGCTTTTTTAGCTGTTAGTGGTTTTTAAATATTTGTTATCTTTATGTTTTATTGAAAAAAGTCGTACGGTCTCACTCTATCTTTCTCAACCACCATTTAAATTTGAAAATGGCTTTTAAGCTGAGGTACCAAATCACTGCTTCTACCTCTAGTCAGGGCGCTTGTTCTTGAGCCCATAAGGAAAAGCCCGCCGGGTTGCGGGCTTCTGGCGTAACTATGAGTTAGCACAGGTCTGAATTTTGCCAACTTAAGGTAAAGCGTGCGTACTACTCCAACTGCCATTCAGCAAGTGGTACTTCGTTTTGGCAGCTGGTATCTAACTGAGCCAGTGGGTCATCCAGAAATTCGTTAATCACGGTGGAGCGACACTCATTGACCGGGCTATGCCCCAGCGCCTGCATCTCGATAGCCTGGAGATTGGGCATGGTGTCGGTAAGCTCATCGCTCCAACGAGTACCGCAGCAAGGGTCCATCTGGCCATGGATCGCCAAGGCTGGTGTCTCTGCCATTACGATGTCGTTATGCTCGGGTGGCACGTCACCATCCCCGCCCCACCAAGCGCAAAGCCAGATAGGTTCAAAGCCAATAATGGCGGGTTCGCGCTGTACGGCAGCTATTGAGTCTTGTGGTGTGGGCCGATTGGTTCCCATGTCATTACAGGCCTGAGCCAGGAACGCACCCATGGCATAGTTAGGCGCTTCAGTCACTGGGGTGTAATCGTCAATCATGAAGAAATCATGCAGCGACGAGTAGTCACCCTCAGTTACTTGGAAAACAATGCGAGGCAGTTCGGCATAATATTGCGGTAGCATCAGGTAGAGCGTGTCGAGGAAGGCGGCACCATCAAAGTATAGTGTTTTCTGTTCGCCCTCTGATTCTACCTGGGCAATATAGGGCTTATCGTCCAGCGCGCGGCGCGTTCTATCAATGGCCAAAAACCATGCCGGGACTTGCTCTCGGCAAGCTTCGCTGTCTTCAACGCACATAGCCAGAACGTCTGTAAATCGACGTTTTAGAGTATAAAACTCATCCAGGGGCGCTCTATTGCGAAGGCTGGTGTACCAGGGCCAACCAAGAATGGCGGCTCTCACACTGTCGGGATAATAACGAACATAAGAAAGCGCTGTGCCACTACCAGTAGAGGAGCCGAAAATATTCACGTTATCGTAATCAAGCAGGTTACGAATCTCATCGAGATCGCGTGAGGTGGACCTTTCCGTATATTGGGCAATTTCAACGCCCTCATCTTCAAGCTTTTGGTAGCAAGCAGCGACTTCGTCAGTGATATGTTGCATCCGCTCCATAGGGTCGAGCGAATCCGTCAGCGCCGGTGTATGAATAATATTGTGGTAGGGCGACACAGCTGCGTAGCCAGGACACTCCAGCGCAGGGGAGGCATGCTTAAAGCCGCGAGGATCAAACACTACTAACGAGCGGTTGCCAATATCCTTACGCAGTTGCTCAATGTAATCAGCATTGCCGAGGATGGAGTATCCTGGACCGCCTGGAAAAAAGACCACGGGGTCGCTTTCCGCATCGGCATCATTTTCAGTTTCCGGGTCGATAACGCCTATAGGAAGCTCAATTGTTCTCCCGTTTGGGTTGCTCCAGTTTTCTTGACCGTAGAAGGTGTAGCAACTGGCATTGAGGTCTTTTAGCGCTTGGGTTGCGCAGGCTGTGCTTTCTAGCCGAGGGATAGTGTCTTCATCTTGGTCTTGTGCGTGAGCCATTCCAGCACCTAATGCAGCCATTAGGCATAGGCTAGCGATGGTCTGATGCTTAGTGGGGGGCATAACATCTCTCCAATGCTTTTTTGTGTTGGCGAGAAGGACGGCAAATGCTTGCCGTAGCCCCACTATAGTTGAGTAAACGCTAAGTAATAGTACCAACCCCATATTGTTGAATAACGAGCCCGGCGGCACCGAAGAGACTACTTACTTTAGTGTTAACTGTGGTTTACATTTTGGTTATGAAAATGATTACCGTCACCGAGACCTACTCGACCTGGTTTGAGAAGTTGCGAGATAGCAGAGCCAGGGCACGGATTTTGTCCAGCGGGGGTATGAGCTGGTGATCTTGGTTGGCGGGTGGTGATAAATCCACCCAGACGAGGGGTTGTACAAGGCGCTTTCCGCTGATGGGAACCCTAGCTTTGCAACGATCATGACGGTGACGAAAGCCCTCGGTATTTCGTTGCATGTTAAAGCGTCGTAAGGCAGGTACCCGCATCATAATACTCCCTGCCTTTTAATGAATTGCATCCTGAACGCTGGATGAGTGTCCAACTTTTGGATGCAGTTCGCTTTACGGGGTTCTTTGTACGATGCAGGAGCCGTTAAGGTTGCAGGCGTAAACTACTCGCTTCCTTTCGGGTCGGCTTTATCAGATTGCTGATCGATATTGTCTTTATGAGCGCACTTTTCTTTAACGACTTGAGCGCCTGGAATGGGCGCTGCTTTGCCTGACGTGTTGTGGCCAGGCTCTGAGCGAGCGTCTGAGCTCTTCTGGTTATCAACGTTTTCATCTGGCCGATAAGGGCGCGGCTCATCATGGTGAGACGCTTTTTGGGCAGCATCATCGCCACGAGGAGTATCTTTATTGACGACCTCTTTGGCTTTTTGAGCTTCTTCACTTTTATTACGCTGTTTATCCTGTCCATGATTCATGACGTACTCCTTTGCATTCCGAGCCTTCGCTTTGAAAAAGCCAACGTGACTCTTTCTGCTTACAGCGTAGAACAGCCCTCTGAAACCTGCAGGCCCAAAAAAGTACGGTTAGATGCTTTTCCACCTACTACGCAGATACTAAAGTCGCCCAAACATGCTCATAAGCGATAGATAGCGCGACGCCCATCAACAGCACCGCCATTATCTGATTAAAGCGTTTAAAGAAGGCAGGGTTATCAATTCGGTTACCGACCAGGCTACCTATCCACATGTAGCTTCCAGGGGCGCCTGCGGCCAGTAGCGCTAATCCCATCGACCAAACCACCAAGCCAGGCCCTTGAATGCCCGCCGCGGGAAACTGCAGTGTGGCGATGGGGAGTGTCGCCACGATTCCTTTGGGGTTGAGCAGTTGCAGAATGAACCCGTCACGATAGCGAAGAGTGAGTGGCGAGCTGGATACGGCATTAACGTCAACGCGCGCTCTCGCAATGTGTATGGCCAGATAAATAATATAACCACAGCCGAAAACACTAATCGCGATGAGTAGGCGTCCATCAATCCACGCAGCACCTGCCCAGCCGAAGAGTAAAAACAGTAATAGCATCGCCGTGCCTACGCCCAGGCAGAAACCCAGCGACGTTTTTGCCTGCCCATTAACGCCTGTATTTAACCCCATCAGGTTCACAGGCCCAGGCGAATACATGATGCCCACGGCATAAGCGATAATAGCTAACATAAATGCTCTCTGGTTAGTCGTTAAGGTGGTGCTGGTATTGGTGGGGAGTAAGGCCATAAATACGTTTAAAGCGACGGTTGAAATGGCTAAGGTCGGTAAAGCCATAGCGAAACGTCACCTCACTAAGCGATGCGCCTTTTTCAAGTGCGCTGCACGCCGCATTAACCCGGCAGTTGATGACGTACTGGTAAGGAGTGATGCCCAACTGCTGACGAAACAGCCGCAAGAAATGAAACTTGGAAAGGTGCGCCGCTTGACTAATCGCTTCAAGCGAGAGATCGGTGTCCAGGTGTGCGTGGATATACTCTTTGGCCAAGCCGAGAAGTGCGTCGGGCCTGCTAGAGGTATGCCCAGGCTGGTAAGCACCGCCTAGTTGGGTGATTCGTTCAATAACTTGATAGAGCGCGTTTTCCTGGTCGATCTGGCTGCCGGTTGATGTGGTAATCAATCGGGCAACGTTGGTTATCCGCTCGCGTAGTGCCATGTCTTGCACCAGCGTACTGTCGAATCGAAAGTGGGATGCTGTTTCCTGCCCCAGGGCGTCGTCAAATAGGGCCTTAACTTGAGCGGGGTGAACGTACAGCATGACGTAGTCGAGCGTGCGGTCGCCGCCTGGTTGGCCGTCGTGAACGTCATCCGGGTTAAAGATAATTACATTACCTGGTGGGCTACGGTGATATTGCCCACCGCTGAAAAAGTCCTGACGACCTGACAGCGTCACCCCAAAGGCGTACTCCTCATGCGCATGAGGGGCATAGCGAAAATCGAACATCGCTGCCTGTAGCGTTTTCAGCGTGGGGATGTGCTGGCTTTTAGTGAACTGAAAGCGGCTTGCCGATTTTCCCATTGCTAAGCCTCCGTCTATCCAAATGTCATTGCGCTAGTTTAACGCTCACGTGTTAGCGCAGCTTGTACAAAATTGCGCTTTATAAGTGTCGGTTGCTCCTTTCGTGCCTGCTTATTCTCCTCCCGCTACCCTCATGCCGTGTTGTCTGATAATTTCAGACGTATCTACTAAGCCTTCGTTAAAAGGATAGCTGCCTATGTTTACCGGCCTGAGTGCATTTCCATTAACGCCCATGAATGAGCAGGGGATTCATGAAGACGAATTTTCCGGTTTAGTGGAACGCTTGGCCAAGGCGCAGGTGAACTCTATCGGCGTGCTGGGCTCAACCGGTAGCTATGCGTATCTCAACCGAGAGGAGCGGGCGCGCGTTACTCAACTGGCGATAGAAAGCGCGGGCGATATACCCGTGATTATCGGCATTGGTGCAATGCGCACACGCGATGTGCTAACGCTGGCCGAAGATGCCCAGAAAGCGGGCGCCAGCGGCGTATTGCTGGCGCCCGTTTCCTATCAAACGCTGACCGATGACGAAGTGTTCAGTCACTATGAAACGGTCTGTCGTTCCTTAAGCGTACCGCTGTGTGTGTACGATAATCCGGGCACAACGCACTTTACATTCAGCGATGAGCTGCATGGGCGTATTGCCCAGCTGCCTCAGGTCCGCTCGATCAAGATTCCGCCGGTCAGCATGAATCCCAACGCCGCTCGCGAGCGGGTTGATCGGTTGCGTGCTTTGATTCCGGAAGATGTCACCTTGGGAATAAGCGGTGACGTCATAGCGGCCACTGGCTTAATCGCAGGGTGCGATAGTTGGTATTCCGTGCTGGGCGGGTTATTTCCTGAAACGGCGCTGGCGATAACGCGAGCAGCCCAGGCGGGTGACTTTAAAATAGCGCAGCGCCTTTCTGATCAGCTAGAACCTTTCTGGGCGCTGTACCGTGAATACGGAGGAAGCTTACGGGTTATCGCCACCGCCGCCGAGATCCTTGGCAAGGTCAGCACGCCTTGCTTGCCGCTGCCGCTAAACACGTTCCAAGGCAGTCAGCGCGCAAGAGTCGAGCAGGTGATTGAAGAGCTCGAACTACGTTAGGCGAAAGCATCAAAACGTCCAGTAAACGCTGGGCAAATGCGTATTTAACGCGTTACTCGACAAGCTCAATCAACCTATCCGGATAGTCGGTAAACAAGCCGTTCACGCCCCAGCCGATGAGCTGCTGCATGTGATCGGTATCGTTCACCGTGTAGATGTGTACCGCCAAGCCGTTATCCTGAGCCTGACGGATGAATGCTTCGTCGATCACCTGCTCGCCTTCATAACGGTAATTCGACCCTAAGCCTACTGCGTAATTGGCCACGGCTTGAAAGTGCTCGTCGGTGATGTCCTGCGCTCCAGGCGTGGTACCTCTCCACTCCACCAGACGTTCACTGTCCTCTGTGCTGGGGGAGTACCATACCAACTGAATCAGTGGGATATCGTCGTTCAGTTCGTGAATCTTGAGCAGGCTCTCCTGCTCAAACGACTGGATCAACACGCGTCCGGTGTTGATCATATCAAACGCTTCCAGGCGCTTAACAAGCGCCGCTTCAACGCCAGGGTTCAACTGGGGCGACTTGGTTTCCAGGTAGTAGCGGGCGTTCTGACCAAAACGGCTGAAAACCTCTTCAAGCGTTAATATCTCGGCACCCATAAACGCCTCATCCGCCAAGTCAGGATAAGCGTCGTTAAACCAGGCGCCCGCATCCAGGTTCTTGAGTTCGGCAAGCGTATGATCGTTGATGCGGCCTTCGCCGTTGCTGGTGCGCTCAAGGGTATTATCGTGAAAGGCCACCAATTCGCCATCGGCGGTCATCTGAATATCCAATTCCAGATAGTCCGCTTCCCATTCATGGGCCAACGCCAGTGCCGCCATGCTGCTTTCCGGGGCATGGCCGCTTGCACCGCGATGGGCAATCACCTGAAACGACGCTAGATCTTTTAGCTGTTGCTCCAGTGGAGACGTTTCTGCTAATGCAGTCGAGGTGGTAACACCAGCGAAAAGACCTAATGACACGGCAGTAAATAACGAAGCAGGACGCATAAACGTTCCTTTTAGTGAATGTTCTGCTCATTACCCTACGTCGTTTACTACTCCACTCCAAATGATGCTGCGTTAAACATCGTGGTCTACATCAAGCTTATTTTAAATAAGAATATAAAATAGTTTTTTTATGCTTTTTTGTGAATTGTGAATGCTCTAATATAGCCACCTTTTTTACGCTGGACCATAGGCAGGGCCTGCGTTGGCCCGTTAGCGATTGATAGGGAAGCCACCATGGGTGAGCAAATGAGCGAGCAACAAGGCGCGCACTTCAAGCGCAGTATGCAGACGCGCCACTTGGTAATGCTCTCGTTAGGGGGCGTGATTGGCACCGGGCTGTTTTTAAGTTCCGGCTATACCGTGCAGCAGGCAGGGCCGGTTGGGGCCGTGCTGGCCTATCTGGTGGGTGGCATCGTTGCCTGGTTGGTGATGATGTGTCTGGGAGAGCTGGCGGTGCATATGCCGGATTCCGGCGCGTTCAGCGCCCACGCCAGCCGCTATATTGGCCCTGGCACTGGCTATATGGTGGCTTGGATGTACTGGCTCACCTGGACGGTGGCGCTGGGGTCGGAGTTTACTGCGGCGGCGGTGTTTATGGGACGCTGGTTTCCCGATATCCCCGGCTGGTACTGGAGCGGGCTGTTCGCAGCCATTGTGTTTGGCGTGAATGCGTTTACCTCACGCTTCTTTGCCGAGTCCGAGTTTTGGCTGTCGTTGATCAAGGTAATCGCGGTGGTGGTGTTTGTGATCGTCGGGGCCGGCGCGATTATTGGCTGGGTGCCACTGCAGGACTCAAGCGGCGCTGCGGTGGCATCGCCGGGGCTTTCGGCCTTTTGGGGCGAGGGCGCCATGTCGCCGAGTCTGTTGGCCATCGGCACTACGTTACTGGCGGTGATGTTTGCGTTTTCCGGCACGGAGCTTATTGGCATTGCCGCCGGGGAAACCGTGGACCCGGCGCGCAATGTGCCCAAGGCGATCCGCGCCACGCTGTGGCGGCTGATTCTATTTTTTGTGGGTACCATCATCGTGATTGCTGCATTGCTGCCCCAAAGCCAGGCCGGGCTTAGCCAAAGCCCCTTCGTCGCGGTATTCCAGCGCCTGGGCGTACCCGGGGCGGCGGATATCATGAACTTTGTGATCATCACCGCGCTGCTCTCGGCGGCCAACTCCGGGCTTTATGCCTCATCACGCATGCTTTGGACGCTCTCGGATCAAGGCACTTTGCCCAAGTCGCTGGGTCGGCTTAACAAGCGCGGCATCCCGATGAATGCGCTGCTGCTCAGCATGATCGGCGGCTTCGGCGCGCTGTTTTCAAGCGTCTACGCACCGGAAACGGTCTACCTGGTACTGGTCTCGATCTCTGGCTTGGCCGTGGTAGTGGTGTGGATGGCGATCGCGCTCAGTCAGCTCAACTTCCGCCGCCACTATCTGCGCGAAGGCGGGCGGCTTGAAGACCTGGTCTACCGCACGCCGTTCTACCCCTGGGTGCCGCTGATCGCGTTTGCGGCTTGTCTGGCGGCGTGCATCGGTATTGCGTTTGATCCGCAGCAGCGCGTGGCGCTTTACTTCGGGGTGCCGTTCATTGGCCTGTGTTACCTGGCGCATTTTCTGCACCATCGTAAGGCCGTTCAATCCCCTGTCCACCTGGATACCGCCGCTGAGGAGAAAAGAGTATGAGTGAAACAAATCCGATCAAAGCCTTGCTGGCGGACGCTCCCTTTATGGTGATTGACGGGGCGCTTGCCACTGAGCTGGAAGCGCTGGGCTGCGATCTCAACGATAGCCTGTGGTCGGCGCGCCTGTTGGCTCAGGCGCCGGAGAAGATTCGCGAGGTGCATCAGGCGTATTTCGAAGCCGGTGCCGACTGCGCCATTACCGCCAGCTACCAGGCCACGGTGCCCGGTTTTATGCAGGCGGGAATGACCGCCCAGCAGGCGCGGGAGCTGATTCAGCGGTCGGTCACGTTGGCGCAGCAGGCGCGCGATGCGGTGTGGCAGCCGGGGCAAACCGACCGCCCCAAGCCGCTGGTGGCCGCATCCGTTGGCCCCTATGGCGCTTATCTAGCAGATGGCAGCGAGTACCGCGGCGGCTATGATCTGGATCGTGCCGGGCTGGTTGAGTTTCATCGCGAGCGTTTCGAGCTGCTGCTGGCCTCGGGCGCTGATCTGTTGGCAGCAGAAACCCTGCCCTCACTAGAGGAGGCGCTGGCAATCACTGATCTGTTGGCTGAACACCCCGGCGCCCAAGCCTGGGTTACCTTCTCGGCCAAGGATGGTGAACATATCAGCGATGGAACACCGATTGAGGCGTGTGCCGCAGCACTGGCCAACTGCCCGGGCGTGGCAGCGATTGGCATAAACTGCACCGCGCTTGCGCATATCGAGTCATTGGTCGCGGCGATCAAACGCCAGTGTGACCTGCCTGTGTTGGTGTACCCCAACTCGGGCGAGCTGTATAACGCGGCGACCAAAACCTGGCACCCGGCACCGTGTGATCACACCGCCACGGGGCCTTCTGGCTTGGTTCAAGGGGTGGAGCAGTGGTTGGCAGCAGGGGCTGCGGGTATCGGTGGCTGCTGCCGTACAACACCTGATGATATCCGGGCACTGGCCCAGTGGCGGCAGTCGCTTTAGTTGGCCAGTGGGCTGGGCTTTTCCCGCGTTAAGAGCTTGAAGCGCCCAACTCCCGCTTAAGCCACTCGGCCAACTGCTCACTACGCTGGCGGTTGTGGTGGCGGGGTAGCCACAGGCAGAGCTTGGCGGGGGTTTCGATAAATCCCCAGGGCGCGGTGAGTCGTCCGCTCTTCAGGTCATCTTCGACCAGCAGTTTTGGCGCGATCGCCGCGCCTAAGCCTGCCACGGCGGCTTCGATTAAATAGTAGAGATGATCGAACCCTTGGCCTTTACCCAAAGCCTCTTCAAGAGTCGCCAGTTCAAGCCCTTGGGCGCGGCCCCATTGTGGCCAGGCCTGGGGGCGAGAAGCGGTGTGTAAAAGCTTGCTGGAAAAAAGCGTATCCGGCTGCGCTGGGTCGAGCTTCGCTTCCAAGTGAGGGCTTGCCACCGCGCAAATCTGCTCGGCCATTAGCTCGACGACGTCTACCTCCGCAGGCCAGGGCGGCTCGGAAAAGGCCAGGGTAGCACTGATATTTTCCTGCTTGGCGGGCAGTTCACTTTCGCTCACTACGACCTGCAATTTGAGCTGGGGCAGGTCGCGCTGCAGACGGTCCAGCCTGGGAATCAACCAGCGCGCCAGCAGGCTGCCGGGGCAGGCCAGCGTAAAGGGCGCTTCTTTCACATCACGCTTGAGATCCGCGCAACTATCACGCAGGCGGGTAAACGCTTCGCCAATGCCGTGATAAAGCCGCTCGCCGTGGTGAGTCAGCTCAATGCCACGGCCCGCTTTGGCAAACAGCATAACGCCGAAATGTTCATCCAGGCTACGCAGCTGGCGACTAACGGCACCGTGGGTCACGCTTAGCTCATCGGCTGCAGCCGTCACGCTGCCTAGCCGGGCGGTGGCTTCAAAGGCGCGTAGGGCGCTTAAGGGTGGCATGCTCTGTTGTATCAACGGTTGACTCCAGCTCACATATTGATGACATCTTATCGATTTTTATCTCCGCCTGCTTGCGCTACTTTCAATGCAACTGCTACTCCGCTTTGAGAGGTCATCATGAACCAACCTGCGCTCCAGCCTGATATTAACGGCCTGTTTGGCCAATTCGGCGGCCGCTTTGTTGCCGAAACGCTCATGCCGCTGATTCTTGAGCTGCAAGCCGAATACGACGCTGCCAAAGACGACTCTGAATTTCAGCGCCAGCTCGCCTACTTTCAAAGCGACTACGTAGGGCGCCCCAACCCGCTCTATTTTGCCGAGCGGCTGACCGAGCATTTTGGCGGCGCGAAGATTTTTCTTAAGCGTGAAGAGCTTAACCATACCGGCGCGCACAAGATTAATAACTGCATCGGCCAAGTGCTGCTGGCCAAACGCATGGGCAAAAAGCGCATCATCGCTGAGACCGGCGCCGGTATGCACGGCGTGGCTACGGCCACGGTGGCGGCGCGGTTTGGTTTGTCCTGTGTGATCTACATGGGTTCAACGGATATCGAGCGCCAGCAACCCAACGTGTTTCGCATGAAGCTGCTGGGCGCTGAAGTGATCCCGGTCACTTCCGGCACTGGTACGCTGAAAGATGCCATGAACGAAGCGCTGCGCGATTGGGTCACCAACGTGGATGACACCTTCTACATCATTGGCACTGTGGCCGGGCCGCACCCGTATCCCGCCATGGTGCGCGATTTCCAGGCAGTGATTGGCCACGAAACCCGCGCGCAAATGCAGGAAAAAGAGGGCCGCCTGCCGGATTCTTTGGTGGCCTGTATTGGTGGCGGCTCCAACGCCATGGGGCTTTTCCACCCATTCCTGAACGATGCCTCGGTTGAGATGATTGGCGTTGAAGCAGGCGGCAAGGGCGTTGAAAGCGGCCAGCATGCGGCAAGTCTAAACGGCGGTGCGCCGGGCGTGCTTCACGGCAACCGCACCTATCTGTTGCAGGATGAGGACGGCCAGATTATTGATGCCCATTCGATTTCGGCAGGCCTGGATTACCCCGGTATCGGCCCTGAACACGCGTGGTTGCACGAGCAGGGGCGCGTTGAATATGTATCGGCCACCGACGACGAAGCGCTTGAAGCCTTCCAAACCTGCTGCCGCCTGGAAGGGATTATCCCCGCCCTTGAAACGGCCCACGCGCTGGCCGAAGTCGCCAAGCGGGCGCCGAACCTTCCAAGCGACCACCTGATGGTGGTTAACCTGAGCGGGCGCGGTGACAAAGACATGATGAGCGTAGCCCACTACCTGGGAGAAAAATTCAAATGAGCGCATCTGTTCAAAAGAGCGAATCTATTCACCAGAGCGCACATAAGGAGACTGCTATGAATCCCAACTCGCGTCTTGCAGCACGCTTTGCCGCGCTCAAAACCGAAAACCGCCCGGCGCTGGTGAGTTATCTCACCGCGGGCGACCCAGATATGGCGACATCGCAACGCATTCTTGAGGGCCTGCCCGCTGCCGGTGTGGACGTGATTGAGCTAGGCATGCCGTTCAGCGATCCCATGGCCGATGGCCCCGCGATCCAAAAAGCCGCGCTGCGCGCCCTAAAAGAAGGCCAGACCCAAGCTAAAACGCTGGAGATGGTGCGTATCTTTCGCGAAAAAGATACTACTACGCCCATCGTGCTAATGGGCTACTACAACCCCATTTACCGCTATGGCGTAGAGCGCTTCTTAACCGATGCCGCTAGCGCCGGCGTAGATGGCCTGATTGTGGTCGACCTGCCCCCGGAGCACGACGACGAGCTTTGCCAGCCTGCCGCCCAGCACGGCATCGACTTTATCCGCCTGGCCACGCCCACCACGGATACCAAGCGCCTACCCAAAGTACTGGGTAACGCCTCCGGGTTTATCTACTACGTTTCGGTGGCAGGCGTTACTGGCGGCAGCGCACCCACGCCCGAAAAACTTGAGCGCTCAGTCAGCCAGCTACGCGAACACACCCAGCTTCCCATCGCCGTTGGCTTTGGTATTCGCACCCCGGAACAGGCCGCGATTATTGGCCGATTCAGCGATGCGGTAGTGGTTGGCTCCGCGTTGGTAGATTGCATCGAGCACGCCGCAACGCCTGATGAAGCTGTCAACGGAGTGCATGACCTTGCCCGTGGCCTGGCTGAAAGCGTTAGGGGGTGCCGCGAGGTGCAAGTGAGCTAATCGGTGTGATATAGCAAACACATATCATGAGCAGGCCGTCGTGCCTGCTCTAATAATGAGCCGACCTGTCACCGTTCTAATAACGGATTAGCAATGTAAAATTCGCCCTATAAACCGTGATGGGTTAATAAAAAATATTGTTTTGGTTGCCTACTGAATATTTTCTTGCTGAAGTGAACAAAATATTCTGATTTGAGGCGCTTTGAGATGAAACCTGTAGGCTATGCGTACCTTCATGATCACTTAGCCTTAGGGGTATGCCCACCCGTGTGTCCCGCACGGATACGCCCAGTTACACGCATTATATCTATGGAGCAGGAGATAGCAGTACCTGCTGGCCGCGCACCAGAAGCCTCGCTACTTGCTCATCTGCTTTTCGCACTGAAACACGAGGGTATTGACCTTGCCATTCTGGCGGGGGCCTTGCCACACTTGTCGATAGAAGAGCTAAAAAATGCTTTGCATGCCTCGCCAAACGGCATTTATTTGAGAAAGTTAGGTTATCTATACGAAGCGTTAGTAAAGCGCTTGCCGTTCGATGTTGCCGTTAGTGGCCGGGCTGTGCCTTTATTTGATCCTGACCGTTATCTTACCGGCCCTTCGATACGCGATAGCCGCTGGCGAATTGACTTCAATGGGCTAGGAACGCTCGACTATTGTGCAACTGTGCGTCGTACCCCTGAGATTACTGCGCTCTTGGAAGAAGATATTCTGGCTCAAGCTTCCGCATTCATGGCCTCTTTGCCCTCTGGGATGTTAGATCGTGCAATTCAGTGGGCTTATCTCAGTGAAACACAGTCCTCGTTTGCCATTGAACAAGAGTCGCCATCACCTGATAAGCAGCAGCGTTTTATGCAGCTACTGCGTCAAGCTCACGAACGTAAACCACTGACAGAAGCGTACCTTGTCGAACTGCAAAATAGCACTATCAGTAATCCGTTCGACAAAGCTGCCACTTTTCGGCATGAGCAGAATCACTTGCATAACGGGTTGCCAGGGGCGATAGGCGTCAGCTATTTGCCGCCACCGCCAACCCTTTGTGGCGAGTTAATGGATGTACTGATGACTTGGGCCAATCAGCGTTCAGAGAGTGATGCAGAAGAAGGCGTTTCGGCACTGGTTATTGGAGCGGTACTCTCCTTTGGTTTTGTTTTTCTGCACCCTTTTATGGATGGTAATGGGCGTATTTCACGCTTTTTGATTCACCATACGCTATGCCGAATGGGAGGGGTGGCTCAAGACAATCTTTTGCCTATTTCGGTCGCCATGAAGCGTTATGAAGCAGAATATCTAGCCGCACTGGAAGCGTTTTCAAAGCCCGCTCGAGAGCACTGGCAAGTCAGTTGGATAGATGCCGACCAATATGACTTTAAATACAAGGGGCTGGACGCTCTTTACCGCTTTTGGGACGCGACAGAGGCGGTGGCATTTACACTGAAAATGGCAAAAGTAGCTTTAGAGGATGAGCTAAAAGCCGAAACTCGCTACTTGGCGTGTTTTGATCGTGTTTACGCTGCTATAAACGCAACTTACGATATTCGTGGTAGCGATTTGGCACGTCTGGTCATGATGTGCTTGAGTAATGAGGGACGTCTCTCTAACAAGCGTCGTAAACAGTATCGCTATCAAGTACCTGATGGGGTACTTGATGCTATCGAAGCAGAAGCGCAAAGCGTACTTGAAGCGTTCGAAAATAGTGATGCAGCTACCTGATTAAACGTCATCAGCAAACGTTTAAGAACGCCCAAGCCTTAAGCCAGTTAGAAAGTAGCTAAACGATGCCGCCATTGGCGCGCAGGGTTTGGCCGTTAACCCAGCCGCCTTCAGGCGAGGCGAGAAAAGCCACGACGCTTGCGATGTCGTCCGGTTGGCCGAGCCGCTCCAGTGGCGGCATCTTGGCCATCCGCTCGACCAGTTCGTCAGATTTACCCTCAAGAAACAGATCTGTCGCGGTAGGGCCGGGCGCCACGGCATTGACGGTGATCGAGCGGCCACGCAGCTCTTTGGCAAGAATCGCGGTTAAGGTCTCAACGGCGGCTTTGGTGGCGGCGTAGACCCCGTAGGTTTCAAGTTTCAACCCGACAACGCTAGTCGATAGGTTGATGATCCGGCCACCGTCGCTCAGACGGTTGGCCGCTTCGCGCATGGTGTTGATCGAGCCTTTCAGATTGATATCAATCTGAGCATCCACCGCGTTCTCCTCCATCTGAGCAAGCGGTGCAAGCTTCATAATGCCCGCGTTATTGACCAGCACATCAATACGGCCCCACTGCGTTTCAAGGGTGTCAAAAAGCTGACGCACCGCTTGGGCATCGGCTATATCAGCTTGAATAGCCTGCGCTTTACCATCCGCCGACTCAATCTCTTGAACCACGTGGTCAGCGGCTTCTGCATTGCCTGCGTAGTTGACGATCACCGTAAAGCCATCGCGCGCCAGCTGTTTAGAAATAGCCGCCCCAATCCCCCGGGAACCACCCGTTACAAGCGCAATTTTCTGTTCTGCCATCGTTTTTCTCCTTCTGCGTAGGGAATTGGTGAATACCTGACGTATGCAGCATAAAAGACAAAGCGTGCTCTATAATCAAGCTTAACCTGTCATCACTATTCGGAAACCGTGAACAATGGACCGACTTGATACGATGCACGCGTTTACGCGTATCGTCGAAAGGCGAAGTTTTACTCACGCTGCGCAAGACCTGAGTATTTCTCGCTCAACGCTGACCGAGGCCATCAAAACATTGGAGGCACGCCTTGGCGTAAGGCTGTTGCAACGTACCACGCGCTCGGTGCACCCAACGCGGGATGGCGACGCTTACTATCACCGCTGTTTGAGTATTTTGGCCCAGGTTGAGGACGCGGAAGGCGCGCTAGTGAATGCCAAGCCCAAAGGCGTGCTGCGGATAGACGTTCACGGCACGCTAGCCCGCCATTTTATATTGCCGAAGCTACCCGCGTTTCTTAACACCTACCCAGGTTTGGAGCTTCATATGAGCGAGGGTGATCGTCTGGTCGATCTAGTAGGCGAGGGCATCGACTGCGCCTTGCGCGTCGGTATGCCCCAGGACAGCGATATGCACTCCCGGCGAATCACCACACTTGATGAAGTCACGGTCGCCTCGCCCGGATACCTGGCCAAGTACGGAATGCTGCATTCAGTGGCCGAGCTTGGCGGGCACACGATGGTGGGCTTTCACTCCAGCCGTGCAGGCCAGACGCTGCCTCTTGAGTTCACTAATGGCGGAAAAGTTGAATATGTAACGTTGCCTGCCAACGTGACCACGAGTGCGGCAGAAAGCTATTACGCGGCCGCGCGACTAGGGCTCGGCATCATTCAGGTGCCCCGTTACCACGCAGAAGATGATCTACGAACTGGCCAGTTGATCGAAGTCCTGCCCGCCAATCCACCCACAGGATCACCCGTTTCCATTCTGTACCCAAGCAACCGCCAGTTATCCCCCCGCGTGCGGGTATTTATCGATTGGGTGGTGAGCGTGTTTAATGAAGGTGATGAGCTTGCCAAACTTGTGGAAGAGCGCCGAGGTGAAAAGGATAAAGCGGTGACGGTGTCGCTGGATAATCTATAAACTATGGGGCTGCCTGAATCTATGGTTGTACCTGTTGGGATAAGCATTTGCCTAATTGTTTCTACTTCTTATATCAGGTCGTTTGATAATCCCCGAGTACACGAGCTATCACACCATGCGGATGGAAGATGATGGCATTGCCATGGTGGCAACTACCCAATTCTTTAATCACGAGGCCATAATGCGAAAACTCCTTACACTGATAGTAGTGCTGGCGCTGGGCTATACTTGGGTGTACTTCTATTACGGCCATGCCGTTAAACAGGCAGTCCAGCAACAGCTGGATAACCGTGGCCTTTCAGCGGTCAGCGTCGATAACGTTGAGTACGGTGTGCTGGCGCCCGTTAGCAGCTCCGCAAATCTTACGGTAAGCATTACTTATCGCGGCGCCCAAGCGGAGCTGGACCTAACCGTAGAAGGCCACCCCGTGTTTTCTGATGAGGTAAGCGTTCAGTTTGATGGCCTGCAAGCGCTGCGGTTGGGCATTGGTTTGGGGATGTAGTAACGCTTCAACGTGACAAGACGAGAGGGCATCCGTCTAAGCACTTTCGTTACGATCCAGCCTTTCAAAGCGGACCGGCACAGGCGATGTAACGGTCCGCCTTCAATTCTGGCACACCGTATGTAGGCGGATTGGCATATCCTATTTGAATAGCACTTTGTAAACGCATTGAGACGCGTAGCGACGTATGTTCTTGGCTATTCACTTGTGAAAGATAAGGGAAACCATGTATCCGGTATCTATAAAAGGGGTATTGCTCCTGCCCGCCAACAAGGTCGTACTGGGGCTTAATGACCGCGATGAGTGGGAGCTGCCTGGCGGGCGTATCGAGATAGGCGAAGTATCGTCAGAGTGCCTGGAGCGGGAGTTCGAGGAAGAGCTCGCTGTGAAAGTCGTTGGTCAAGAAATTATCGATAGTTACCTGTTTGAAGTCATTCCCCAAAAGCATGTATTCATCGTCACCTACGGCTGCTGTCTTGTGGGCGAGTTCAACCCGACGGTGAGCCACGAACACTCTCGAATTGATGCCTTTCCGGTTGATAACTTGCCCCATAACTTACCTGCAGGGTATGCCCAGTCGATTAATGCATGGTGCGCCATGCAGGGCAGCCTAATTAGCGATGGTGTACCGCAAGCGAGTCCTCCGGTGCTTCATGCCGGTCATTCAAACCGTAATCTCGGATGATGGCCGCAACACGAAGCCGATAGTTGGCAAAGATTTCCTGTCGGCCTGCTTTCTGAATGGAGCGGTGAGGTTCGAACGTCCGCCACTGCTTGACGGCTTCTTCGTCCCGC
Source organism: Halomonas sp. AOP43-D1-4 (assembly GCF_052446175.1). NCBI lineage: Bacteria > Pseudomonadati > Pseudomonadota > Gammaproteobacteria > Oceanospirillales > Halomonadaceae > Halomonas > Halomonas sp. AOP43-D1-4. Next base: position 17,167 of record NZ_JBQSVY010000014.1, read on the forward strand.
CAGAAGGAGAGCGACAGGATTTTGCCTGGGTGGGTAAGGCTCTCAAAGCGCTCAATCGAAATAAAACCGTCGATATCTTTTAAATGCGGGGCCAGCGTACTGGCGGCGTCCAGGTAGTCATTTTTGCGGTCCTTATGGGGTAGCACTTCGAATATCACGGCAATCATAAAGCACTCCATGCATCTATCGGTGCAATACCCAGCGTGCCATCTACTGCTTCAACGAAGCTGCGTTCCTCCTTGAGGATAAAGCGTTGCGCCTGCGCCATGACAAAGTTCGCTTGCCCGCCTTCGTCAGAATGTAGCCGTAAACGGTAGGCTTCATAGGCGGCCAGGCTATCGAAAGCCACAAGGCCCCAGGCCACGTTATTCGATCCTTCATGGGGAAGAAAATAGCCGATGAGGTGGCCGCCGCAGCGGGGAATAATCTGGCCCCAGTTTTCGGCGTACTCCTTGAAGGCGCTACGTTGAAAGGGATCAATCTCGTAGCGAATCACACAGGTAATCGTCATGGGGGATCTCCTCTGATTTGAAAGGACAATACCGCGTTGTCGGCCTCTAATGGTTCGACTAGAATCGAATCATGAGTGAAGGCCCCAACATCGTGCGCGTCGCAGCGCTTATCGGAGATAACGCCAGAGCAGAGGTTCTCTCTGCCCTGATGTCAGGCCGTGCGTACACTGCTACTGAACTGGCAGATACGGCTGGGGTAACCAAGCAGACCATCAGTTTTCATCTTGGCAAGCTGCTGGAGGCTGCGCTGATTACGGTCGAAAAGCAGGGCCGCCATCGCTATTTCATGCTGGCCGGGCCAGAAGTGGCTAGCCTGCTTGAATCGCTGATGGGTCTCGCATTTAAAAACGAAGACGGTTCCCGCTTTACCGGCCCCCGCGATCCTGCACTTCGTAAGGCGCGTATCTGTTACGACCACTTGGCCGGGGAATTAGGCGTATGTGTGTATGAGCAGATGCTTCAAAATGGCATCTTTCAGCAGCACTCAGGAGGGCTGGACCTCACTGCGCATGGTCGAGCATGGTTTCTTCGATTGGGTATTGATACCGATGCACTGGCGTCTTCAAAACGCCCATTGTGTAGAACATGCCTCGACTGGAGCGAGCGCAGGCATCACCTGGCAGGCGCGCTTGGCAGTGCGCTGCTTAACCGTATTCAGGAACTGGGGTGGGCGAAGCAAGAGAAGGATTCCCGCGTGATTGCGTTCAGCGCTTTAGGCGAGAAAGCGCTGTGGGCAATGCTCACACCTCAAAGTACGCTAACGGTTTCCGGCCAGACATTTACCTCTCAGCGGCCTGTGGACATCGAAAACATTCAAACGATACAACATACATAGTCCAACTGTACTTTTTGAGGCCTCGCCTAATGCACTATCGCCCCATGACGATTGAAGATTACGACGCCGCCGTAGCGCTATGGCTGAGCACGGAAGGCGTGCGGCTGCGCGATGCGGATTCCCGCGAAGGCGTTGCCCGCTATTTGCAGCGCAACCCCGGTTTAAGCTTTGTGGCAGAAGCAGAGGGAAGCGTAGTGGGTACGATTATGAGTGGCCATGATAGCCACCGGGGCTTTATTCAACACCTAGCGGTCGCGGCTTCACACCGCAACATAGGCGTCGGCTCACAGCTGGTGGCGCTCTGCCTGGAAGCGCTTAAAAATGAAGGCATCCAAAAATCCCACTTGATGATTCTGGTTGAAAACGAAGCCGGTAAACGCTTCTGGAGCAACCTGGGCTGGGAGTTTCGTACTGATATTGCGCTCTACTCGTTTATTAACGGCGGCGGGCCGAATGCCTAGAGCTCTGAGTGCCTTGGCTTGGCCGAGTATGTGGAGCCAAGTTTGCTGCAACCATTCAGAGATGGCGCGCTATCGTCGCTAAGCCACAAGAACAATGAGCGCAAACATCATACGGATGGCATAAGCTTGATGTTCCAAGTCATCACGATAAAGGATGCACCGTGAACAATGACGAATTAAAAGCTTTATTTGATCAACAAGCATCAAACTATGATCAGCAGTGGGCAAAACTATCACCCATTACCAACGGGCTCTATTTCCTGCTGGAGTCCGTTTTTGCAGACTTGCCTGAGAATGCCAGCATCCTTTGCGTAGGCGTGGGAACAGGCAGAGAGCTGATCTATCTAGCCAAGAAGTTTCCCGGCTGGCGCTTCACTGCTGTAGACCCCTCGGGCGCTATGTTAGATGCGTGCCGCGAAGCTGCCAATAAAGAGGATATCGCATTGCGCTGCACCTTCCATGAAGGGTACGTAGAGTCACTTCCCGATGACACTACCCATGATGGCACTACCTGCTTTTTAGTCTCCCAGTTTATGGTGGATAAAGCCGCCCGCGCAGCATTCTTTCAGCAGATTGCTAACAGGCTCAAGCCTGGCGGCGTTTTGGCAAATGCTGACCTGGCGTTTGATAAAGAGTCAGGGGGCTTTGACGCCATTCTGAAAGTGTGGATGACGGTTATGTCAGGAAGCGGCGTTCCAGCGGAAGCCATCGGCAAAGTCAAAGCTGCCTATGAAAAAGACGTAGCGATTCTCCCACCTGACACCGTTGCCTCGATTATTCAGTCAGGCGGTTTTACACGCCCAGTGCCATTCTTTCAGGCTGGGTTAATTCACGCCTGGTTTACGAAGCGGGAATAGGCGCGTTCAGCCCGCTAATAACAAAAATATTTTCAGTACTGCACTGAAATATGCTTTTTATAGAAGGTGTCGCACTATATAGACGCAACTTTTTACAACGAACTTCAACGTCTACAGGAACACATTTATGTCTGATGCACAGAACGCCGTGAACATTGTCAGCAACTTCCTGGAAGCCTCTATGGCACCTGACCCAGAGCTTGCGGCCACCTATATGGCCCCCGATGTCGTTATCATCTTCACCGGTGGCCGCGCCATGGAAACCCCGCACGCCATTACCCACTTTAATGCTGGACGTTATGCATGGGTTAAAAAAGCGCTAGGGCAGTTTGATTGGACGGTTCACGAGGATCACATCGTTGTCTACTCCAACGGTACGTTATACGGAGAATGGCCAGATGGACGTCCTTTTGCAGGCAATCGCTATTTGGACCGGTATGAAGTGCGTGAGGGTAAAATTACACGTATGGATGTATGGAACGACAGTGCAGAGTGGATATTAACGCCTGAGCTTAACCGGCAGTCTTAATCAGCAGCGTGTGCGGAGCTGGGCATGGTTTTTGAAGCAACTGCTCATTTAATTATCAGATAGACAAGTAAGGTCATGCCTACGGGGTGTTAGTGCATGACTACAAAAATATCCGGAAAGAAAAATGCCAGTCAGGCTTACCAGACTGGCACTACCGCCTTGGCGGGGATTATGCGTGAAAGCGAGACGGTGAAAGTAGGGTTGATCCCACCGAATTACACAAACAAATTACTCGGCACCGATTTCATCGAGCCCGGCACGGGCGCAAGACGCGTCGATATCGCCCGATGGTGCACCACCTACACCAATACCGCCGACCAACTCACCATTGATTCGTATCGGCAGACCACCTGCCTGAACCACCATCCGGGCATCCATGTTGTGCATCCCATCATTCCCCGGATTGCCACCGATAAATCCGGCCAGGCCAGCCGTGTCACGCCCCATGCTGGCCGAAGTGAAGGCCTTGCCTATGCTACTGTTGATGGTATGCGGCCCAGCATTGTCGGCGCGTAACAGCACTTTCGTTTCACCGCTACGAGCAGCGATAGCAACGCTGACATTGTGGCCTTCGGCAGAGCAGGCATCCAACGCAGTCTGCGCAGCAGCGAGGCTCATGTCGAGCGGCAAATAAGGCGCTGTTGGAAGATCTTGCGCCATAACGGAAACAGGAGCCATCAACACGGCAGCCAAAGTAAGATTACGAATCATTTTACGTCCTCGGTAAAATTAATATTCATATTGATGCTCTTAACCTATAGCAATGTTTAATAAATATTCAAAGTTTAAATTACTTTGTAGTGCTCTCAAGAGCGCCTATACAGGCCGAACGTGTCAGCGGGCGTGCTGACGCTGAGGGTTTTCGTCGCATGCTATAAGCCCAGCAGCTATTCAGTGACGCTGCCTTTTCAGCCATTACTTTTAAAGGTGCCCCATGGCGTTGAACCCCCTCTCTTGGGCTGAAGAGCTACCGCTACTGCATGACCACCTTTGGGCGCGCCTGACCCAAGGTGTCAGTGACCGCCACGCACCGGCGCGTTATCTCACCCTGGCCACCGTTAGCGAAAGCGGCATGCCGCAAGCCCGTACGGTAGTGCTCCGCAGCGCCGATAAGCAGGCGGCAACGCTTGCTGTTTACACCGATATTCACTCAGGAAAAATCAGCGCTCTTCGCGCTAACCCTATGGCCGCGCTGCACGTATGGGATGCTGCTGAGCAGCTCCAAATACGCATAGAAGCCAGCGTCAGCATTCTGACCAGCGAAGCCGTAAGCGAGCAGTGGCAAAGCCTGCCGGAACACGCCCGCAGCGCCTATAGCAGCGGTCCCGCGCCGGGGGAACCGATTGTTGCTTCACTGGATTACACCAAAACGCCGGATGAAAGCGCTTTCGCAGTGTTGTGGATGGACGTTCAAGCGATAGAAGCTCTGCACTTGGGCCATCACCATCACCATCGCCGCGCCGTATTCTCGTGTGGTGATGGTTGGGCGGGGCAGTGGCTGGTGCCGTGATGGCCGCGCATCTGCTGCTTTTAATGCGGGGTTGGTACCCTCGGGTACCGAAGAATGAATCCAATCGGAGCGAAAATGACGATCTTACCCACCTTTGATACCGCTCGTCTTAAAGTGCGACCGCGGACGCACGCAGACCTTTCAGCCTGTTTGGAAATGGATCGCGACCCTGAGGTGACGAAGTTCGTTAAAGGCCCATGGTCTAACCCTAAACGGCACGAGGCCTTCGTGCGTGAGCGGATCGATACTAACTTTGGCGAGGGGCTCGGCTACTGGTCCGTGTTCTTACGCGAGCGTCCTGATCAATTTCTCGGCTGGATTCTTTTAATTCCCTACGATGGCGTCGGGCCTGAAGTTGAAATCGGTTGGCGGTTCAATCGAAAAGCGTGGGGAAAAGGCTTTGCAACCGAGGCGGCCACGCCGGTGCTAAAGCATGCGCTTGAAACACTCGCACTTCGCCGTGTTGTTGCTGATATCGATGCTGACAACGTGGGGTCCATCCAAGTCGCTATTAAAATTGGCATGTTGGATGAGGGCATGAAGGAGCTTGATGGCGTTACCTATCAATCATTTGTGGCGCGTCAATAAATGTTCACAAAGGGTATGATGGCAGCTCTTACGTGTTTGGCACTGGCGATCTCTCGGTGTTTGATGCGCGCCCGCTAGCGTTTGAGCAGGATATGATTGTGGTGGCCGTGGATTACCGGCTCGGCCTGCCATCGGCACAAGCGCTGGTATCCCATGATGATGCGTTTCTGGAAACCCTTGCCCTGACAGACAACCTGCAGGCTGCCGAACAAGGATGGCATTTGGAGCCTTAATCCAGCTGAGCTTCTATCGCGGTCTTGTCGATCACCGACCAGACTTCCTGAATCTTATTATCACGGAAGAGGTAGAACGCGTTCTCGCAAAAAGTCACCTTTTTGCCGTCCACTGCAAGGCCGAGGAAGCTACCTTTCGGGGTTACATCGAATCGCAGCCTGCACGCAACATGGGGTGAATCAGCGGCCAAAAGCTCAATATTGAAGTGAAGATCGGGTATCTGCTCATAATCGGCTTCCAGCATGGCGCGATAACCATCAAGCCCTAGGCGCCTGCCGTTGTGGTGGGCGTCGTCATGCACGAACTGGCCAAGGCTCGTCCAGTCCTGATGATTGAGGCAGGTGATGTAATCACGGTACGCCGCTTCCAAGTCACGTTTGTTCATCCTGGTTCTCCTTTCCTGGGCTGGCGTGAAGGTATTCGCCAAGGGTACACAGGCTCAGTATCATAAGTAGCCTAAACCAAGCCACAGAAGTCATCATTCATGTCGTGCCCACCTTGCCCCCATTGCCAATCTGAATTCGTCTATCAGGATCAAAGCCTGTTCATCTGCCCCGAGTGCGCCCACGAATGGAGCCCTTCTGAGACTGAGGCGGAAGACACCGTGGCGGTAAAAGATGCCCACGGCACACTGTTAGCGGAAGGCGACAAGGTAACGATGATCAAAGACCTCAAGGTCAAAGGCAGCTCACTGGTGCTCAAGGTAGGCACCAAAGCCGTTATCAAGCGGCTCGTGGATAGCAAGGATCACCAACTGGACTGCAAGGTCGATGGCGCAGGCGACATGATGGTAACCGCTCATTTTGTGAAAAAGGCCTGAATAAGAGCCGGAATTCCTCTATCCACATCACGACGCCGTAAGCTGAGGCTCATCCACTTCCACCGCGTCACACAATGTTTCAGCAAAGCTTGCCAGGGCAGGCGTCCAGGTTTCCGGTTCGGGGGCGACAAAATAGGTATCGATGTGGGCAATAGAAGCGGGCAGCGCCAGTGTGTGAATCCCGAACCGGTGCTGGTGAGCGTCAACTGTTCCACACGGTAATACCGTATAGCCCATCCCGGCGGCGACGCAGCCCAGCATCGCATCCAGCGAGCCAAACTCGAATATCCGACCCGCATTGACGCCATAGGAAGCCAGCAGTAGCTCGATACGCTGGCGGTAGCTACACCCTTGGCGAAACGCCATGAAGGCAGACGCCAGCAGCGCTTGTGAAGAGGGCATCGTCGTCATCGGTGTTGAGCCCACCAGAACAAGCTCCTCGCTGAACGCTTTAAGCACGTGGTAGCGGCTATGCTCAAGCCGCCCAGCCACGAAGGCACAGTCCACCTGGCCATTTAGCAGCAACTCGACCAGCTCAGCCGTTGGCCCGGTCTTGAGCTGGATATCAACATCAGGCTGCGCTGCGTGATACGCCGCTAGTATTGGGGGAAGGCGCAATGCCGTCGTGGTTTCCATGGCGCCTATCCGTAGCCGCCCACATGCCTTCTCCTGGCCCTTGAACAGCGATACCGCTTCATCATGGGCCGTCAACATGCGCTCAGCGTACTCCACTAGCGCCAAACCCGCGCTTGTGGGGCGAACACGCCCCGCGCGATGAAACAACTGTACGCCTAACTCCTCCTCAAGCTTCTTGATGTGAGTCGTTACGTTGGATTGCACCGTGTGCAAGCGTTTTGCCGCTGCCACGAAGCTGCCTGTCTCGGTCACCGCCATAAAAAGTCGCAATGATTTAAGCTGCATACTCACCTTTCTGCCAAGCCAGAGTTATCTCAAAAAAAGATAGTATCTATCAAAACAAATCGTTTCTAGAAATAGTTTCTCGCGCGTAGTCTGGCTGTGAAGTACCGCGCTGCCCACCTTGCCCGAAAGGCGGCACAAAAAGGACACAACCTGATGAGCCGAACATCTACTTCCCACGATTTGCCCGCCCTGATGACCGGCATAATGGCGACCCTGGCGGGGATCGGCATTGCTCGCTTTGCCTACACGCCGCTATTACCGGCGATTATTCAGGAAGGCTGGTTTACCGCAAGCCAGGGCGCCTACCTGGGGGCCGCCAACCTGCTGGGCTACTTTATCGGCGCGCTTGTCGCCCACTCCCTGAGTGAGCGCTTTTCTACGCGCCACGTAATGGCAGCAAGCTTTGCAGGTATCGCTTTAAGCTTTGTGCTTTGCGCTGGGGAGGGCGGTTTCACCTGGTTCTTCTTCTGGCGCCTGGTGTCGGGCATTGCGGGCGCCATCTTAATGGTGGTTGGCCCTTCGCTGGCGTTGGCGGCCACGCCCACAGAAAGGCGAACCCGTGTCGGCGCCATGGTGTTTACGGGGATTGGCTTGGGCGCACTGCTTTCAGCTTTCATCGTGCCATTGCTGCTTGAATTAAGTCTCGCGTTTACGTGGGGCGCGTTGGGGCTGCTCTGCATTATGGCGGGGCTTTTATGCGATCACGGCATCACTAGGCTGGCGTTACCTGCCACGGCCAAAGCAACGGCCAGTAAATCCAGGGAGTATTCGGGGGTAAAGGTCGTCGTGTGGCTGGTCATTAGTGCGTATGCCCTGGATGCGGTTGGGTTTGTGCCCCACACCGTGTTCTGGGTGGATTATCTCGCCAGGGAAAATGCGCTAGGTAACCAGGCCGCTTCATTTCAGTGGGGGATCTTCGGTTTAGGTGCCGTGTGCGGGCCGCTCATGGTCGGCGCCCTGGCGCAACGAGCAGGTTGGCATTATGGTTTGGCGATTGCTTTTGTAGCGAAGGCTGCCGCTGTCCTGTTGCCGGTGTTCTCGCTAGCACTGATCAGCCAATCGGTTTCCTCTTTTATGGTAGGGGCGATGATCCCCGGCATTGTCGCACTCACCTCGGGCCGCCTTGCTGAGTTGGTAGGGCCAACCGCGCACAAGAAAATCTGGGGGCAAGCCACCGCCGCTTTTGCTGCTGCCCAGGCAGTGGCTGGCTATGCCATGTCGGCACTCTATGGCGTTTGGGGCACTTACTCGCCGCTGTTCGCCATCAGCGGCCTCATGCTCGTCGCAGGCTTTTTGCTGGTACTGCTTAGTCGTGGTTTGCAGCAGCGCAACGCGGCGCTTGCTGCTCAAAACAGGAGGTAATAATGGAACTCTACCTAAACGCTACATCGCCCTACGCGCGCCTGGTGCGTATCGTGCTACTGGAAAAAGGCCTGAGCGACGCCGTTACGTTGAAATGGTGTGACCCCTGGGCAGACGACCCCGCGCTACTCAAGGCCAATCCTGCCGGGCGTATTCCTGCGCTAGTCACCAAGGAAGGCACCACGCTTAGCGAATCGATGCTGATTGCTGTTTACCTGGATAACGCTTATCCGGAGAAGCCCGTGTTGCCACCGTCTCACTTAGGCGAGGTGATGCACTTGGCGGGATTGGGGCAAAACCTCATGGAGGCAGCTTTTACGACGGTGATTGCCAGAAAGCACAATGGAAATGAAGTCGACAATAGCGAGCTGGGCCAACGGCGTTCACGAGCCATTCAGCGATTACTGAACCAACTGGACAGAGAGCTTGGCGAAGCGCCAACGGCCTCGACTCTTAGCCTCGGTGATATTGCCGCTGCTGTCGCGTTGGATTACCTCGCTTTCAGATTACCGGAGGTAGCGTGGCAGGAAACCTATCGACTGCTTGCTTCGTGGCACCAAGGGGTGATCACACGTTCGAGCTTTCAGGCGACAGCGTTTACCACATCTTAACGATGATCCAGCGACGAGGAGAAAAGGCCACTGCAACGCCAACGCTACCGACTAAAAACTAACCCGCCGCGATGGGATTAATCTAAGTTAACTGCTAGTCTCGGAATATTAGAGCGAAAAACGCCGCAGGGAACACACGATGCAGAATGCTTGCCAACGGTTCACCCTACCAAGCAGCTCATACAAGGGCAGGTCAACGGCATTCTGCTGGCCGGCTCTACGGGCGGTTGACCCCCGCGAACGCGGCTATCTGCCACGCCACTACTTTTCATGCAAAAACATGCCGGTAGACGACTTTTTCAGCGTTTCAGAAACCATGACTTATCGCCCTTTTAAAGGGCATACAGCATGTTTTTCGCTGGGTAAGATTCAGGGTGTTACATGGAGTTATGAGCAGCCGGTTGAGACTATGGCGGGCGGGATAGGATCTTATGAGTCAATTAATAAATGATACCTTTAGGCCCTGAGCGGAAGTTTCGGGAAATTTATCAGGCGCACGAGTTCTTTAGTATGCAAGCTAATTAAAATTATAAATATTGTATATCAATAGCTTAAAGTGGTTTTTTAGCCTGCGTTTGTCGGATAAATCTGCTGGCTAGTTTATCCAATCATAAGATAGGCAGTCTAATAACTGTTCGATGTGCTGTTTTTGCGAGTGATATTACTAGGTAGGGAAGCAATATAAGCATGAATAATACGGAAAGTACCCTGACCCAATGGTTTTTAGAACGACCTAAGTGGCTTCAGATTGCGGCTACTCGCCTACTTCAGCAGTCTGAATTTTCCGATGAAGCCGTCTCTGATCTCGCAACTCTGTGTCGGCAGGAAGCTGATGGGAAGTTGCCCCAGAAGGCTTGTTCCATTCCTGCTGGCGCGTTCTCCCAAGACGTATCAGGTACTCTGCGTTTGTGCTCAATAAGTGATATCGAAGGAGTAAACGCCCTTGCTCCGAAGAAATCACTTGAATTTGGTAAAGGTAATATCTCGCTTGTTTATGGGCATAATGGATCAGGCAAATCCGGTTACGTCAGGCTCCTCAAGAATGTGTGCGGAGCCCGGGAGATGGGGACTCTTCATCCCAATGTCTATAAGCCAGGTTCTGCTGTGCAGAAAGCCTGCATTTCGTTTGAGCAGGACGGTATTTCTAAGAACCATACGTGGTCAGGACAAGGTATTTGCAATGACCTCACCAGCGTTGATATTTTTGACACCTCGTTTGGCAAGGTCTTTGTAAGCAGCGAAGACGAGGTCAGCTATGAGCCACCTGTATTATCGTTTTTGAGCTCGCTCATCCTCGCATGTGAAAAGGTCGCATCTGCTCTGGAGGGAGAGGTCAACCGAAACCCGTCTAAAAAGCCGAATATCCCGGCTGACAAGAAGGTAACCCCTGAAGGTATCTGGTACGAAGCCATCAGCGCGAAGACGAGCTCCCAGGAGATCGACAAACATTGCGCATTTGCCAGCGTTGACGAGTCAGAGATGCAAAGTCTGCAGCAGCGAATTGCAGAACAGGCGCCGTCGGAAAAAGCGAAGCAGCTGAGAAAGCAGAAGCAGCATATCGACACTCTGGTTCAGGATGCCCAAAAGTATTTGCAGCAACTATCGGACGAGAATTACCGACGGATCATTGCTGCTAAGAAGAAGGCGACCCTCAAGAAGACAGCGGCAGACACGGCGGCAGAGAAGGTGTTCTCCGGCAGCGAGTTGGAGGGTGTCGGGACTGATGTATGGAAAGAGCTTTGGGAGGCTGCTCGGAACTACTCCGTATCGGCTGCCTACAAACAAGACGAGTACCCGAATGTTTTTGATGGCTCCCGTTGTGTGCTTTGCCACCAGACCTTGACCCAGGAGGCTAGGGAGCGGCTGATCTCCTTCGAACATTTCGTGAAGGGCGAAATGCAGAAAGCCGCAACGGATGCGGCCAAAGAATACGAAACCGCCAGTCAAACTATTGAGGTGTTACCGACACCGGAGACGCTGAAGACACGCATCGATGCAGCCGGTATTCCACAGGATGAAGTCGCCAGCCGAGTCACGAATTTCTTTGCTCAATTGCAGGCCAGAAAAGACTTGCTCCCTGAGATCAATTCCGAAGAAGCCATTCCCGATCCTCTTCTCTCACCGAAATGGATCGAAGAAGCCAATGCCCAGTCGAAAAGCCTTGGTGAACTCGCGGAAAAATATGACGAAGACGCCAAAAGCGACAATCGAGAGGAGATCAAGCAAAAGCTAAACAGCCTACAGGCGAGAAAATGGTTGTCTGAGCACCGTGCGGCCATTGACGAAGAAGTTATACGATTGAAGCTGCTTAGCCAGATTCAGAAAGCAAAGAAATCGACCCACACAATGGCTTTGTCCAAGAAAAAAGGGGAGCTGGCTGAAACTTTGATCACGGATGCATTCGTGAATCGATTCAATAACGAACTGAAAACACTTGGTGCATCACAGTTGAAGGTTGAGCTGGTTAAAACGAGGACGCCAAAAGGGAAAGCTCTCCATAGAATCAAGCTTAAGGAAACCTCTCATAATAACCTTGCCGATGTATTGAGCGAGGGCGAGAACCGAATCGTTTCCATTGCGGCATTCTTAGCTGACGTCACCGGAAAGAGCAGCCAAGCTCCGTTTATCTTTGACGATCCAATATCCTCGCTTGATCAAAGCTATGAAGAGGCCGTCGTTAAAAGGCTGATCGAGTTGTCACAGGATAAACAGGTCATAGTCTTTACTCATCGCCTGTCATTGCTGGGAACAGTCAAGCATTTTGCCGAGAAAAAGGCCATCAAGCCAGATGTGGTGAGCATCCGCTCTGCTGATTGGGGGACCGGAGAGCCAGCTCCCATTCCGCTTTCACAGAGTGACATCAAATCCGCCCTTAATACACTCATGAATCAGCGGTATCATAACGCAAAGAGGGCAAGTGAGGATGGAGCGTTCGAACATGCCGAAATTCTGTTGAAATCGATATGCAGCGACTTCAGAACATTGGTGGAGCGTTCTATTGAAAATGATCTTCTGTGCGGGGTGGTGCAAAGATTCCAACGACCGGTGCACACGTTGAAGCTCAAGGAGCTGGCCAAGCTGAAGGATGTGGATTGCGATCTCCTCGATTCACTCATGACAAAATACTCCGGGTTTGAACACTCGCAGCCAACAGAGTCACCAGTGGAGCTGCCGAAGCCAGACGATCTTCTGGCCGACATGACTTCACTAAAAAAATGGCGCGAGGAATACGCGAAGCGCACCGCGTAAAACATCGAACAAGACGCAGCACACGGATGCAACTAGGTGGCGTCCGTGTGCTCAGCGCTAGGCTCTCATCGAAAGGTAAGCAATGAATAAAATTACTACAATATTACTGTGGCTGCACTTTTGGTGAGTTTATATATTCTAATTCCATACTTTAATGACAACTGCATGGAACCACAAGTAATAGAGGCGCACATATATAATTGCGATTTACTCAATGTAAAAGAGTCATGCGCTTGGCTAAAAAGTAACAATATACCTAAAGGATACGAACTCGACATGGCTAAAGTCCAAGAGGCTTGTCTTAACTCAAGCAATTTAGCGAACTACCTTGTTCATGTTGCTTCCAAAGAAAAAGTTGGTGAATAGCCTAACAAGGCGCAGTTGTCGGATAATTTTTCCAGCACTTCGTTCCTCCAAAATTACCGCAAAGCGCGGCGTTATATCAGAGACTCCTAAAAGGCAGCCCTTGGCCGAGGCTGTGTGAAAACGTAGCTGTCGCTATACTTATCCCATGACAGAGTGTGGAGGTAACGATGAAACGGTTCGTCGCAGGTGAACCCCGATCCCAAGCTACCTTGTTTCCTGAGCTTCTGGATGATTTTGTCTCTGAAGATAATCCGGTTCGAGCCATTGAAGCTTTTGTTGATGCCCTTGATCTCAAACAGCTGGGCTTTAATGGCGTTGACCCTCATGCGACGGGTCGGCCCGCCTACCACCCCGCCGTTCTTTTAAAAATCTATCTCTACGGCTACCTCAATCGCATCCAATCTAGCCGCCGTCTGGAACGTGAGGCACAACGTAATGTTGAACTCATGTGGCTAACGGAACGCCTAGCGCCGGATTTCAAAACGATCGCAGATTTCCGCAAAAACAACGGCAAAGCGATTCAAGCTACTTGCCGCGACTTTGTCATGATATGCCGACGTCTAGGGCTTTTTTCACATTCGGTAATGGCGATTGATGGCAGCAAATTTAAGGCAGTCAACAATCGAGACCGTAACTTCACCTTGGCTAAAATGAAGCGGCGGGCAGAAGAAATCGATAAAAGTATTGAGCGTTACTTACGCCAGCTCGACGCAATGGATCAAGGCGCCGCCGCTATCACAGAAATGCGCACGACTGGTTTGAAGGAAAAGATCGCCTCCCTAACAGAAGAGTTCAGCAATTACAATCCATTGAAATTCAAAGAACTGAGTCCCCTGATCAGCAAATCTCATTGACAGACCCTGACGCTCGCTCCATGACTGCGCGAGGAACGGGAATTGTAGGCTACAACGTGCAGACGGCTGTCGATAGCCAGCATCATTTGATTGTTGCCCATGAGGTAACCAATGTCGGCAGTGACCGGCGTCAGCTTTACCGGATGGCCCAACAAGCACGCGCTGCTAGTGCTGTCAGTGATCTCCACGTCGTAGCTGATCGCGGTTACTTTACTGGTGAGGAGATACTTGCGTGTCACAAGGCCGGTATTACGACGTATCTTCCTAAGCCCAAAACCTCGCCTAGCCAGGCTAAAGGTATGTTTCCCAGAGAAGCGTTCCACTACGTGCCTGAGCGTAATGAATATCGCTGCCCAGCAAGGGAGCGCCTGATTTGGCGCTTCAAGAACGTTGAAAAAGGCCAGACGCTTAATTGCTATTGGAGTTCGGCTTGCTCGAATTGCTCAATGAAGCCGCAATGCACCACAGGTATCTATCGGCGTATCAAACGGTGGGAACACGAAGAGGTACTGGAGGCGGTAAAATTTAGACTGGATCAGGCGCCGGATATGATGCGCATCCGTCGTAAGACGGTCGAGCACCCCTTTGGCACGTTGAAAGCGTGGATGGGAGCGACGCACTTCCTGACTAAGGGACTTAAGAACGTCAGCACGGAAATGAGCCTCCATGTACTTGCTTATAACATGAAACGCGTAATGAATATCTTTGGCACCCAGGGGTTAATCCAGGCAATGCGTGGGTAAGGGCTTAAACCTGGTTCTGGCAAGTTTGTAAAGGCGACAATGCTCTTTAGCGGGTGTTTCTTAGTGATCATCTCAAACAGCTAGAGATGCGGAAAATAATAAATAAAGACGTTCTGAAACGTATTGATAGCCGATATTCGTGCCAAGACGACTGGATACTGTCATCGGCAACTAATTTTTAAGTTTTCACACAGCCTCGGCCGATAACTGACAATGCTAGAACTGGTGACGTAAAATTTAATTCATCCCCATCCCACTAACCCTCATAACCTCCCTAACCACCGCATCATTCAAAATCCCCCGTTTGGCTTCCACCAGGGTAAGCCATTCGCGGGCGCGGGTGATGCCGGTGTAGACCAGCTCGCGGGTGAGGATGGGGTTAGGCGTTTGCGGTAGCAGCAGCGCCGTGTGCAAAAACTCCGAGCCTTGGGATTTGTGTACCGTCATCGCGAACACGGTTTCTACCGCGTGCAGGCGGGAAGGCAGCACCCAGCGGATGGGATTTTTCGTATCGCTGGTCGGGAAGGCGACTCTATATAAGGTTCTTCCTACGCCGCGCGGGTCGGGTACTGCTAGCGTAATGCCAATATCGCCGTTCATTAGCCCCAGGCTGTAGTCGTTTTGCGTGACCAGCACTGGGCGGCCTTCATACCAGCCTTTCTCTAGTTCGATATCGCTTGCGCTTAATAGCGTGTGGCTGTGCAGTACCTTGGCGATGCGTAAATTCAAGCCTTCCACGCCCCACGGCCCTTTGCGTAGCGCGCAGAGCAGTTGGAAGTGGCCGTAGGCGTTTAGCACCTGGCTGGCCCACGTGTCGTAAATGCCTTTGTTTTCCTCAAACGCTAGCGTTACCTCGGGGCGCTGTTGGTCCAAAACCGTGAGGTAGTGCCGGTATCCCGTGGGTGGCGCTATTTCTTTATTGGTTTTCTTATCAAGGCGGCCTTTACCGGCATTGGGGAAGCGCTCTGGGGAGCCGCTCACCACCAGGCGCTCCAGGGCGCTGTCATTTTCCCCGCCCAGCACTAAATGATGCAGGTCGGCGTAGCCGTGGCGCAGGGCGCTGTGTACGGCGTTCTGTTTGTCGCGCTCGCTGAGCGTGGTGCTTAACGGCTGGTTAATCGCCTCAGCCAACTGGCCAATGCCGCTGGCGGCGTCAAAGCGGTGGCTTACTCGCAGCATGGTAATCGCTTGGTCGAGGGGCTGGCCGTTGGGGCAGGTTAGCGCTTCGGGCAGCGGGTAGCTGGTGAGATTGGCAAGCCATTCGGCGGTTTCTGGCGTGTAGTGGGCGGCCTCGGCACGGCGGCATAAGTCGCCGAGTACGGCACCGGCTTCTACAGAAGCGAGCTGGTCTTTATCGCCCAGCAGCACCAGCTTGGCGTGGGCGGGCAGGGCGCTTAACACGGCAGTCATCATTTCGATATCGACCATGGAGGCTTCGTCGATCACCAATACGTCCAACGCCAACGGGTTGTTGGGGTTGTGGCGGAAGTGGCGGGTGTCGGGCCTGGCGCCTAGCAGGCGGTGTAGGGTGGTGACTTCGGTGGGAATGGAGATTCGTAGATGCTCTGTGCCTGAATCATCGCCGAATGAATTCGGCTCCCACAATTCACTCTGCTCCCATAGCGCCGCAAGGTCTTCGATAGGCAGCTGGCTTACCTGCCCGGCAATGGATTCATTCAGGCGGGCGGCGGCTTTGCCGGTGGGGGCGGCCAAGCGAATGCGCAGCGCTTGCGTTGGCGAGTGGGCCAGTTGCAGGGTTTGCAGCAGGGCGAGCAGGCGCACCACGGTGGTGGTTTTACCGGTGCCGGGGCCGCCGGTAATAATCGCAAAGTGGCTGCGGGCCGCCAGCGCGCAGGCGACCTTTTGCCAATCCAGGGTGCCGTTGTCGGGGAACAGGGTGTTCAGGGCTTGTTGGAGCAGGCCTGAATCAAGCACATCACTACCAATCACCGAAAGCGGCTCATGCCCCACTGCCGTGTTAGCGCCTTCTTCAAGCGCCAAGCGAGCGGCGATTTCCTGATGCAGGGTTTGTTCGTACTGCCAGTAACGGCGTAGATAAAGCCGGGTGGTGTGCGGGGTGTCGGAGCGCACCAGCGGCGTGTTGCCGTGGCCGTTGCTGATCAGCGTGGGGTGCTCAAGTGCGGCCTGCCACTCGGCAAGCGTTAGCGTGGCTAATACCTCGCTGGGTAGCGGCGGCGGGTCGCTTAGGTCATCGCCTTCGGGTGGGAGCGATAGAGCGAAATCCGGTGCGTTCAGCGTGGCGTTTAAGTCCAGGCACACATGGCCTCGGCCCAACTGATGGCTGGCAAGCGCGGTGGCCAGCAGAAGCAGCGGCGGCACCTGACCTCCCTCGCGGGCGAAGAAGCTGACCAGCGCGCGGTCCAGGTCGCGCAGCCAGCCTCTGGCGACCCAGCGCTCGCAAAGCGCCATTAAAGTGCCCGTATCGTTCAGCGCAGGGTGCCGTTGGTGGCCAGGCGCTGGGGTGCTGTTACGCGTTGTGGCAGGCGCAGGCTCGTTTTCGCCGAACAGGTCCAGGGTTTGTGAATCTTTCATGCCGTTTCCTTAAGGCCAGCGCCGTTGGCCGTGCCTGCAAATAACGCATCCAGCGCTTCAATTAGCGCCACCGGGGCGGGTTCGGGGTGTACGCCGCGTGCAGGCGTCCGGCTGCCACGCAAAAATACGGTCAATGAGCCGCCCAAATGGACGTGCGGGTCGTAGTTGGGCAGGCGGGCTTTTAACAGCCGGTGCAGCGCCAGCAGGTACAGCGCGGCCTGTAGGTCGTAGCGTTTTTCCAGCAGCGCGGCACTCAAGGCATCAACGGTGTAGGCGCTGTCGTCTGCGCCCAGGTAGTTGGATTTCCAGTCCAGCACATAAAAGCGCCCATCAAACTCAAACGTCAAGTCGATAAAGCCTTTGAGCATACCGTTGAGCGTGTCGGCATCCAGCGCGGGCCGCGCAAGGCCGGGAAGTAAGTGCTGGCTAACCAGCGCATCCAGCGCCTGCGTATCCACTTGGTGGGCAGCAAACCAGAACTCCAGCTCTACCTGATAACCGCTTAGCTGTTGAAGCGCCACGGCACTTTGCTGGCCGGGAAGCGGCAGTTGAGTGCCGAGCAAATCCTCAAACCAGCCTGCCAGCGGTTCATACCATGCTTGCCAACCGCGCAGTTGCAGGCGGCGGCGCAGAGTGTCCTCACGGACGGCGGTGTCTTCAAGCGCCTTGGCAAAGCCCAGCTGGCCTGCCCATTCCAACAAGCCGTGTAGAAAGGTGCCAGGGCCGGGGCCGCGAGGGAAACGGTGCAGGTGGCTTGCGTTTGCACTCGGCTGGTCGCTGTCAGCGGGCAATGGGTAGTGAGTGGTTACACTCGCCATGGGCTGCCCGGTCAATGGAGAACCTTGCAGCAAATCTTGCGGCTCATCCAGCACTTCAAACGTGGTGGCTTCCTGGGGCGTGGTGGGTTCCGGCGTGGGGGCAGCGGTTGACAGCAGCCCTGAGATGCCGCCCGTGGTGCGCAGCGCCGAGTAGCTGGCGATCCACCACTGCTCGCGGGCCGGGCGCGTGGGCGTGCGGGCTTGCCCCAGCGCTTCTTGCTGCTGGGCGGGCGTAAAGCACAGTGCGGTAGGGGCTGGCGCAGGCTCCAGGGCTATGTCGCTTTTATGAACCAGCGCGGCGAGCGCTTCGCCGAATGTATTGGGCGCAATGTAGTCACCGCCATTAAGCAGGTAACCCAGGGCGCTGCCTTCGCCATCCTTTAACGGCGCAAGCCCCAGCCAAGTGGCATGGCGGGCACGGGTAAGTGCCACGTAAAGCTTGCGTAAGTCTTCGCCTAAACGTTCGCGGTCGGCGGTAGCGAGTGTTTCTGCATCGGCGCTTAGGCTTAGCTGTAAATTGCCTTCGCCATCGTGCCAGCGCAGCGGCACATCGCCTTTTTTAGTGGAGCGGTGGTTGGCAATAAACGGCAGAAAGACCAGCGGGTACTCAAGCCCCTTGGATTTATGGATGGTCACGACCTTGACCAGGTCCGCATCGCTTTCCAGACGCAGCTTGTGGCTGTCGCCGTGGCTTTCCGGGTCGGCAATCGCTTCCGCCAGAAAGCGAATTAGCGCGTGCTCGCCATCCAGTTCCTGGCTTGCCTGCTGAAGCAGTTCGCCCAGGTGAAGCAAGTCGGTTAGCAAGCGCTCACCGTCGGTCAACGCAAGCAGCCGGGCAGGAATGTCGAAGTCCACCATTAGCTTGCGCACCAGCGGCAGCACGCCCTGGCGCTGCCACAAGCGGTGGTAACGGCTGAACTGCTCTACCCGGGCCTCCCAGGCAAGCTCGCTCTCGTTAAGGTGATCAAGCTCGCTAAGGCTTACCCCAAGCAGCGGCGTGGCAAGCGCTGCGCGCAGCTTGGCTTCCGCCTGGCGGGAGTTGGCCTGGGATTCCGCACAGGCGCGCAGGCAGGTTTCCACCTGCTGGGCGATAGATGAGCTCAAGACCTTGTCGTGATCCGAAAGATAAACGCTTTTAACCCCACGGCTGGCAAGCGCCAGGCGAATAGCGCGGGCTTCCTGCAGGCCGTTCACCAGCACCGCCATGTCAGAGGGTTTGAGTGGCGTGAGTTCGCCCTCGGCTTTAAAACCCGCTTGCCGCTTGCGACCCGCTTCCAGCAGGGCGGTCATGTGGGAAGCGCAGCCTTCGGCCATTTCAAGCTGATAGGCGGTTTTGGAAAGCGGCTCGTCAGCCGCCATTTGCCACAGCGTCATGGCGGGCAGCGGCGCGCCGTTCAACACCAATTGGTCGGCGCGGCCTTTGGCGTCGACCGGTAAAAACGGCAAGGGGTTCTCGCCGCCTTGTTCACGAAATAAAAACGCGCCCGCTTCGTGCTTGTCGGCGTAGTTAAAGCAGTGGTTAACCGCGTTGACCATCGCAGCACTTGAGCGAAAGTTAGTGCCCAGCGTAACGTGACGGCCATCGGTGTCGTGGCGGGCTTTCAGGTAGGTGAAAATATCCGCGCCACGGAAGGCGTAAATGGCCTGCTTGGGGTCGCCAATCAGCATCACGGCACTGTCGCGGCGCGGTGATGCAACGTTATACACCGCGTTAAAAATGCGGTACTGGATTGGGTCGGTGTCCTGAAATTCGTCAATCAGTGCGACCGGGAACTGGCGCTGGATTTGGGCGGCCAGCGCTTCTTTATTGGGGCCTTGCAGGGCGCGGTCCAGGTGCGTGAGCAGGTCGTTGGGGCCCATTTCAGCGCGGCGCTCCTGCTCGCGTTCTAGGCGCTTGCGGCACCACTGCACGGCGTGAATCAGCAGGTCGTTGCGCGGTTCGGGCAGAGCATTAAGCTCGCCGGGCAGTTGGGCGAGCGCTTCCCACACTGCTGGGCAGGGCGGTGTGCCCACTTTCCAGATATCGGCCATGCCCTCAGGCGTCATGCGCCGCCAGGCGGCATCGGTAAGCTGGGGGCGGTCGGCATCGCTGGTGCACCAGTCACGCAGCGCGCCCAGCCAGTTGGCGCGGCTTTTGGCGTTAAAGCTTTGGCCCTTAAAGGCTTTTTGCTGGGCGGCTTCTTCCAGCGCGGGCACCACATCGTTCAGCCATGCAGCCCAAGGGGCTTTTAACGCGCTGAGTTTGGTGGCTCGGGCGGCCTGGCAGTTCATTAGCGTTTGCAGAGGTTCGGGGCGTTGTTCGCCCAGCGCGTCGCACTCGGGCAGTAGGCGTTGCAAGCTGGCGTGCAGGTCGTCGGGGGATTGCCAGTAGCTAACAATGCTTTCCAGCGCGTCGCTCTCAAGGGCGTAGTAAAAGCTGCGCCAGTAGTCGCGCACGACGTCTTGTTCCAGCTCGCGCTGGTCGTTCTCCAGGTTCAGCGAGAACAGGCTGCCGCTATCGAAAGCGTGCTCGCGTAGCATGCGGTAGCACCAGCTGTGAATAGTGGAAACGGCGGCTTCGTCCATCCACTCGGCAGCCAGTGCCAAGCGCCGTGCGCAGGCGGGCCAGGCCGAGGGTGGGTACTCACTGCGCAGCTCAAGCAGCAGTTTGTCGCCTGCGTTTTCATCACTGCGGAAAATCTCAGCGGCTTCCACCAACCGGTTACGAATCCGCTCGCGCAGTTCCTGGGTCGCGGCATTGGTAAACGTGACTACGAGGATTTCCGGCGGCGTGAGCGGGCGGATAAAGGCGTTGTCATCCTCTTTGCTGCGCCCACCCAATACCAAGCGCACGTATAAAAGCGCGATGGTGAAGGTTTTGCCGGTACCGGCGCTGGCTTCGATCAGGCGGCTGCCGTGCAAGGGCAAGCTCAATGGGGCAAGAGATGTGATAGAAGGCATGGCGGTACCCTGAGCTGTATCCACTGGTCAGCACTATATGGCGCTGAAGGGCAAAACTTGTCTAGCTGTTATTTGAACACGAGAAGGTGGCTGGGTAGAAGTCGGATTATTCCAAAAGTGGCTACAAGGGCTGATTTTTGATTGGAATAAAGGCTTAAACCAGCGTATTTGAATAGAGTGATTAAGTTGTTGTGGCTAGCGTGCCTATGTTTGTTTATCTCTATAAAGGCAGAGTAATGGGGCGCGTCCTTAAGCTATTTATTATTTCCTGGGCGGCTTTAGTTAATATACGCCCCCGCCGAACACAAAGAATAGTAGTGGCAAAGGGAATTTCATTTTCGGCTATGTCAACAATTGCCATTTGCTTATGCTGTTTTTCATGGCTGACAGCATAGTCTGGCAAGATGGTGATATTGCCCGTCTGTAAAACATGCACCTTGATCAGCTCTATATGGTTCAGCTCGAAACCAATACTGACATTTAGCCCCAGCCGAGATAAAGATAAGTCCAACGCCCGGCGGGTATGAAAGGTTGAGTCAAGCATGGTCAGTTCATATGGCATGAGGTCTGCTAGGTGAAGCGTTTTCCGTTGCGCCAGAGGGTGTTGATGAGACATGGCCGCCTTGAACGGGGTGGTGAATTTTTCAACGACGCCAATATCAGGATAAAAGTCGTCTTGCATAGTGATCCCGAAGTCGACCTGATCGTTTTCAAGCGCTTGGTAGACTGCTTCAGTGCCCGAAATAAACCCCTTAAACTTGATGAGTGGGTAGTTACTTTGAAAGTCCGCAATGGCGGGGAAGAGCCAAGCTCTAGCAACTCCTTCAATAGTGGCATATCTTACCGTTCCCGCCGTTAAACCATGGAGATCGGCTATTTTGGCTCTGGCGAGCTCCATTTCGCGCATGGTGCGTTGCATGTGGAGCGCCAGAATCTTGCCTTCTTCCGTAAGTAACATCCCGTCCGCGCAGCGATCAAACAGGGCGGTCTGAAAGCTGTGTTCTAGGTTTTGGATTTGGCGACTAATGGCAGAGGCGCTCACGTGAAGAGTGAGGGACGCTTGGCGTATTGAGCCCATTTCCGCGACAGCCAGAAAGTACTTAAACATTGATATCTGCATAGATCGTCCATTTTTTGTAATTAAATCACTTGCTTATTATGGTGTGCACATTTCGGCAACGTGTCATGCTAACAATAGCGTTTTTCTCACACCCCTGCGCTTCCTATTCTCTACCTCGTTGTAAGGCAGTATTTAGGTATCTCTTGATAGCGGCAATCGTGAGCTCAGTAAGCTATGTGAAGACGTATGTAAGAACGTACTTCAGAACGTTCCTAGGAACATAGCTTAAGGGTCGTCGAGACGCTTGCTCAACACGCTTGCGATCAAACTAACATATAAAGCTAAAAAGAGATGTTGGCTTTGGCTCTACGCTTAAAGGTGACTTCAATGTCGACTGGACTGAAACGAAAGTTTTTTTGGTTAGTGCTTATATTGGCACTTATTGGAAGCTGGCTTCCCTACTTTAATATTCTTAATCAACTGGTTTGGATAGGCCCGTTATCTCTTCCTCTGGCTTGGGTCTTAACCTGTAATGTGGTGCTAACACTTTGTGCCATCGCACTTTATCCGATCTACTTCAAGCCACTCTCTGAACGTGTCGATGAACTTGAACGCGAGGGGGAAGGGAATGAATAGCACCGCTGCCACTATTATTATACTGATCGCGTTTATCGCTATCTTTGTCGCGATATCGTTGCGTGCTCGGCAGCATAATACGTCCACGATTGACGATTATGTTGTGGGTGGTCGTTCCATGAACACCGCTTTGCTGCTGATGTCCATGGGGGCGACTTACTTCTCTACTTGGACGCTGCTAGGTTCTTTCGGTGTTTATTACCGGGAAGGGATTTGGTTCGCGGGCTTTACTACCTGGGCGATTATTCAGGGCAGTGTGTTTATTTGGCTGTTCGGCACGCGCATTTGGTATATCGGTAAACGCTTTAATTTCATTACTCCTGGGCAAATGGTGGAGCACTACTACTCAAGCCCCACGCTTCGTTTGCTATTTTCAATTGTCGGTATTATCGCGTTAGTGCCGGTAATGCTGATTCAGGTAACAGGCAGTGCCCGCGCACTTGAAAGCCTGACCGGTGGTGCTATTCCCTATGCTGTTGGGGTCATTGTGACCTCGGTAGTAGTGGGCTTTATTGTGCTCTGGGCAGGCTTTAGAGGCACCGCCTGGGCGGACGCCTTTATGGGGACGTTCTTTGCCACAGTGCTGGTATTTACGGCGGTATTTATTGTCGGTAAAGCGGGTGGTTGGTCGTTTTTGCAGAATGTGGCTGAAGTAGAGCCACAGCTATTGACTAACAAGGGCAATCCGATCGCCATGCTGGAGTTATGGGTCGGGCTGAGCTTTGGGGCTTGGGCACTACCCCATATGTGGCAGAAGTTCTACTCGGCACACTCCGCCAAAGTGTTGGGCAAAGTGGCTATGTTCACCCCTTTCTGGAACTCGTGGATGATGGCCTGCATCCCGCTGGTGATTGGGATTTCCGCTAACATTCCAGGGTTGGTGCCTGGGGCGGCGGATAATAGCGATGCGATCCTACCCCTGACCTTTGCAGAATACGCACCTATCCTCGGCTCCTTTGTTGTCGCCGGCATCCTTGCCGCTGCCATCTCTACCATCAACAGCCAGTTGCTCTCTTCTGCAAGCCTTGTGGCTGAGGATGTATGGCGTCGGTTCTTCGATAAAGAGATGAGTGAAAAGCGCTTGCGCCTGATCAATAAAGTGGTCATTGGGCTGATCACTAGTATTGTGCTGGTACTTGCCCTTAGCCCTTCTGGGGCCGGTTATCTGGTGCCCGTTGCCTCGCTGGGTTTCAGCCTAGGCTTGCAGCTCGTACCTACCGCTCTGGGCATGCTCTATTTCCGCCGGATTACCCCTGCTGGTGCTTTAACCGGGCTGGTAGTGGGTGTCATCACACTGTTCGTGAGCGCTGCGACCGATTTCACATTGTTCTTTGGCCCTGGCATCAGCGCGATTATCGTCAATGGCCTGTTGGTCGTTCTTGTAAGTCGTTTTACCCAGGCTGCACCAGTAAATGGCGACAATGACTATCATGCGCTGTTTGCTCAGCTCTATGGCAAGCAAGCTTCACAAAAGGTAACTGCTCATGCAACCAGCTAATAAAGTCGCTGTTATTCAGGCCGGTTCTCACCCCTTTGACCCTATGTTGACCGCTGAAAAAGGGGTTAGGTTAATCAGTGAAGCCGCCTCCGAAAAGGCATCAATAGTGGTCTTTCCAGAAGCCTTTTTGGGGGGCTACCCTAAGGGTGCCAGCTTCGGTAGTCCGGTAGGCAAACGGACCGAAGAGGGGCGTGATGAGTTTCTGCGCTACTACCGAAGTGCCATTGACCTTGATGGGCCGGAGCTGGCCCTCATTACCGATGCAGCTCAGACGCATAATATCTTTGTGGTCATGGGGGTGATTGAGCGTACGGCCTATACTCTCTATTGCACGGTGCTTTACATCGATCCTGAGCAGGGGCTGGTGGGTAAACATCGCAAACTGATGCCTACCGGTGGTGAGCGCGTGATCTGGGGGTTCGGCGATGGTTCGACACTGCCTGTGTTCGAGACAGACGTTGGCACGGTGGGCGCGGTGATTTGTTGGGAAAACTATATGCCCATGATGCGCTCGGCCATGTACAGCAAAGGGGTCGATATTTACTGCGCACCGACTGCCGATGACCGCGATACGTGGTTGGCCAGCATGCAACATATCGCCCTTGAAGGGCGCTGCTATGTGTTAAGCGCCTGCCAGTATCTGACCCGCGGCGATTTTCCCGATGATTATGACTGCCTGTTGGCACCCGCTAATAAGCCGGAAACGGTACTGATGCGAGGCGCCAGTATGATCGTAAGCCCCATGGGTGAAGTCCTCGCCGGTCCCCTGTTTAACGAGGAGGGAATCCTCTATGCCGAGGCCTCTCAAGACGTCATCGTACGAAGCAAGCTAGATTTCGATGCGGTCGGTCACTACGCACGCCCGGATGTATTCAGCCTGCATGTGGACACAGAAGCGAAGTCGCCGGTCAGAAGTGACTGAGCGCATTTAAACTTGCTGTGAAATCAGCTTATTAGATGGCTGTTTTATGCATTACTGATTCATACACTACTGAAACAGCCATCGTTGAGATGGAGTATTGGTATGACTTTTCATATCGACTATCCCCGAGTAGTGCCCGAGCGGCGGCCTGCTGGTCATGAACCGACGGCTCCACGCTACACCTTGCGCTGGACACGACCTGTCAATCGGCTCTGCTGTATCTATTTTGGCATTCAGGCTCGTGAGCTTGCCTGGGATGACCAGGCGGCATTTTTTAGCCGCATTAGGGGCTCCTTTGCTATCGACTCCGCGCCGGAGGCCCATGAAACGCTACGTTTTACTGATGAGTCGGGCTACACCAACGCTGTGCTGGTCGCTTACTGGACTGACCCTTCGGTTTATATGGAGTGGTTGCGGGATGCTGAGTTTATTCAGTGGCTCGCAAAGCCACAGCGCACTAACGATGCGTTCGGATACTGGCGGGAGACCATTCATGTCCACTATGACCGTCATGAAACGATCTACTCAGAGGGTAACTATCGGATAGGCTTTGGTCGTTGCCCTGACACGAAGGTGGTTCCCATGACCACCAATGGTTATTTTGGCGCTGCCCGTGACCGCTTCCCGGTCTCTGCGGTGGATCCGCTGGCGAGCACTTTTAAGGTTAAGATGCCTGCTCCGGGCAGTATCTCAACCCTCGGACGTCGTTTATTTGCACAGGTCCCTCATAACCTGACATCAATCCGCTCTGGCCAATACTGGGAGGAGGCTCAGCAGGAGCAGTTTACCGATTACGAAGAGTCTCTGAAGCCCAAGTTGATGGAGGGGATGCAGTACTTGCTTGACAATAAGGAGGGAACGGGCACGCTCTGCTTGAGAGTCATGTCAAACCTTGATGATAACGGTGACGAGCGCTACGAAACGTCGGTACATGCGTACTTTGCCTCTCTGGAGGAGATGGAGAACTGGGCCAGCTCTCATCCGACCCATAAAAGCATTTATGACCATGCCATTGCTAAAAACAGGCAATATGGAAAAAAACGCGAGGTGGTAACCTGGCATGAAGTCTTCCTGCTAACCGAAGGCGTGCCATTTGAGTATATTAATTGCCACCCTGAAACTGGCGTATTGCCATTTTGCACGCTTTATGAGCGCTGTACCTGAGTGTCTTAATGTTGCCTGATAAGATTAATTTCACGCATACCCAGAACTATGGGCGCTGTATGGTAGCCGCTTCACCTGCTAATCTTGTCGACCAGCCACTTTTGGTGATCTGTTTACGCTGACGATGAGAATCCATGCTGACCTCGCTTCTGGATAACGACTTTTACAAAATCACGATGCAGAACGCCGTGATTAAACGCTTCCCGTATGCCCATGCGCGCTACGCTTTTATTAACCGTGGCGCGCATGCCTTTCCAGAAGGGTTCGGCGCTGCATTACGCCATGAAGTCGATAATATGGCGGCGCTTCGCTTAAACGACGAAGAGAAGCGCTATCTCGAAACAACCTGCCCTTATCTGGACCCCACTTATCTCGATTTTCTGGCCGGGTTTCGTTATGACCCCAGCGAGGTCATTATCGAGCAGCAGGGGGCGGACCTTTCGGTGGTGATTGAAGGCCCGTGGTATCGCACCATTCTTTGGGAAGTGCCGTTGATGGCGCTGATCAGCGAGCTTTGGTATCGGTTGCGTGGTATTACGATTACCCCTGAAGCGGATGCGATGATCGAGCAGAACGCCCAGGAAAAAATCGAGCTTTACCACCGCATGGGGCTCAAAATCGCTGAGTTTGGTACGCGTCGGCGTTTCTCTTTTAATGTTCACGACCGTGTGGTGGGCGCGCTTCGCCATCACGGCGGCGAGTCGTTTACCGGTACCAGTAATGTGCTGTTGGCGATGCGCCATGACGTGAAGCCGATTGGTACGCACGCCCACGAGTGGTTTATGTTCCACGGTGCCCGGTTTGGTTTTAAAATGGCCAACAGCCTGGCCCTGGAGCATTGGGTGGACGTGTACCGGGGCGACCTGGGCATTGCGTTAACCGATACGTTTACTTCCCAGGCCTTTTTCGACAGCTTCGATAAGAAGTTTGCCAAGCTGTTTGATGGCGTGCGCCACGATAGCGGCGACCCAATCGACTTTGCCTCACAAACCATCGCGCACTATGGGCGCCTGGGCATTGACCCGCTGAGCAAGACGATTATCTTTTCCGATGCGCTCACGCCGGAAAAAATCGAGCGCATTCATGCGTTCTGCAAAGACCGTATCGGCATGGCGTTTGGTATTGGCACCAACTTCACCAACGATGTGGGCGAGGAACCCATGAACATGGTGATCAAGATGGTCGAGGCGCGCCCTGAAGGCCAGGGCTGGCTGCCGGTCATCAAGCTTTCCGATGTGGCCGAAAAGAACACCGGTGACCCCGAAATGATCTCGCTGGCCAATCGAATACTCCTGGTTAACCACCCGCATTAAGCGAAGCGCGTCTTCTTTTACCGAGCAGCGCTACTCTTTCACCGCACGGTAGAGCGGCAGATAAAGAGCGTCTGCCAGGGCGGCGAAGCGGAGGGCGGGGGTAGCCCCTTCCTGATGACCCTCGTTAAACAGCGCTTCAAAGCTGGGCCATTGGCGGGCGAGGTAGGCGCTTTGCGCGACTTCGCCGGTTTGAAAGCGCCCGCCTTCATAGGTGCTTGCCGCTGCGCTAAAGGCGTCGCTGTCGGCGGTGCTGTCCACCGTTCCCTCTTTACTCAGCCAGGCAAACGCTGCTTGCGGGGCAAGGGGCAGCGGCAGGGTCATTCCCGCTTTCCAACACTGCACAATAGTCGCTAGATGGCCTTGGGCGGTATCCGCTGCTAGCGGTTCAAAGCGTGCATGCCCCGCCTTGGAGAGCAGTTGTGTGGTCATCGGCGACACCGCATTGGCAGCCAGGTGGGCCACCCAAGGGCGGAGTAGATGCTGCCAGCGGTACTGCCCACGGCCACGCGCATTGCTAATCAAGCTGTTGCTCACCAGCAGCAGGCGGCAGCGCTTGCCGCTCTCATCCGTGCGCAGTTCGTTAATCCAGTCGTTGACCGAAAGTTCGAGGGCGTTAAATGCGACCGCTTGAGGGGCTTCTACTGCAATGGGCCACTCTTCGAGCGCTTCCCGATAGGCATCAAACAGCGCTTGCATGGGCTCGGCCAGCGATTCGCTCATGCGCTCGCCAAAAGCGCCTACCGCTAGCACGCCTTGGCCCTTGATGCGCTCAAGCGCGGCAAACATGGCGTCTTCACGCGGCTCGCCGTTGTCTACCGCGTGGCGCTGGGCGGCAATCAGTTGGTCCTGCAGTTGCCAGTGCTGTAGGCCGTTAAGCACAAATGGTTCCACGTCCAGCTGGATCAGCACCTCCTGCTCAAAATACACGCCCAAGCGGGTGTTGAAGAACGCCTTGGCCGGTTCGCGCAGGAAACTGCCTAGCTGGGCAAGCGTTAGTGGAACGTCCTGGTTAAATTCGAGCAGGGCGCTTTGCTGTTTATTTAGGTTTTCCTGTGAGGCGAGCAGCGCGTGCTGTTCGTGGGCATCGCGCCATTCATGTACATAGGTAAAGAGCCGGGCCTGGGAGGCTGAACTACCGGGCTGGGTAAAATAGCGATGGCTAAACGGTTGCAGTGGATGCTCGGTGGTCAGCGCTTCAATCAGTGGCTCGTCAGCCTGGCGTTGGCTTACCCAGCCTGCCGTCAGGTGATCGCGCAGTTGGCCGACCAGTACGGAAGGCGGCATGGGGTTGTTGTCGATCTGGCTGCGGCCCACCCAACTGATATAGAGCTGCTGGCGCGCCGACAGCAGCGCCTCCAGAAACAGGTAGCGGTCATCCTCCCGGCGCGAGCGGTCGCCGGGGCGGTAGTCGCTGCCCATCAGGTCAAAATCCAGCGGCGGCTGGGAGCGTGGGTATTCGCCGTCGTTCATGCCCAGCAAACACACCCGCTTGAAGGGAATGGCGCGCATCGGCATTAACGTGGCGAAGTTGACCGCCCCGGCTAAAAAGCGCTGAGAAAGGCTGTGCTCATCAATTTGCGAGAGCCAGTGCTCACGCACCATGGAAAGCGGCAAATCGTCATTCAATTTGGCCTCTTCGGTGCTGTCGAACAGTTGCTGAAGCGCGCCTTCCAGCTTGGTCAGCATCACGCTCTCTGCTGCGTCATCGGTAAGGAAGTAGGTTTCCAGCAGTTCACGCAACCGAATGACCCAGTTGGCGGCGGTGGTCGGCTGGCAAAAAATCTCCCACGTGGTTTCCAGCTTCTCAAGCAGTGTTGCCAGCGGCCCGGCAAGCGAGGCTTCAAGCCCGCCGATGTCATCAAACGGCTCGATACCCTGCCACGCATCCGCCACGCCCACGGTGTAGCCCAACAGTAAACGGCGCAGGCCAAACGCCCAGGTGTTCTGGCTTAAGCCCTGGGGCAAATCAAGCCGGGTGCGCTGCTGGGCGTTTAAGCCCCAGCGGATGCCCGCACCCTCAATCCAGCGGTTTAGTGTGGGCAAATCGCGCTCTTCAATGCCAAAGCGAGCGCGCAGGGCGGGCACGTCTAACAGGTCGAGCAGGTCGCTCACTGAGAGGCGCAGCTCGGGCAGGCGCAAGAGCTTTTCCAGCGCAATCATCAGCGGCAGGCGGTGGCGGCTGGCCTGGTCTGAAAGGGTGTAGGGAATATAGCGCGGGTCGTCGCGGCCAAGCGTGCGGTAGCTTGAGCGGTACTGACCAAACACCGCTTCAATATGCGGCGCGTAGCGGTCAATGTCCGGCACCATAACGATGATATCTCGCGGGCGCAGCTCGGGGTCGGCGCTGAACGCAGCCAGCAGCTGGTCGTGAAGAATCTCCACTTCGCGCTGGGGGCCGTGGGCGATATGAAACACAATGGAGTCGTCGTGGGTTGCATCAACCGCAGGCCAGGTCGTTTGGGTTTCGGCCACTGGGCGCAGCTCGCGAATATCATCCTGAAGCTGGCTGAGCAGGCAGGCGTGTTCGGGCGTGCTGAACGGCTCGAACATATCAATACGCAGCGCCTGTTGCTCAAACAGGGTTTGGTAGTTGCCCGCATCGTCATGCTCATCCAGCAGGCGCAGATAGTCACGCCCCTGCTTGCCCCAGGCTGCCAACAGCGGTTGGGCATGCAGATGCAGCGCGCTATCTACATCGCCGTCGCCGAGTACGTCCAGCGCTTCGGGCATGCCCGTTTTACGCTGTTGGCGGTAGCGGTTGGCGCGCAATAAATCCTTGTGTTCGATGATGTCCGCCCAGTAATACTGGCAGGGGTTATGCACGCACAGCACAATTTGGCAGCAGCGCGAAAGTGCTGCCAGGGCTTCCAGCGTTTGCTGGGGCAGCGAGGAAATCCCAAAAATAATCAGCCGACGCGGCAACCCCGGCGGGCACGCCTGGCCTTCCAGCTGTTCGGCAACCTCTAAAAAGCGGCTATGCACTTGGGCACGGCTACTATTAAGCCCGGCCTCGCCCTGGGAGGCGGCAACATCATCACGCAGGGCGCGCCACAGCTCCGGCTGCCAGCGCTGGTGTTCATCCAGCGGGCGCGCTTCGCCGCGTGCGGTAATGAGTACGTCCTCGCCCCGTGCCCAGGCATCAAGCCAGTCGGCGCGGTACACCTGGTATTGGTCGAACAAATCCGCCAAGCGCTCGGCCAGTTGATAGTGCTTGCGCTGGTCGCGGTCGGTTTCCAAAAAGCGCGCCAATGGGGCAAAGGCGGGCTTCTCCGCGAGGCTGGGCAGTAAACGCAGCAAGCGCCAAACCAGGCGCGATTTATCAAATGGCGAAGTTTCAGGCACCGCCTGGGCATCACCGGTGATATGCGTTAACACCGTGCGGTAGGCCTGCCATAAAAAGCGCGCAGGCAGGGTAACGTTCAGCGCCGCCGCAATGCCCGCGCCGCCCTGTGCCGGGTCTTCCGCCAGTGCCAGCTTCAACCACTGCCCAATGCCATTGCTCTGCACCAGAATCGTCTCGTTCTCAAGCGGCCCTAACGGATGAAGGCGCATCCACTCAACCGCTAGCCCGCGCAGGTCTTCCAGGCGGTTGGCATGCACCACCATAAAACCCGGCGTAAGAGGCGATGTATTGGCAAGCAATGAGGGTGACGACATGCGGCGATATTTCCTTCAAGGCGGTAGCGATAAGGCATCGTACTATGGTGCCATAAGTTAAACGTATTGCGAGATGCTGAATAACACCTCAAGCTATGTTTATTAAACCGTGAATAACGCAAGAGAGTCCCCAATGACCGATACACCAAACCATACCCGCCGCCATTCCGCCCCGGTAGTTGATGGCGTGGGTAAAGCCGCCAGCCGTGCCATGCTGCGCGCAGTAGGATTTAACGACGCTGATTTCAAAAAGCCCCAAGTGGGCGTGGCCTCTACCTGGAGCATGGTGACGCCGTGCAACAGCCATATTGGTGAACTTGCCGAGCAGGCCCGCGAGGGTGCTGATGCTGCAGGCGGTAAAGGTGTGGTCTTCAACACCATCACCATTTCCGACGGTATTGCCAATGGCACCGAGGGCATGAAGTACTCGATGGTCTCGCGGGAGGTGATCGCGGATTCCATTGAGACCGTTGCGGGCTGCGAAGGCTTTGATGGCCTGGTAGCAATTGGCGGCTGCGACAAAAACATGCCGGGCTGCGTAATGGGGCTGGCGCGCTTGAATCGCCCCAGCGTGTTTGTATACGGCGGCACCATCATGCCGGGCAAAGGGCATACCGATATCGTCTCGGTGTTCGAGGCCATGGGCGCTCACTCGCGGGGCGATATGGATTTGATTGAACTCAAGCAGATCGAGGAAACCGCGATTCCTGGCCCCGGTTCGTGTGGCGGTATGTACACGGCCAACACCATGGCGTCGGCCATTGAAGCGCTGGGCATGAGCCTGCCGGGCAGCTCGGCACAAAACGCCATTTCCCAGGAAAAACGCGACGACTGTAAAGCGGCGGGCGAGGCGGTGCTTGAGCTGCTGGCGCGGGATATCAAACCTTCCGATATCATGACCCGTAAGGCGTTTGAGAACGCGATTACCGTGGTGATTGCGTTAGGCGGCTCTACCAACGCGGTACTGCACCTTATCGGCATGGCGCGCACTATCGATGTTGAGCTGACGCTTTCCGACTTTACCGAGATCGGTAAACGCGTGCCGGTAGTGGCAGATCTTCGCCCCAGCGGCCACTACATGATGAGCGAGCTTGTGGCGCTTGGCGGTATTCAACCGCTGATGAAAAACCTGCTGGAAGCTGGCCTTCTACACGGCGACTGCCTGACGGTAACCGGGCAAACACTGGCGGAGAACCTGGCAGGCGTTGAAGCCTATCCGGATGACCAGAAAATTATCGCGCCGCTGGATAAGCCGATTAAAACCGAAAGCCATCTACGGATTCTTTACGGCAACCTGGCGCCGGAAGGGGCGGTCGCTAAAATTTCTGGCAAAGAAGGCACGCGCTTCTCCGGCACGGCACGGGTGTTTGGTTCTGAAGAAGAAGCCCAGGCGCGCATCAATGATGGCACCGTGGTGGCAGGCGATGTCGTGGTTATTCGCTACGAAGGCCCCAAAGGCGGCCCGGGTATGCGCGAAATGCTCACCCCGACGTCGGCCATTATGGGTCGCGGCTTGGGCAACGACGTCGCGTTGATTACCGATGGCCGCTTTTCAGGCGGTAGCCACGGTTTTGTGGTCGGCCACGTCGCACCGGAAGCCTTTGATGGCGGCCCGCTGGCGCTGGTGGAAAATGGTGATCTCATCACCATCGATGCCGAAGCGGATACTATTGAAGTGCAGCTAAGCGATGAAGAATTGGCAACCCGCCGTGCTGCGTGGCAACAGCCCGCACCGCTCTATACCCGCGGTGTATTGGCCAAATATGCACGGCTGGTAAGCTCAGCAAGCACCGGCGCCGTTACCGACCAAAGTGAGTAAGTGACGCTGGCGGCTCGGCCATTCGCGCCGGGCCGTCGTTACGGAACACGCCTGCATGCGATTTGTGGGCGTGCGACCATACGTTTACCGAATTTCGTAGCGCGTGGTAAGCGCTAGCGCACCCGCGGATGCAGCGCGAAGCGGTGCTGGGGTTAAGGATAGGTGGCACATCCGGGGCGGCTGGCGCCGCCATTCGCGGGTGCCTTGCCGTTCGTTCCTCACGGCGCGTTACCGCGCGCTACGCCTTGTGCGGCCATTTGGGGTGGTTCTCGTAGCGCGTGGTAAGCGCAGCGCACCCGCGGATGCAGCGCGAAGCGGTGCCGTAGTTAGGTGACACGGCCCGGGCGGCTGGCGCCGCCTTCCGCGGGTGCCTTGTTTGCTCGTTCCTCGCAAAACGTTACCCGCGCTACGAGATGCCGGTATTCAATTTATGGGCGTGCGACCATACGTTTACCGAATTTCGTAGCGCGTGGTAAGCGCCAGCGCACCTGCGGATGCAGCGCGAAGCGGTGCCGGGGTTAGGTGGCATGGCCCGGGCGGCTTGTCATCACTGCGTAAAATGCAGCGGGTATCGTGGGCACTTTCTATTACGCAAAAGAGCCTTCCGCTATGGCTGAAGAGAACAATTTACGCACGCGCGTCAGCGAAGTTTTTAGGGTTTTTCTATGGCTTGGTCTGACCTCCTTTGGTGGGCCGGTGGCGCATCTGGGCTATTTTCGGGCTGAGTTTGTGGAGCGCCGCCGTTGGCTTTCGGAGGCTGCCTATGCGGACCTGGTCGCGCTTTGCCAGTTTTTGCCAGGGCCCGCCAGCAGCCAGGTGGGTTTTGCGCTTGGGCTAATGCGCGCAGGCCCCTGGGGAGCCGCGATGGCGTGGCTGGCCTTTACGCTGCCTTCTGCCATTGTGCTGGTGCTGTTTGCGTTCGGGGCGACGGTGCTGGATGGCCCGATTGTCAGCCGTATTATCCATGGTTTGAAGATAGTGGCCGTGGCCATTGTGGCCCATGCGGTGTGGGGGATGGCGCGTAACCTGTGCCCGGATAAAACCCGCACGGGCATTGCGTTATTGGCCGTGTTCACGGTGTTGTTGGTCAGCGGGCCGCTAGGGCAGGTGGGCGCCATTGTGTTCGGTGGCTTGGCGGGGTTCCTGCTATGCCGCGAAGCTGTGACTGCCACGCCAAGCGAAACACTCCACTTTGCTGTGTCGCGCTCAGTTGGTGTTATCGCACTGGGGCTGTTCGCTGGGCTACTGATTGGGTTGCCATTGCTTGCGGGAAGTGCGGTTTGGCTTGATATTGCCGATGCCTTTTATCGTTCAGGCGCGCTGGTATTTGGCGGTGGGCATGTGGTGCTACCGCTATTACAAGCGGAAGTGGTGGAGTCAGGCTGGATAACGCCGGATGCGTTTTTAACCGGTTACGGAGCGGCACAGGCTGTGCCGGGGCCGCTGTTTACCTTTGCCGCGTATCTTGGGGCGTTACTGCCCGGCATTAATGGCCTTGTTGGGGCGATAGTGGCCTTGCTGGCTATCTTCATACCGGGATTTTTACTGCTGGTGGGCGTGCTGCCATTCTGGAATCGCTTTCGCCAATGGGGCAGTGCCCAGGCATTAATGCGCGGTGCCAATGCCGCAGTGGTAGGAATTCTGGGCGCCGCGCTTTATCAGCCGGTGTGGACCAGCGCGATTATCGGGCCGTATGAATTTGCCTTGGCGCTTAGCGGCTTTTTACTGCTTTCCGTGTGGAAGCTGCCTGCCTGGGCGGTTGTGATTGTGATTGCACTGGGCGGTCTTTTGATACCGGTTTAGTAGATAATGAGCCAAAACCATACAAAAACGCCTCGCTTAAGCGAGGCGTTCGTGATTTAAAGGGCTAATGGCTGCTCCTATGGCGCCTCCAGCTCTAACGTGCGGCGCAGAACATTGAGCTCGTCAATGTTCAGGTGCTCAAGCCTGCCGGCGAGCAAGTCGCTAATCTTCTGTACTGGAAGCCCTGCCTGGCGGGCAATTTCCCGGCTTCCTAGATCTGATACTGCAATTAAACGCGTGATAATGCGCATTAGGCGCGTGCGTTTTTCTAATTCCCTGACATCGAGGTCAGGGCTGCTTCGCGGAGGATCCAGCGTTTCTGCGTGAGCAGTTGAGTATGCCGTACTCATGAGACTCCATCAGTCTGAAATGACAAGGACACAATGCCGCCAACGCAGGTGCATTTCAATATTTAATTTGATGAAAATTTCGCGACACTTGCGAACACCCGCTTGCGGCTTGGCTCTGGTAAACTATGTGCCTTATTTTAGCGTGCACGGCTGCTTCTGGCGTGCGGTACTTTATCGTTTTTTTATATGGCCACTGGCCGGGGAGAAATGGCATGTCGTCGAATAGCGCACCCAAAGTGGGCGTCATTATGGGGTCCAAATCGGATTGGCCGGTGATGGAGCATGCGGTGACGATGCTGGAGCGCTTAGGCGTTGCCTATGAAACGCGTGTGGTCTCTGCCCACCGAACGCCTGACCTGTTGTTCGACTATGCGAAAAGTGCCGCTGAGCGCGGTTTACAGGTAATTGTGGCCGGTGCAGGCGGTGCCGCCCACCTGCCCGGTATGGTGGCCTCACAAACGCCGCTGCCGGTGCTGGGTGTGCCGGTTGAATCCAAAGCGCTTAAAGGCCTTGATTCACTGCTCTCGATTGCGCAGATGCCTGGTGGCATCGCCGTTGGTACGCTGGCGATTGGTAAGGCTGGTGCGACCAACGCGGGCCTGCTGGCCGCGCAGATTGTTGGCCTTCAGGACAGCGCCGTGCGTAACGCGGTTGAGGCCTTCCGTGCAGAGCAGACTCAACTGGTACTGGATAACCCGGACCCGCGCCCCGCGCCGGATGCTGAGTAAAAGGAGCCCCCATGAACTCTGGTACGACAAACATCGGCGTTTTAGGCGCAGGCCAACTGGGACGTATGCTGGCGCTGGCGGGCTACCCGCTAGGCAATCGGTTTACGTTCCTGGATACCACAGGTAACCCAAGTGCGGGCATCGGCGAGGTCATTGTCGACCCGGATAATCAGCACTTGGCTGAGTTTCTCGCCAAGGTGGATGTCGTGACTTACGAGTTCGAGCATCTGCCGGTGACGCTTGTGCAGGAGATCGAAAAGCACAAGCCGGTGTATCCGAGTAGCCGAGCGATCGAGGTCTGCCAAAACCGGGTTGAAGAGAAAACCCTGTTTGATCGCTTGAACATCCCGACGCCTGCTTACCGTGTGGTCGAGAGCGCAGAGCAACTGGAAGCCGCCGCTCGCGAGCTTGGCTGCCCGGTGGTGGCAAAGTCCGTCACGGAAGGTTATGACGGCAAAGGTCAGGCGGTTTTAAAAGCCCCAGAAGAGGCGGCTAACGCTTGGCAGAGCATTGGTCATACACAGCTGATCGTTGAAGCGTTTGTGGATTTTGTGCGCGAAGTTTCGATGATTGCTGTACGCGGTCGCGATGGCGAGGTGGTTTTCTACCCCATGGCAGAGAACCAGCATGTAGGCGGCATTCTGCGTTATTCGGTGGCGCCGCTGCCCGACCTGGACGCCCAGGTGCAGCAAACGGCTGATACGTATATTCGTGCGCTGCTGGATGAGCTGGATTACGTGGGCGTGCTGGCGCTTGAGCTATTCCAAACCCGCGACGGCAGCCTGCTGGCTAACGAGATGGCACCACGCGTGCATAACTCCGGTCATTGGACGATGGATGGAGCGGTTACCAGCCAGTTCGAGAACCATCTACGCGCGGTTCAAGGATTACCGCTTGGCAGCACGGCGGCCATTGCGCCTACCTGTATGGTCAATGTGATTGGCCAGGAAGGCGACAACGTGGCCATGCTCAAGCTTGCCAATACCCATGTGCACCGCTACGACAAAGCCGAGCGGGCAGGGCGCAAGCTGGCCCACGTTAATGTGGTGGCGGCTACCCACGCTGAACTGCTGGAAAAGGTGCGCGTCTGCCGGGCACTGATACCTGATGCGCCGGCGGTTGAGTGGAGTTTTGAGCGCTCATTATAGATAAGCGTTATTAAGTCACTGAAAAGGCGCCCCACGATGTGAGGCGCCTTTTTTTATCCCGGTGTTAAGCTCTTTTTTAAGACCGTTTTAAGCTCTGTTTAAAGTCTCTCGAACCAGCTTGAACGTTTACCAACCCAGCACAATACGCCCGCTCAGCAATAGCCACAGCGCGATTAACGCAAAGTGCCCAGGGTACCAGGCCAACCAAAGCCTGCGAGGCATGGCAAACGTTACCACAGGCACTCGCTGAGCCAGGCCAGCAGCCAGTATCAGGACCACGACACAGGTGCCCACGGTAAACGATTTTGCCATATCCGAGGCGTTCATTTGCCCGGCAACCCAGAGTACGGGAAAGGCGGCTAAGCCTGCCCAAAGTCGCGCCTGAAAATGGGTGCCCGCTTGGCTAAGTGAATGCATGGCAAACATGAATAGCGGAATCAACAGTAGACCGTTGTGGCCGTACTCCACCCAGAAACCGAGCAGGTACCACACCGTGACGCCCACCGCTGTGCCCAACAGCAGCCAGCCAAACCCCAGCGTTTGCTGTTGGTAGTGCTGCCAGCCCTGGCGCGCCAGTGTGCCCAAGACCAAACCACTGGCCAGCGTAAAGCAGACGTTAAAAATCAGCGCATCCGATGCGCGTGGCATCATCATATAGGGGAGTTGCGCTACCAGCCCGATCACCAGAATACGCCGTGAATAGCGCATTGGGTTACGGGTATTAAATAGCCCGTGCCAGGCGACCATGGCGGCAAACAGCGGAAAGGCAATCCGGCCAATAGAGGAGCCTGCCCAGCTAAAATCCCCAGGCAGTACATAGCGGGTAAGGTGGTCTACCGTCATGGTAATGAGCGCGAGCCACTGGCCCCAGCCTGTCCAGTAGGAAGACGGGCGTCGGTCGATGTCTGGTGTGGCGCTAAGGGTTGCTGCCATAAAACCTCCCTGTTTTTATGACTAAATTACGGTGATAGCGAAATGATGTTTCATCACTATATGGGTTATATCGGCTATATGAACCATATCGGCTATATGCACATGGAGAATGATACAGAGACTCTTTCACGCTGACCTGGTTCATTCCAAGGGGCAGCGTACTTGTTAATGGGCCTGCGTACCTGGTTTTTAAGCCGCTGATGAAAGGAGAAAAAAGGCAAGGGCATAAATAAATCACCCCGGCAAAGGCCGGGGTGATGGGGCAGTCACTACGCTATGTGATTACTCTTCGCCAAAGTAGCGAGCGTGAATCTCATCGTAGGTGCCGTTTTCCTGAAGCGTTGCGAGGGCTTCGTTGAATTTTTCAGCAAGCGCTTCATCACGCTGGCGGAAGGCGATACCAAAGCCGTCACCAAAGTACTCTTTAGGCTCAGTGATTTTTTCGCCCACAATGGTGTAGTCAGCGTCTTCGTTCTCAACCAGCGTTGACTGGCCGATCGGGAAGTCGAGGAAGACGATATCCAGACGCTGCGCGTCCATATCCAGCACCATATCATCGGCGGTGGAGTAGCGGCTGATATCGGCCACGCTGCCATAGTTATCGGTGACGTAGTTGTCCTGAAGTGTGCCGCGTTGAACGCCGATGGTCAGGCCTTCAAGGGTTTCTTCATTGGCTTCGTCGATATCCAGGCCGCTTGCGGCAAACCAGGCAGACGGCATGGTGATGTAGGGGGCAGAGAACAGCACCTGCTGGCGACGCTCATCGTTGATGGTCATGGAGGACATGACGGCGTCGTAGTTGCGTGACAGAAGGCCCGGAATAATGCCGTCCCACTCCTGCTCGATCCACTCGCAGGTCACGCCGATTTCTTCACACATGGCGTTGCCCAAGTCGATATCAAAACCGGTCAGGTCGCCTTCAGGGGTGCGGAATTCCATCGGGACATAAGGTACATCAACGCCAATACGCACCTGATCATAATCACGTGCCTGGGCGGAAGAGGCCGCAGCAACAGCCAAACCAATTAAAGAAACTGATAGCAACTTTTTCATTATTTAACTCCGTTGTAAAACAGGTTCACCCGAGGTGATCCTCTTTAACGTAACCCAGGTTGGGGCCGGCGGAAAGAGGAAAACGCCTTGTGAACCAACGTTTGTTTGACGTTCGCTCGTCATCGAACCGTTTACGGGGTTTGTGGCTTTAAGTGCGCAAGTAATTTCTTCTCTAAAAAGCGGAAGAAAAACAGAATGGCAAACGTTAAGCACAGGTAAATAGCCGCGACAAACAGGAAGGGCTCAAACGGCGTATAGAACCGTGAATAGACATAGCGAGCCGCTCCGGTCAGGTCCATTAAGGTGACCACGCTGGCTATCGCGCTGGCATGAAGCATGAAAATCACTTCATTGCCGTAGGCGGGCAGAGCGCGACGAAATGCGCTGGGGATAATGATCCGGCGCATCATCAGGCTTTGGGACATGCCGTAAGCGCGGGCCGCTTCAATTTCACCTTTGGACGTCGCCTTGATAGCACCCCGGAAAATCTCTGTGGTATAAGCGGCTGTGTTAAGAGTGAAGGCGATCAGTGCGGGGTAGAAGGCCTCACGGAAGATCGGCCACAAAAAGCTTTCCTGGATGCCATCAAAAAACACCACGCCATAGTAAATAATATACAGCTGGACCAGCAGCGGCGTGCCACGAAACACGTAGGTATAGGCATACACGGGCAGGCTGATCCATTTACGCCGTGAGCTGCGCATAATGGCAAGCGGCACCGCCAGCACCAGCCCGATTACCAGCGACAGAAACACCAGCTGTGTGGTGGTGACAAGCCCTGTCCAGTAGTAGCCCATTGTAGTGGGGGTGAAGATCAAGTTACCGGACAAAAGGTCATTAAACCATGCGGAAATATCTAGCATGTCACTGCTCCCCAAAGCCGATGTCGTAGCGCTTTTGTAGCCGGGCAAAAATCCACTCGGAGACGCTGGCAATCAACAGATAGGCAACGGCTACAGGGATTAAAAACACAAACGGCTCATGAGTCGCTCGGGAGGCTTCAGCGGCCACACGGACCATATCGGTCAGGCCGATTACCGAGACGAGCGCGGTGGTTTTCAGCAGCACCATCCAGTTATTGGAGAGCCCAGGCAGCGCATGGCGCATCATTTGCGGGAAACGAATGCGGCGAAAGACCAGTGTGCTGCTCATCCCGTAGGCTTTGCCTGCCTCAATTTGGCCGTTATCGACGGCCATAAAGGCGCCCCGGAAGGTCTCGCCCATATAGGCACCAAAAATAAACCCAATGGTCAGTACGCCCGCGGCAAAGGCATTGAAATTAATGTAAATATCAATGTCGTAGCTGTAGTAAAGAATATCACTAATCGCGTTGACACCGATTTGACCGCCGTAAAACAGCAGCATCATCAAGACAAGGTCTGGCACACCGCGAATTAGCGTCGTGTAAACGGTTGCCGTGCCGTGCAATAGCCAGTGGCGCGACATCTTGGCTGTGGCGGTGAGAAGGCCTAGCGCGATGGCTAACAGTAGCGATAAAACCGCTAGTTGAACGGTGACCCCGGCACCTTCGATCAAACGGGGGCCGTACCCTTGCAAATCCAGCATGGTCGCCTCGCAGATCAGTAGTTAGGAGTAAGAAACTGTTTCAGTCGGGACGATTGGGGGTTGCCTAATACGTCATCTGGCGCCCCGGCTTCTTCCACCAAGCCCTGATGAAGATAGATCACCTTGCTTGAGACATCGCGGGCAAAGCTCATCTCATGGGTAACCACCACCATGGTACGCCCTTCATTGGCCAGGTCGCGCATGACTTTCAGCACGTCGCCGACAAGCTCCGGGTCCAGCGCCGAGGTCGGCTCGTCAAACAGCATAACCTCTGGGTTCATGGCCAGTGCCCGAGCAATCGCGCCACGCTGCTGCTGGCCACCTGACATTTGCGCCGGGTAGGCGTTGGCGCGGGCGGTTAGCCCCACACGCTCAAGCAGCGCATGGGCCTGTTCAATCGCTTCTTTTTTAGGAAGGCCGAGCACATGGATAGGCGCTTCAATTATATTTTCAAGCAGCGTCATGTGTGCCCAGAGATTGAAATTCTGAAACACCATGGAAAGCTTGGCACGCATTTGGACAACCTGTTTCCAATCGGCTGGCTCGCGTCCGTGCCGGTTCACCTTAAAGCGTATCGGGTCGCCGTGAAGGATAATCTCGCCCTCATCCGGCTGCTCTAACAGGTTCATACAGCGCAGAAAGGTACTTTTACCCGACCCTGAAGCGCCAATTAGCGTGATGACATCACCTTTTTGGGCTTCGAGTGAAAGGCCTTTCAGAACTTCCGTATCGCCGAAGCGCTTTTTAATATTACGCACTTCCAGGGGAGTAGCGGCCATAAACATAGGCTCCAGTACAAAGTTGCCGCGGTAGCAACGTGTTGAGTTAACGTAGGCTAAATGCGGCTGGCGCGAAAAAAGTGGCGATTCTATCAGGCTCAGCGAAAAATGCGTGCTTTCCTTATACGATAAATGTAGGAAGGCGGCCGTAAGTGATACGCGTGTGCCTCGATATTATCTCCATGTTGTTGTTATTAAATAACTATTAAACTTATTTTGCGGTTTGACTTGAGGAGTGAACCGGGGCCACCAAAAGCGCCGCCCGCGCACCCAACGCCACGTTGGCATTAGGAAATACGACATGTAGCGGCGTCTCGCCCACCACGAAATCGCCTGCCACGCTATCCCGGGCCAAACGCGTGCCGGGCTCAAAACAGCTGAAGTTGGGCATGTCAGCATCAACGTAGAGCGTAAAGTCCTCCGCTTGGCGCTTAAGCTCATGCTCTACCTGAAAGAATACCATGCTCGCGGGGTCTTGCTGGGCAGGTGTTTCGCCTTTGCTGAGCGACGTAAGCAGCGCGCCCATGGGGATTAGCGATGCCCTGTCATTTTGCCCGAAAGGGGCGACGCGGCCTAGCTCAAAAGTGAACGCTTGAGCGCCGTGGTAATGCTTGCTGTAGTGCGAGAAGGTCCAGCTTGTCTGGTGTTGATGAAGCACGGCCTGCATGCCCGCCGCAGCAAGCCACTGCCACTGCTCCGGCAGGGTTGCAGTGTTAGCAAACGGCTCGACAACAAAAATCGGGTAGAGGCTTTCACGAATGGCGGTGTGCAAGTCGTAGTGCAACCTGGGTCGCGCGGCATGAGTTGCATAAAATCGGTCTACCGCAGCCATTAGTTCACGTGCGCGTTCTGGCTCCTCACCACTGTCCGTTAAATCACGCTTAAAGAGGCGGTTAAGGTTGGTTGCTATAAACCGTTGCTGAGCGCGTAGCGCGGGGATATTGCCAAGGATGACCAGTACGGGAGCACCCAGTGGGGTAGTGCCTGCTTTCAGGGCGCTTAGCCACTCACCGAGCAATTCAACCGGGGCCGTTTCGTTGCCATGAATCGCCGCTGAAAAAACGCAGGCATAGGCCTCTGGCTGCGGCGTATGGGGGATAAGCTCCATAATGCCGGGGGCATGAAGCCGATAAGTACCGCTTGGAAATTGGCCGCT
This sequence comes from Halomonas sp. AOP43-D1-4, assembly GCF_052446175.1. NCBI lineage: Bacteria > Pseudomonadati > Pseudomonadota > Gammaproteobacteria > Oceanospirillales > Halomonadaceae > Halomonas > Halomonas sp. AOP43-D1-4. The sequence continues at coordinate 59,515 of NZ_JBQSVY010000014.1, forward strand.
ACGCTGTACGGGAAGGTGCCCATCAAGGGTCCAGTCAAGCCAGTGATTCAGCATTATCGGCCTCTTGTTATAGGTTGGAAATTCACACGCTATCTTTAACATGCTCAAAAACGGGAGCAAGCGTTAGCGTCGTGGTTATGAAAATGGCGGGCGCTCGAGTGTAAGACGGTACCTAAAACGCTCACGGTGAGTGGGCGTTTTAATAGGAAGGGCGCTTTGCCGCGCACTTTTGGGATTCAATGCGAGAAACCAGCCGCTGCTTTGTATCAGCGTAAGGTGAAAATCGAAGAGTGCAGGGGAAAACATTCGCTTTTCGCTGCTGCAGGCTAGGCTATGTTGTAGTCATTCCCTAATCGGAATGCCATTAACGTAGCTAAAACGCAGTCCAAAGGAGTAAGCAATGACAAAGGTATTGGTACTTTACTATTCCATGTATGGGCATGTTGATACCTTGGCCAAGGCCGTTGCAGAAGGGGCAAGGAAAGTTGAAGGCGTAGAGGTAACCGTTAAGCGAGTACCTGAAACCATGCCCGCAGATGCCTTCAAAAATGCCGGCGGTAAGCAGGATTACGATACGCCCGAAGCGACTCCCCAGGAACTGGCCGATTACGATGCGATTATTGTTGGTACCCCAACCCGCTTTGGCAATATGGCCGGCCAAATGCGCACCTTTTTTGACCAAACCGGCGGTTTATGGGCTAACGGCACCTTGCGTGGCAAAGTGGCGAGTGTGTTTACCTCAACAGGTACCGGCGGTGGCGATGAGATGACGATTACCTCCACCTGGACGACGCTTGCCCACCACGGCATGGTGATTGTGCCCGTCGGTTATGGCATTGAAGAGCAGTTTGATATTTCCGAAGTCAGCGGCGGTAACCCTTACGGAGCGGCGACTTTGGCAGGTAGTGACGGCTCCCGCCAGCCAAGCGAGCGCGAACTGAAGCTTGCGCGCTTTCAGGGCGAGCACGTTGCAAAAATCGCTGCGAAGCTGGCGGAGTAACCAACCGCTAATAAACAGCCACCCCGTCGATAATTATCTGCGGGGTGGCTTTCCTATGGCGAAGGGATTACTGGCTTAAACGTTTGGCAATCGCGCGGCCCAGGCTTTCCGTGGTGCCTTGGCCGCCAACATCACGGGTGACCACTTGGCTGTCACCTTCGCGAAGCACGTCTTCAATGGCTGTCACCATCGCATCAGCGGCTTCTTTATGGCCCAGATGCTCAAGCATCATGGCGCCAGACCAAATTTGCCCAATTGGGTTGGCGATACCTTTGCCTGCAATATCCGGTGCGCTGCCGTGTACCGGCTCAAACAGGCTAGGGAAGTTACCTTCGGGGTTAATGTTGGCCGAAGGGGCAATGCCGATAGTGCCGGTACACGCCGGCCCCAGGTCGGAAAGAATATCGCCAAACAGGTTGCTGCCGACGACCACGTCAAACCAGTCCGGATGCAGTACAAAGTTGGCGGTCAGAATATCAATATGGAATTTATCGACATCAATCTCCGGATACTGCTTGGCCATTTCCAGCACGCGCTCGTCCCAGTAGGGCATGGTGATAGAGATGCCGTTGGATTTGGTGGCCGAGGTGAGCTTTTTACGCGGGCGGGTTTGCGCCAGATCAAACGCATATTTAAGCACGCGGTCAACGCCTGTGCGCGACATCACAGTTTCCTGGATGACGATTTCGCGCTCGGTGCCTTCAAACATCTTGCCGCCGATGCTTGAGTATTCACCCTCGGTGTTTTCGCGCACCACGTAAAAGTCGATATCGCCTGGTTCACGTCCAGCAAGCGGGCTTTTAATACCGGGCATTAGCTTGCAAGGGCGCAGGTTGATGTACTGGTCGAACTGGCGGCGAAACTGCAGCAGCGAGCCCCAAAGGGAAATATGGTCGGGCACTTTGTCGGGCCAGCCTACCGCGCCGTAAAACAGCGCATCGAACCCCTTGAGCTGTTCAAACCAGTCGTCCGGCATCATTTGGCCGTGCTCCAGGTAGTAGTCGCAGCTGCCAAACTCAAAGGTCGTGAATTCAAGGTCGATATTAAAGCGCTGGGCTGCGGCCTCAAGGGCGCGAATACCTTCGGGCATGACTTCGGTACCAATGCCGTCGCCAGCGATCACTGCAATACGGTGGGCCATTTGGATTCCTTGTTATTAAAAAGATGAGCGATGAACGCAGTGTAGCCGCTATCTGGCTGATAATAATCAGGCTATTATGCAAGCTATTATTGCCTGAAAGTGGAGAATCTATGTCGGCGCTAGATGATCTGGCCTTTTTTCAGCAGTTAGCCCGTGCAGGAAGTTTGACGGGAACGGCGCGTGAGCTGGGGCTTTCGCTGTCGGCGGTGAGCAAGCGCTTGAAGCAGCTAGAGGCGCGGTTGGGCGTGGAGCTTGCCGCACGCACCACTCGGCGGCTGACGCTTACGGCAGAAGGCGAGCGTTATCTCTCCCGCGGGGCGCTGATTCTGGATGAGCTTGGGGAGCTTGAGAACTCTCTCAACGATACACATAAGCATGGGCTTAGCGGACGGCTGCGGGTTAATGCCACCTTTGGTTTTGGCCGGCAGCACATTGCGCCGCTGCTCTCCACCTTTTGTGCAACGCATCCAGCGGTTGAGGGATGGCTGGAGCTCACCAATTTTCCACTTAACCTGAGCGATCACGGCTTTGATGTCGGTATACGGATTGGCGAGCCGCCGGATTCCCGTTTGATTGCTCGGCCCATTTTGCCCAATCGCCGAGTGCTGTGTGCTGCGCCTGGTTATATCGCCCGTATGGCACCGCTGAACGCGCCTGGCGACCTTGTGCGCCAAGCGTGCTTGGTGATTCGTGAAAACGATACGGACTTTCCCCTTTGGCGTTTTGAGCGCTGTAATGACCCAGGGTGTGTTCAGTCAGTGAAGGTGAGTGGGCGGCTGGCCAGTAACGATGGAGAAGTCATAACTCGGTTGGCCCTGGACGGGCACGGGATAATGATGCGCTCCTGGTGGGATGTAAACGAGCACTTGGTCAGCGGGGCGCTGGTGCCGCTGCTGCCTGAGTGGCAGGGCGTGCGGGCCGACTTTTATGCGGTATTTGAGCAGCGCCGCCATGTGCCCACGCGGTTACGCGCTTTTATTGATCATGTGCAGCGTGACATAAGCGGGCGAGTACCGCCGCTGCCAGGCCTCGGCCTCGATGAACGACGGTGACCAGCTCACCACGCACTGACATGTTCGGTCAGAAACCATTGGATAAAACAAGTATCTTGTTAGGGACTCAGTTCTGAGTATGTGGCAAGGCCTTTAGCGAGGCGAGCACCGCGACCGGGGAGGGCCGCGGCGCATCCTTGCTACGTTAAATGGTTGCGATGCGTTGGCATAAGATGCGCACTTATAACGTCAGCTGCGCTTTAATAATTGGCCAAGCGGGTTCGCCGTCGGTGTTCGTTACATCGGTAAGCATGGCTTCTACCCGCTCGGGATGATTGCTGATCCACTCCTGGGCTACCTCGGAAAGCGCACGCTCGTCTTGGCCAAACGCCTGGATCATCCAGCTTTGTTCGTCAGCGGTGAAGCTGAACTGCTCAAAAAATGTAGTGATATTGGGGTTGGCTTCAGCATAGTCGGCGCGCAGCAGAGTAAGTACATCACTTTCACCGTTGTTTTCACCGAACAGATTGTCTGGATCTTCCAGGTAACGCATGGGTAGCTCAAGGTTCATCCAGTGAGGTGTCCAGCCGACCCAGACCACCGCTTGTTCACGCTCGATAGCATCGCGAGCGGCGGACAGCATGGCGATTTCGCTGGTATCAACCAGGCGCCAGTCGCCCAAACCCCAGGCGTCATTATCAATGGCGTCATGGAGAATTTCGCTGGCGGCCGAGCCAGCGCCAAAGCTGAGAATCTGACCGTTAAACAGGTCGCGGTTTTCGGCAAGGTCAGCAAAACTTTGAATGCCGCTCTCGTAAATATAGGTAGGCACCGCCAGCGTCATTTGCGCGCCATCAACGTTGTTCGCCACATCAATCAGTAAGCCTGACTCTTTGCGTGGGGTGAACATGTCACGCTGAGCAGGCAGCCAGGCGCCCAGAAATACATCGATATCACCGCTCTCCATACCCTGATAGATCACCTGCAGGCCAATCTCTTGCGCGCGGGTTTCATAACCCAGCGGGTTTAATAGCTGCTCGGCTATTTCCGTCTTTACGGTAATGCCAGGCCAGGCGGGAACACCAAAATCAAGTATTTGATCATCGCCGTGCGTGGTGGGCGCAAAGGCAGCGGATAAGAGTGCTGTGGCTACCAACGGCATGCTGAGTGAGAGGCGTAGGCAGGTTTTCATTGAGATCTCCTTGCTGAGTTTTTATATCGTGCGGGGCGGTTTCTGAATGGCGTGCCAACACACGCAGGCGAGAGGCGAGCATGTCGCGGTCCAAATACGTGCCCTGGAGGTGACGAGCGCCGCTATCAAGGGTAATGACGGGGGCACGAACGCTAATATCGGTTGCCTCGTCCTGAAAACGAAAATCGACCGGGGCTCACCCGGATAGGATGCGCACTCGTCATGGCTCAAGCAAATGATTAATATGGCCTCTAAGACCTTATTTTACTTATAGGTGAATTTATCATGAGTCAGTTACCGCCACTGTTATGGCTACAGGCATTTGAGTCGGCGGCGCGAACGCTCAGCTTTACCGCGGCTGGAAATGAGTTGGCTGTTACCCAGGCGGCCATTAGTCAGCGAGTTCGGTTGTTGGAGGAGCGGTTGGGGCAAAAGCTCTTTGTGCGCCATGCGCGAAGCTTAACGCTTACGCCTGTAGGGCAAGCCTGGCTGCCCAGTATCAATGATGCTTTTTCGCGGATCAGCGAAGGAACGGCTGAGGTGTTTGGCGCTACCAGTGGGCAACCTGTGACATTAAGAGCCACGCCGATTCTCCAGCAATCCTGGCTGGCGCCGCGTTTGGCTGCTCTTTACCAGCACTGTCCACACATCACCATTCGCCTGGTCAGCGCTATCTGGCCAGATGACTATGGGGTAGAGGGCGCGGATATCGAAATCCGTTATGGGCGGGGTGAATGGAGTGGCGTTGAAATGCACTCGCTAGGTGATGAACAATTGCTGCCAGTGTGTTCGCCAGCGCTTGCTGCAACGCTAACAACGCCTGCCGATTTAAGAGGGCACACGTTGCTTCATGCGGTAGGTTTTGGTGTCGGCTGGTCAGGCTGGCTACAGGCGGCTGGCGTGGGTCATTTGGAAACGCAATGTCGTTCTATGACATGCGATAACCAGGTGATGACGTTAGCGTTAGCTAGCCAAGACGCAGGGGTCGCGCTCATTCATCACCGTTTGTTGGAACAGCGCAATGACCTGGTGACGCCGTTTCCGGCCATTAGTGTGCCAAGCGATGAGCAGTTCTGGCTGGTACGTCCCAGCCGTCGGCAGGTAGATGACGAAGCAGCCTTAGTCTGGGCGTGGTTAGCGAAAGATATTGGGGCTGCTTAGGAGCGTTTTAAGAATAAATGCTCCAATTTTCTTGCCATTTTCGTGCAGGCGTGAAGAATGAAGCGCCTTCGATAAGTTAAAAAAAGGCGTGTTGTATGGATTTCTCGGTACCTCAACTGTTGACCGCGTTGGTTGATCGCGGCAACGGGCTGTTATGGGGCAGTGTGCTGATCTACTTGCTGATCGGCGCAGGCCTCTACTTTACGATACGAACCGGTGCGATCCAGGTGCGCTATTTCGGTCACATGTTTAAACTGCTGCGCACCTCGCGCAACGCAGGTGACGGCATTTCTTCATTCCAGGCACTCTCCACCAGCCTGGCGGCACGCGTAGGCACCGGCAACCTGGCAGGTGTGGCGGTGGCGATCTATTTTGGTGGCCCAGGCGCGATTTTTTGGATGTGGATGACCGCCATGGTGGGTATGGCGACCAGCTTCATTGAATCTACCTTGGCGCAGGCCTATAAAACAGACCATGGGGATAGCACCTTTCGCGGCGGCCCCGCCCGTTATATTGAACGTGGGCTTGGGCTGCGCTGGCTGGCCGTGCTGTTTTCCATCTGTTTGATTGTAGCGTTTGGATTGGCGTTTAACAGCGTACAGGCCAACTCCATCGCCCAGGCCATGGAGCAAGCATTTGCTGTTCCCACCTGGGCCATGGGGTTAGTCTTGGTGGTAGTTGTGACGCCGATTATCTTTGGTGGCTTAAAGTCCATCGCCAAGGTCGCGGAGCTGGTGGTGCCATTAATGGCTCTGCTTTACCTGCTACTCGCGCTTGTTGTGGTCGGGCTTAATATCGGTGACTTCCCGGCAGCCATCATGACCATTGTGAAGAGCGCCTTTGGCCTTGAGCAAGCGGCTGGTGGGGCCGTGGGGTATGCCGTGTCACAAGCGATTATGAACGGCATTCAACGCGGCCTGTTCTCCAACGAGGCGGGCATGGGTTCGGCGCCGAATGCGGCAGCCACCGCCAGCACGCGCCCTAATCATCCGGCTGCCCAGGGCTTTATTCAGATGCTGGGTGTGTTTCTGGATACGCTGGTTATTTGTACGGCCACGGCGGCCATTATTATTATGGCAGGGCCTGAGCTGTTAGCCGGTGAAGAGACGAATGGTATCCAATTGACCCAAATGGCGCTTTCAAGCCACGTAGGTGATTGGGGGGGCATGTTTGTAGCTGTCGCTATCTTGCTGTTCGCGTTTACTTCTTTGATTGCCAACTACTCTTACGGCGAGTCCAATATTGAGTATTTAGCGGGTCGCCGAGCGCCGGTAGCGATTCTCCTTTACCGCTTGGCGGTGCTGGCGATGATCATGGTGGGATCGGTGGCGAGTCTGGGGGCGATCTGGAACTTTGCGGATCTTTCCATGGGTATGATGGCAATTATTAACCTGGTGGCTATCCTGCTGCTTTCACCGGTTGCTTTTGCGCTGTTCCGTGATTACGAGGAGCAGTTGAAGGCAGGCAAAGAACCTACCTTTGACCCCAGCAAATTCCCCACGTTAGCCAATAAGGTTGATCCCAAGGCGTGGCCTAAAAAGCACTAATCATCAGCCAACTAAAACCCTGCTCATACAAAAGCGGGGTTTTTTTATAGATATCATCATAATTCGATTTTATCGAACGTAACACTCATATCATTGCGCTTTTGATTAATCAAAATCATCGTAAAATAGCGTCAATTCCTTATTAACCCTACGTTGGAGCTTTTTTAAATGACAACTCGTGCCCTGCTGGTTACCTCCTCTGTACTTGGTGAAAACGGTCAGTCTACCGCCTTGGCCAACCACTTCCAAAGCCGTGCGGCTGCCCGCGAAGGCGTCGATGTCACTAAGCGTGACGTGATTGCCGATGCGCTGCCTCACCTGGATATTGCGGAACTGGGCGCATGGCAGACACCGGCTGACGAGCGCAGCGACGAGCAGAAAGCACTGGCTGCTCGCTCTGACGAACTGTTGGCCGAACTGCGTGCTAATGACGTGTTGGTCCTGGCGGTACCGATGTATAACCTGGGTATCCCCTCGCAGTTAAAAGCCTGGTTTGACCGCGTACTGCGTGCTGGCGAAACGTTCCGTTACACAGAAAACGGCCCACAAGGTCTCGTCGAAGGTAAGCGGGCGATTATCCTGGCGGCCCGTGGTGGTATGTATGCGGGGTCGGACAGGGATAGCCAAACGCCGCACCTGAAAAGCATGCTAGGCTTGATAGGCATTACCGATGTTGATGTCGTGTACGCAGAAGGTCTGAACATGGGCGAAGAGCAGCGTGTTGCAGCGCAAAAAGAAGTGTTTCAGGCAATTGATCAGCTGGTGGAAGTGCTATAAGCCGTCAGCCGAGGTAATTACGGAGAATTCGTTATGGCCCGTCCCGAGCTTTTGGAGCAGATCTATACGATTGTTGATCAGATTCCGGCGGGGCGAGTCACGACGTATGGGCGTATCGCCGCTATGACCGAAGGCGCCACACCGCGAATGGTGGGGTCTGCCATGCGCCACTTGCCTGATGGTCATGAGCTTCCCTGGCACCGGGTGATTGCGGCCTCACTTAAACTTGCTGACCACGGCGGTGCTACCCGTCAGCATCAGAAATTGCGTGATGAAGGCGTGATGTTTGATGCCAAGGGCCGCGTGCCGCGTCACCTGGTGTGGCCGGATGAGCCGTAGAATACGTCCTTTCAATGAGAAGCCGCGCAGTTGCGCGGCTTTTTCGTTGTGCGGTCATTTACCCCTTTCTGAAAAGCGCTAAGTACGTGCCCCATCGAGGTGAACGTCCTGTGCTTTTTTCGTCATGGCACCGGCAAGCCGGCAGAGCAATAAAGCGGCCACGCCACACAGCGTAAGTGTTAGTGGCATCAAGTGAGGCCCTTGGGTCGCCAGGCTGGCAATATAGCCGACGGCCGCCGCGATCACATAGTGCAGGGTACCCATCAGCGCCGACGCCACACCGGCCTGCGTCCCGCCAGCGTTCATGGTTAGCGCGGTCAAATTACCAAACACCAGCCCAAGCGCGCCGATCGCTACCGCTAGCAGCGCCACGTACGTTTCGAACGTGACCATATCCATCGTGACGACCAGATATAAAAGCGCCCCCGCCAGTGTATGTATACCAAGCCCGAGATAAGTCACCCCGGCAGGCGTCATACCGCGTGCAGACAACGCATTGGATAGCATACCAGCGATAATCAGCCCGACGGAATTGGCGGCAAACAGATAGCTGAAATGGGTCGGGGTCATGCCAAAATGGTCGGTAAACACAAACGCCGCGGCGCTGATATAGGTGAAAAGTGACCCCAGAACAAAACCACCGGCCGCCGTATACGCCATGAAGACCCGACGACGCGACTGAGCCAGATACCCACGCACAACACTGCCTACGCTAAGTGCTGTGCGCTGCCTAACGTCAAGCGTCTCGGGAATGCCTATCAGGCTCCATGCCAAGCCGATGACGCCCAAGCCGGCCAGTGCCCAGAAGATACCGCGCCAGCCACCGTGCTCAAGCAGAAAGCCCCCCATCATGGGCGCCACGACGGGGGCAATCATCATGACTTGCATCAATAGCGAAAAGATTTTGGCAGAGCTTTTGACATCGCAAAGATCGGCCACAATGGCACGTGGAGCGACCAAGCCTGCGGCTGCGCCGATGGCCTGTAAAAAGCGGGCGGCGAGCAGCCACTCAAGCGTGGGTGCCATGGCCGCAACCACCGAACCCACCACAAAGATTACAAGCCCCACCAGAAGCGGCATCCTCCGCCCAAAACGCTCCAGCAGCGGGCCATAAAGACACTGCCCCAGCGCTAGTCCTGCCAAAAAGACCGATAGTGTTTGCTGCACGCTGCCCGACGAGGCCTCATAGGTCTGCGCAATCATCGGCATGCCGGGCAGATACATATCAATCGCCATGGCATCGAGTGCGGTCAAAAGGGCCAGCAGAATGACCAGCGCCATACCCACTGTACTTTGGTGAGTATTCTCACGAATGACCTGTTCAGTCATGATGCTCTCCTGCAAGCCTTGCGATACTGTCGCCCATGAGGCGTTCAAGTGCGTTGAGACGTGCCTCAAAGCGCTCGGTGCCAATATAGATAAGCGCCACGTGGAGGCTATCCACCATGCCCATGTAGGCGTGGCCTAGCATCAGGGCATCTTGATCGGAAAGTGCCTTTCCCACATGGCGACGCAGCGCTGTCGTGAAATCTGCTAACAGCTGTTGCATGTAAGTTTCGTAGCCTTCCTGAAGCTCATGAAAAAGCGACTCGGGCGGAATATACGAGGTGCGTAGCAGAAACCGAAAGTGCTCAGAGTCGGCGTAGCGTGCCAACAACGATTCGCAATAGTGCTGGCCTGGCAGTCCTGTATTGGAGTGCTCAAAGCATTCCTGAGCAAATTGCGATTCAACTTTCAAGGCATCTTCAAACACCGCCGAAAACAGCGCGTCCTTATTTTTGATATGCGAATAAAGCGACGCTTTGCGAATACCGGCGTCGGCAGCAATTCCCGACAATGAAGCGCCCTCATAACCATGCTGGGCAAACTGGGCAACGGCTGCGTTGAGCACCCGGCGCAATGCGGGTGTCGTTGTGGGTAACATTTCTTGCTCTCCAAACATGAAGTACTTAATGGCGCATGCGTCAAACATGCCAAACCCAAGCGATGCATCATAACACAAAAGCTACCGACCGGTAGGTAGTTTTTCGGTTTGTAAAAAAGGCCCTTTCGGGCCAAATAAAATTGACTGCTATCCGATTTAAAACATAGCTGTCTAATTTAAAACATCGTGTTGTCGTTGGCCGCTTCTTCCGGCACAGACTGGATGACATCCCAGTGCTCGACGATCATTTCATTTTCAACGCGGAAGATATCCACAACGGCCTCACCGAGATCCTCATCACCATTGGTAGAGTGAACATGCAGCCAGACCAGGTCGCCATCGGTCGCACTACGCACGATCTTGCTCTGGTAGTCCGGGTTTTCCCGGAAGTAGCCTGCAAAGTAATCCACGAAAGGCGCCTTGCCATCCGGCACTTCCGGTTCGCGCTTATACTTCAATGGAGCCGGACTTCAAGGACCAGTCCCGCCAGCGTAGATCAAACAGATCCTTGCGGCGATCCTTCATGTTCGTCACTGAGCCCTCTGCGCGCACCACGGTTAGGCGAGTCAAATCCAGGTCCGAGAAGAAAATCATCTCGGTATTGGGTGTGGTTTCCGCCAGCACTGCATCGTGGGGGAAGGCGAAGTCAGAAGGGGTAAAGACGGCAGACTGCGCGTACTGGATATCCAGGTTTTCAATCGAGGGCAGGTTGCCGACGCTACCGCAGAGTACCACGTAGCACTCGTTCTCGATGGCACGTGCCTGGCCACAGTGACGAACTCGCAGGTAGCCATTCTGGGTGTCGGTCCAGAACGGCACAAACAGGATATCCATGTCTTGATCGGCCAGTAGACGGCCGAGTTCCGGGAACTCTACGTCGTAGCAGATCAAAATGCCCACGCGGCCTGCGTCGGTGTTAAACACCTGCAAGTTGTCACCGCCTTCGATTACCCAATCGCGACGCTCCTGAGGAGTGATATGCAGCTTGGCTTGCTTGTCGACTTCACCATCGCGGTGGAAGAGGTAGGCAACGTTGTAGAGCCGGTCATTTTCGCCCACTTCAATCATTGAACCGCCAACAATATTGATATTGTAGGAGACCGCCATGCGTGAAAGTTCGGCTTTAAAGCGCTCGGTAAAGCCTGCCAGAAAGCGTATCGCTGCCATTTGATCCTGCTGGGCGGCGCGGTCTTGTAAGCCCATCAGCGGCGCGTAAAAGAGCTCCGGGAAAACCGCAAAGTCACTCTGGTAATCTGAAAGCGCGTCGACAAAATACTCAATCTGCTGAAGGGCGGCTTCTACCGAGGCAAACTCACGCATCTGCCACTGTACGGCGCCAACACGTACTTGGGTTGGGCGCGTATCCAGCACGTTTTCGGCAGGCTCAAAGAGAATATTGTTCCACTCGAGCAGGGTCGCGTAGCCTTTGGACTGCTCATCTTCGGGCAGGTATTTGCGCAGCAGGCGTTTTACTTGAAAGTCGTTAGCCAGTTGGAACGACAGAATGGGATCATAAATCTCCTTGCGAGAGACTTTTTCGATGTACTGGGCCGGCGTTAGCTCATCGGCATGCTGATAGTATTCGGGAATGCGCCCGCCCGCCAAAATGGCGCGCAGGTTATGCGAACGACACAGCTCTTTGCGCGCTTCGTAAAGGCGCCGCCCCAGGCGGTAGCCGCGGTAGTCCGGGTGAATCAGCACATCCAGCCCGTACATCGCATCGCCATTTTCATCGTTGAGAATAATCTCACGATGGCCAATCAGGTCGTCATACTTATGCGGGTTGGAAAACTCGTCGTAATCCACCTGAACCGTTAGCGCGACGCCTACCAGATTGCCGTCATCTTCAATGGCGATCTGGCCATCGGGAAACTCCTGAATCAGCTTGTCGATGGTGTGGCGGGGCCAGGCGCCGCCAATATTATGATAGACAGCGTCCATCAATGTCTTGAGCTGATCGTAATCATCGCTCGTCAGGTTGCGCACATTTAGATGCAGGTCTTCCAGGGACATATCAGGGGGTTCCAGAATAAAAAAGAAAACAGCCTAGTACATGATGGCTAGGCGCTGCCCGGCTTATTCACCGACACGTTTCCCACCAGTGGGCGCGTCAAGGTTTGCGCCATGATGACGCCCGCCAGAATCAGAAGTCCACCGGTAAAGTGGAAGCCTGCCACTTGCTCGCCCAGCATCGCCATGGCAATCAGTGCGCTGAACAGAGGCATCAGGTTGATAAAAATGCTCGCCTGGTTAGCGCCAATTTGGCGGACCGCGCGCATCCATAAAAATGTGGTAATGACGGAGGCAGGAATGCCTGCATAGAGAATAAGCCCAATGTTTTGGCTATTTACAGGCGTCATTGGCCCCATCAAATAGGGTGGCAGCAAAAACAGTACCGCAAAACATACCTGAGCATAGAGCATTACCCAAGGCGGTAAGTTCATTTTCCAACGCTTTAGCATAACGCCGTAGAGCGCGTAGCAGCTGGCTGCCACCACCATTAGCGCATCGCCATGGGCAACCTCAAGCTGAAGAAGCGATAAGGGATTACCGCGGCCCAGCAACACGGTGACGCCGATAAAGGCCAGCACGCCGCCCATAACGCCGCCCTGGGTTGGCGGTTCACGCAGGATAAGCGCACTCAGCAACACGGTCAAAAGCGGCACCATCGCAGCTAGAATACCCATGTTGGTAGCCGTTGTGGTTTCCGCTGCAACATAGGCCAGCCCTTGCCATAGCCCCATACCTAAAAGACCCAGTAAGGCGAGTTTCGGCCAGTTGCGGCGTATTTCCGCACGATGACGAAGCACGGCCGGAAGCACGAAGGGCGTCATCACCGCTAGCGCCAACAGCCAGCGTAAAAAAGCGATACTGCTCGGCGCAATCGCGCCTACGGTCAACTGATTAATGGTCATGTTGCCCGACCAGATCAGCACGGTGGCTAGTGGTGGCAAAAAGTAAATCAACGGCATAGCGGTTTTCCTTATCGTTAGCCGAATAATGTTACGTGCTTTAACGCAATGAGCAAGACTGAGAAGCGATGGCTCTGGATCTCCCTGGTAAGTCGTAAAGGGCTGTACGACGGCGTTTGGATGTCATACGCTTGTTTGAATAACGCCAAGGAGAACCGTGATGACCCGTGCGCCCGCTTACCCACATCTTTTCCAGCCAATTACGATTGGCCATCTAACGCTGCCCAACCGCATTTTAATGGGCTCCATGCATACCAACCTGGAAGAGACGCCCAATGGGTTTGCAAGGTTGGCGGCTTTTTATGCTGAGCGTGCACGGGCCGGGGTAAGTTTAATCGTCACTGGGGGGATTGCGCCAAACCCGGAAGGTGCGGTGTTTCAGGGCGCCAACGCGCTAACCGATGAGACCCAGTTGGCAGAGCATCGCCAAGTGGTGGAGGCTGTTCACGCGGAAGGCGGGCATTTGTGCATGCAGATTCTCCATGCGGGGCGCTACGCCTACTCGCCTGAATTGGTGGCGCCCTCGGCAATTCAGGCACCCATTAATCCATTTACTCCCCGTGAACTAAGTAGTGACGACGTTGAACAGCAAATTGCCGACTACGTGCGCTGTGCGTCTCTGGCGCAAGAGGCGGGTTATGACGGCGTCGAAATAATGGGTTCGGAAGGCTATCTGATTAATCAGTTTATTTGCCAGCGGACCAACCAGCGCAGCGATGCCTGGGGCGGTAGTTTTGAGCATCGCATGCGCTTTCCGCTGGAAATTGTTAAACGCATTCGAGCGGCAGTGGGCGAGCGCTTTGTGGTGATTTTTCGCCTGTCGATGATTGACCTGGTGGAAGACGGCAGCACATGGCAAGAGATCGTCACGCTTGGCCAGGCGGTGGAAGCCGCGGGTGCCGATATCATTAATACCGGAATTGGCTGGCATGAAGCGCGGGTGCCCACCATTGTCACCAGCGTGCCACGTGCGGCCTTTACCGAAGTGACCCGGCGAGTAAAAGCAGCGCTTTCGGTGCCGCTGATCACCACCAACCGGATTAATATGCCAGAGATTGCCGAACAGGTGCTGTCCGAAGGCCACGCCGATATGGTGTCCATGGCGCGGCCGTTTTTGGCAGACCCGGAGTGGGTACGTAAAGCCGAAGCGGGGCAGGCCGATGAAATCAATACCTGTATTGCCTGTAACCAGGCCTGCCTGGACCACACCTTTGCAGGCAAGCTAACCTCTTGTTTGGTTAACCCGCGCGCCTGCCATGAAACCGAACTTGTGATTGAGCCCGCCACCACGCCTAAACGCGTGGCCGTGGTGGGCGGTGGGCCAGCGGGGCTTGCCACGGCCGTTACCGCCGCCAGCCGGGGCCATCACGTCGTGCTGTTTGAGCAGCGTGACACGCTGGGCGGGCAGTTTAATTACGCGCGCCGGATTCCTGGCAAAGAGGAGTTTAACGAAACCCTACGCTACTACCGCGTCATGCTGGAAAAGTACGCGGTAGAGGTCCGCTTGAACACCCGTGCCACTCCAGAAGCGCTGGCTGAGTTTGACGATATTATCATCGCCAGCGGCGTACGCCCGCGCACGCTGTCGCTGCCCGGCGCTGAACACCCCAGTGTGCTGAGCTATGCCGATGCCATTGAATCCCCCGAGCGGGTAGGTCGCCGGGTTGCCGTTATCGGGGCAGGCGGTATTGGTTTTGACGTTTCCGAGCTTTTGGCCCATGAAGAGCATCCGGCCCTTGATGTTGATACCTGGTGCGACGAGTGGGGCGTTGACTTGGCCGTTAGCGAACGCGGCGGTTTAAAAGCCCCTGTGGCGCCCGCTGTCTCACGTGACATTGTCATGCTACAGCGTAAAACCTCTAAGCCTGGCAAGTACTTGGGTAAAACCACTGGCTGGGTACACCGGGCTTCGCTAAAGGCGCGCGGTGTTTCAACCTTAACGGGCTGCGAGTATCTTAAAATTGATGAAGATGGGCTGCATATTCGCCGCGATGGCGAGGACAGCGTGCTGGGTGTGGATACGGTGGTGGTATGCGCGGGGCAGGAGTCAGTGCGTGATTTAGTGGCGCCGCTTGAAGCGCTCGGTAAACCGATTCATATCATTGGCGGTGCCGATGAGGCGGCAGAGCTTGACGCCAAGCGCGCTATTGATCAGGGAATGCGCTTGGCTGCCCAGCTTTAACCGCGTTGATAGTGGCGGGTGACGCTCGTCCATAAATGACGATAGACTGACTGATCCATCACCTTATTAAGCATAACGTGATGTTAAAGGCGCTAGTGGCACCCAGCTGGCGCTGTAACAATATGAGGTATAAGGATAATTGTCATGACGTCGGAGTGTACCCCCCGTTTTTTAGCCAGCGATAACACTTCTGGTATTTGCCCGGAAGCCATGGCGTATCTACTGGACGCTAATCAGGTTGATGACCTGGCGTATGGCAATGACCACTGGACCGAGCGTGCGGCGAACCGCTTTCGTCAAATGTTTGATTACGACTGCGAAGTGTTTTTTGTTTTTAACGGTACTGCGGCTAACTCACTGGCGCTTTCTGCGATGGGGCGCAGTTACCATAGCGTGATTTGTCATGAGCTGGCGCATATTGAAACTGACGAGTGCGGCGGCCCGGAGTTCTTCTCCAATGGCGCCAAGCTGCTGACCTCGCCAGGGGCGAATGGCAAGCTTACCCCTGAGGGGATTGAGGCGCTGGTGACGCGGCGTAGCGATATTCACTACCCAAAACCTAAAGTGGTTTCGCTGACCCAGGCGACCGAAGTAGGAACGGTATATACCCGTGAAGAACTGCTGGCCATTCGCGCGATTGCCGATAAGCATGATTTGCGCCTACACATGGATGGCGCCCGCTTTGCCAATGCCTGTGCCAGCTTGAATGCTACGCCTGCCGAGCTGACCTGGCAGGTAGGCGTTGATGCACTGTGTTTTTCTGGGACTAAAAATGGCTTGGCGATGGGCGAGGCGATTTTGTTCTTTAATCGCGAGCTGGCAGAAGATTTTTCGTATCGCTGTAAGCAGGCAGGTCAGTTGGCATCCAAAATGCGCTATATATCAGCGCCGTGGCTGGGCCTTTTGGAGAGCGGGGCGTGGCTCACCAATGCTCAACATGCTAACGCAATGGCACAATATTTAACGGAAGGGCTGCAAGCGCTGCCTGGCGTGTCGTTGATGTTTCCTGCTCAGGCAAACAGCGTCTTTGTTGAGTTGCCAGCCCATGCAATTAGCGCCCTAAAAGCCAAGGGGTGGACCTTCTATACGTTTATTGGCGCTGGTGGGGCACGCTTTGTATGTGCCTGGAATACCACCGTTGAATTACTGGATTTACTGATCGCGGATGTCAACGTCGCTCTTGAACAGCACTCTGGGTAGCAAGACTCAGGAGGTTTCAGGCGTATCGCTTTTTGTACCGCCGCTGCACACGCAGCGGCGGTTTTTTGTAGACGCTCAATAAAAAGGCGTGACGCCTGGCCCGCTATGCCAATGTTGATCATTAGTGAATCGTTAAACGTTTCTGATGAAGTGCTTTTTGGTTAAAAGCCTGTTGTATCAATATCCTGCCTTTGAAGTGCGGGAATTTTCTGGCGTATGCCTATGCGTATCACCTGTTAGCGTTGAAGTTTTAGTCATCACATTTTGCTAATGCTGGCTACGCTAATAGAGCGACACCTCGTTCGGCTCACCACGATAAAATATTCATCCGGGTGGTGATTGCTTGGGGATGGCCATAGGAGGGTTTCATGAGCATCTTTGACCACGTTCAAGACCGTTTTGCCCGCGTGCAGCAAGAAGACATGAGTTTGGAAGAGTATCTGGCGCTTTGTCGTCGTGACCCAACGGTTTATGCCAGCGCCGCGGAGCGCATGCTGGACGCCATCGGCGAGCCTGCTGTGATTGATACGGCAAAAGATCCGCGCTTATCGCGTATTTTTTCCAATAAGGTAATACGCCGCTACCCGGTATTTACTGAATTTCATGGTATGGAGGAGGCCATTGAGCAGATAGTGGCTTACTTCCGTCATGCCGCCCAGGGGCTTGAGGAGCGCAAGCAGATTCTCTATCTGCTGGGGCCGGTGGGTGGCGGTAAATCATCACTTGCGGAGCGCTTAAAACTGCTAATGGAGCGTATTCCGTTTTACGCCATTAAAGGCTCACCCGTTTATGAGTCGCCGCTTGGGTTGTTTTCACCTGAAGAGGATGGTGAACTGCTTGAAAAAGAGTATGGGGTTGCGCCGCGCTATCTGAAAAGTGTGATGTCCCCTTGGGCCGCCAAGCGTTTAAAAGAGTACGGCGGCGATATTTCCCAGTTTCGTGTAGTGCGCCTTTATCCTTCGCGGCTGCACCAGATAGCAATCTCTAAAACGGAACCGGGTGACGAGAATAACCAGGATATCTCCTCGTTAGTGGGTAAAGTCGATATCCGCCAGCTTGAGCTTTACTCCCAGGATGACCCGGATGCTTATAGCTTCTCGGGCGGGCTTTGCCGCGCTAACCAAGGGTTAATGGAATTCGTTGAGATGTTTAAGGCGCCGATCAAGGTGCTGCATCCGCTGTTGACTGCCACCCAAGAGGGGAATTACAACCCAACGGAGGGAATGGGCGCCATTCCGTTTGATGGCATTATCCTGGCGCACTCCAACGAATCCGAGTGGCAGGCATTTCGCAATAATCGCAACAACGAGGCCTTTCTTGACCGCGTATATATCGTCAAAGTGCCTTACTGCTTGCGAGTGTCTGAAGAGATCAAAATCTATCAAAAGCTACTGGAAGACTCTTCCCTCAATGCCGCACCCTGCGCACCCGATACGCTGCGCATGCTGGCGCAATTCTCGGTGCTGTCTCGGTTAAAAGTGCCTGAGAACTCCAGTATCTACTCCAAAATGCGCGTGTACGATGGCGAAAATCTAAAAGATACCGACCCGCGTGCCAAATCGATACAAGAGTACCGCGATGCGGCAGGTGTGGACGAAGGTATGCAAGGCCTCTCCACCCGTTTTGCGTTCAAGATTCTTTCCAAGGTATTTAACTTTGACAGCACCGAGGTTGCTGCTAACCCGGTACACCTGCTGTATGTGTTGGAGCAAGCGCTTGAGCGTGAGCAACTGCCCTCTGAAGTATTTGAGCGTTATCTGGGCTTTATTAAAGAATTTTTGGCGCCGCGCTATGTGGAGTTTATTGGCAAAGAGATCCAAACGGCTTATCTCGAATCCTACAGTGAGTATGGGCAGAATATTTTTGATCGCTATGTGACCTATGCCGATTTCTGGATTCAAGACCAGGAGTACCGCGACCCGGATACCGGCGAGCAGTTGAATCGCCAATCGCTTAATGAAGAGCTTGAAAAAATTGAGAAGCCAGCGGGCATTTCCAATCCCAAGGACTTCCGTCATGAAGTGGTGAACTTTGTGCTGCGAGCGCGCGCCCAGAACAACGGCATGAACCCCAGCTGGCAGTCGTATGAGAAGCTTAAGGGGGTTATTGAGCACAAGATGTTTGCTAATACCGAAGAGCTTTTGCCGGTCATCTCGTTTAATGCCAAGGCCTCAACGTCGGACCAGAAAAAACACGAGGACTTCGTCGCTCGGATGGTGGAGCGCGGCTATACCGAGAAGCAGGTGCGCCTGCTTTCCGAGTGGTACCTGCGCGTGCGTAAGTCGCAGTAAGCGCCGGTACTGCAAAGGCCCTTTGGGTTAAGGAGGTCGTATGACCTACTTTATTGATCGAAGACCTAACGCTAAACATAAGAGCGCGGTTAACCGACAGCGCTTTTTGGAGCGCTACCGTCAGCATATCAAGCGCTCAGTTGAAGAGGCGGTTAACCGCCGCTCCATTACCGATATGGAGCGTGGTGAAAACATCTCTATCCCCACCAAGGACATTTCCGAGCCGGTGTTTCAGCATGGCCCCGGCGGGGCGCGCAATATCGTTTCGCCGGGTAATAAAGAGTTTTTACAGGGTGACAGGATTCGCCGCCCCGGTGGCCAAGGCGGCGGAGGCGGTGCGGGTGAAGGGAGCGCTTCTGACCAAGGCGAAGGTAACGATGAGTTTGCGTTTACGCTTAGCCGAGAGGAGTTTTTAGAGTTTGTTTTCGATGGTTTGGAGCTTCCGCACCTGCAGCGTAAGCCGCTTAAATCATTGGAAGAAGTGAAAATGGTGCGCGCAGGCCTTTCCCGGGATGGCGTGCCCTCGCGTATCAGTATTACGCGCTCCATGCGGGAGGCCTACGCCCGCCGTATTGCCATGCGAGCACCGATCAAGCGAGCGCTAAAAGAAGCTGAGCAAGCGCTGGAGGCAGAAGAGCGCAAGGACAGCGTGCTACGTAATCCGGCACGGGTGGCTGAACTGAAAGCTGACATCGAGCGTTTAAAGAAACGCATCGAGGCAGTGCCGTTTATTGATACCTACGATTTGCGTTATCACCAGTTGGCCGCGCAACCTCAGCCCTCAAGCCAGGCGGTAATGTTCTGTGTCATGGATGTTTCAGGCTCCATGACCCAGAACCATAAAGACATTGCGAAGCGGTTTTTTCTGCTGCTTTACCTTTTTTTAGAGAAGCACTACGAAAAGGTCGAGCTGGTGTTTGTCCGCCACCATACTGCCGCAAAAGAAGTGAGTGAGGAGGAGTTCTTTTACTCCCGCGAAACGGGCGGCACCATTGTCTCAAGCGCACTCACGCTGGTGGATAGCATTGTTCAAAAGCGCTATCCCGCCGAGCAGTGGAATTTATACGTGGCCCAGGCATCGGATGGCGACAATTGGGACGATGATTCCAGTACCTGTCGCAATTTGCTGATTAAAAAGCTGATGCCTCAACTTCAGTACTACGCGTATGTAGAAATCACCCCTCACGATCATCAGTCGCTTTGGCATGAGTATCAGAGCGTTGCTGAGCACTTTCCTGAACGCTTTACGATGCGCCAAATTGTCGAAGCCAGTGATATTTATCCTGTTTTTCGTGAGCTGTTTAAACGCCGCTTGAACCAAGCGCGCTAAACGCGTGCGTGTTGAGGAGTGCGCTATGAATGCATCCCAAAAGCCCATTGCGACCGGTTCTGACTGGAGCTTTAGCGTCCTGGAGCGCTTTAACGACAAGCTCGCAGTACTTGCTGATGAGTACCGCCTGGATACGTACCCCAATCAAATGGAAGTCATCACCACCGAGCAGATGATGGATGCCTACGCCAGCGTGGGAATGCCGGTGGGCTACCATCACTGGTCATTTGGTAAGCAGTTTCTGGCCGTTGAGCACGCTTACAAACGCGGCCAAATGGGCCTGGCGTACGAGTTGGTGATTAATTCCAACCCTTGTATTGCCTATTTGATGGAAGAAAACACCCTGATGATGCAGGTGCTGGTTATGGCGCATGCCTGCTATGGGCATAATTCCTTCTTCAAGGGCAATTATCTGTTTCGTACCTGGACCGATGCCGAATCGATCGTTGATTATCTGGTGTTTGCACGTCACTACATTGCCAAATGCGAAGAGCGCCATGGCGTCCATGCGGTTGAGCAACTGTTGGATGCGTGCCACGCACTGCAAAATTACGGCGTTGACCGCTATAAACGACCTTCGCCGATCTCGGCTGAAGAGGAGGCCAAGCGTCAGGATGAGCGGGAAGCCTACCTGCAAACGCAGGTTAATATGCTGTGGCGTACGATTCCTGAGCCGCCTGGCAATGCGTCTTCGCTGCCTGGTAGCCTTAACAGCGACAACGACCCGCTAGGCCTGCACAGCGGCGGAATTTATCCGCCAGAGCCCCAGGAAAACCTGCTCTATTTTATTGAAAAAAATGCCCCGTTATTGGCCCCTTGGCAGCGTGAAATAGTGCGTATTGTGCGTAAGCTGGCACAGTATTTTTACCCCCAGCGCCAAACTCAGGTCATGAATGAAGGGTGGGCATGCTTTTGGCATTACACGTTGATGAACCGCTTGTATGACGAAGGCGATGTTGATGAAGGTCTGATGCTTGAGTTCTTGCAGTCCCACGCCGCTGTCATTAATCAACCTGACTTTGATAGTCCTTACTTCAACGGCATCAATCCGTATGCGTTGGGGTTTGCCATCTTTATGGACATCAAGCGGATATGCGAAGCACCGAACGAGGAGGATTATCAGTGGTTTGCTGATATTGCGGGCACGCCTTGGCGCAGTACGCTTGAGTTTGCTATGCGCAACTTTAAGGATGAGTCGTTTATTCAGCAGTTTCTGTCGCCCAAGGTAATGCGCGACCTTAAGTTGTTTTTAATTGTGGATGATGATCAGGCGGAAACGCTCGAAGTGGCGGCTATTCATAATGAACAGGGCTATCGCCGGGTGCGAGATGCGCTTTCTACTCAGTACGCGCTATCGGTGAAAGAACCAAATATTCAAGTGGTTGAGGCTGATATCCGGGGCGATCGCTCATTAACACTGCACCACGTACAGGACGGTCGCCGCCCCCTTGGGCGTAGTGTCTACCCGGTTATTCGGCATCTGCATGAGCTTTGGGGGTTTCCCGTACGCCTGGTTTCCATGGATGAAGGGCGGGTGACGCATCGCTACCGTTGGCCCATAGAGGAGGAAAGTAAAGACAACCCGTAAATGGTCACAGCTTACCGGTGAGTAATGTATAAAGCCCTGCGTTTGGCAGGGATTTTTAGCAGCCTTACCCCTGAGCCACCCAGGATTGACACCAGCCACCAGGTTCAACGCTATTTTCAGGAAACAGCTGACAGCCTTGATTAGCAGAGGTATAGAACATGCAGTTGTCGCACCGTTCACCTGATGTATAAGCAGGGTGGTCGCTGGCGTCACTCGCCTTTTCAACATAGCTCAGCGCTTGGGCGCTCGGTACGGAAGGGTCAAGGCGAGGTAGCGATTGAGCAAAGGCCGTTTTCGATAAAATACCGATGCCCAAGGGGAGGGTTGCCAGTCCCCATACACTGGTGCGTATAAAATGACGGCGGCTCTGATTAGCCATGGTCTCTCCTTATAGGTCACTCTCATTTGACCCTAAATATCGCGTTGTTATCCGCCCATGCTAACGAATAGATGCGTGGCGCGCGACTTCTTCGTTCAAGGCAAGGATTTAGAGAGATTTCGTGCCCAGGCTGCGGATTTAACCAGGCCTGTTATACTCCACGCTTTGGCGGCTGTTGACGTTTTTCTTGCGTATTACGCCACTAAACAGGTGTAGACGGTGTGAGTAAAATGACGATAGGCCTCGGTATCACTTACATTTTTTTAGTGAGGGCGCTATGCAAAACGCAGTTATTTTAATTAATACCGAAAAAGGCCAGGTTAAAGCAGTAGCAGAGCGTTTAGCGGACGTAGAAGGCATTAGTGAGGTGTACTCCACCTGTGGGCGTTATGACCTGGTAGCCATTGCGCGTACCCCGAATTTTGAAAGCCTGGCTGAGCTGGTGACCGAGCGCCTTAACGAGGTTGAGGGGATCAGCGATACGGAAACGCTTAACGCCATGCAGGTACATTCACGCCACGACCTTGAAACCATGTTTTCACTAGGCTGGTAATGTGGACATAGGCACCGGCCACCGCAATGGCCGCGTGTCATAAGCGGGCGATAAAAATTAGCGTGTGGGGAGTAGGGGAACGTGGGGGTATCGTTTTGGCGCTGGCGTCGAGAGGGGCGACGTCTGGGCGTCGCTTTGCTGTTTGTGGTCGCGGGAGCGGGGTTATGGGAGTTTCAGGAGCGTCAGCATCAGGATGCGTATACCTGGATGGGCGTTCCCACGTGGGAGAGTTTTCATCCCACCACGTTTCACCGCGTATTACGCAATGAGGGCTATTTAGTTGGCTGGTCGGATGTGCGTGTTAACCCGCTGTGGGTGAGTTACCAGCTGGAGGCGGTGCCGGAAGGGACCCAGATTGGCTCACGGCCCAGTTTTCAAGCGGATTGGCGGACCCTCTGGCCGGTAAAAACCGACAGCTATGCCCGGAGTGGCTATGACCGGGGACATATGGCACCTAACTATGCCATTGCCGCAGTGCACGGGCGTGATGCCCAGGTTGATACGTTTTTGATGAGTAACATGACGCCGCAGCGGCCTAATCTAAATCGTCAGCTGTGGCAGCGGTTGGAGGAGTCGGTGATCAATCACTTTGCGCCGCGTTTTGATCGCGTACAGGTGATTACCGGGCCGATATTCCCTGAACATTTTATGGATAATGTGTTTAATCGGGTGGGGTTTGTCGAAGTGCCAGAGGCGTTCTATAAGATTATTGTTGCCCCGCACGATGAGGCACCGCTCGCGCTGGCGTTCATCATGCCCCAGGACGTTCGCGGCAACGAACCGTTAGATGATTACCTGGTCACTATTAATGACATAGAAGCGCGTACCGGGCTTAATTTTTTCCCGGACCTGACACCCGAAATGGAAACCGTGCTGGAAGGTGAGTTGCGTACGCAAGGATGGGCACTGGAGGAGGTCGCACGGCGACCTGGGCGTTTTCAGTAAATCATCAGTGTAGCGATTGGCGGCGAGCATTATATTTTAGCGGGTAGCGCTCTCGTTCAATAAAATGCTCGCCTTGCTGAGGGGCCTTATGCAGGTTATCAGTTAAAGGCGTAATTCAAGCCAAGCCAGAAAGAGCGTCCAATCTGATAGTTACTGGTATTACCTGTGACCCTGTCGAATATATTTTTAATTCTAAAATCAACTGAGGCGTTGTGAATGTTTTTGTTTAAAAAATAATATTTAATATTTGTATCAACGGTCATCAAAGACCCCGTGTTAGTGTCCTCATAGATATCATAAGTGTTGCCCTCGTTGTCTGTATAGCTTTCTCTGGAATCGGTTAAATACTCGTATTTACCGCGATAATTTAAACTGGTATCAGTAATTAAATTGCCGTTAAGCCAGCCCGTTGCCCAGTTCACAGAGGCTTTGAAGGGGGCTGCGAAGTTTTGCCGTGCATCTTGTTCGCGTAGGTCGGCCATAGACATGATTGCATTGCTGTAATAGACGAGCTCATTTTGATCGTCGGCTTCATACGTATAATCAACGGCTCCATTAG
>NZ_JBQSVY010000015.1:0-64151 GCF_052446175.1 Halomonas sp. AOP43-D1-4
CGGTGATTGCCTAGCAGGGAGAATGGCTGGTGATGGAGGCGTTGGAAACAATACCGCACCGCCATAGTGATAAGTCAGCACTGGGTGAGGGACTGCGTAAGCTGCATGAGATGACAGGGGACGAGCACGGCTGGTTCCGAGATAACGCCTGTGGGAAAACACCCTAGCCAAGGATGGCCGCGCTTTTCAGCGAGAGCGGCGTTTGTTACCGCTCATCAACGCCTGTTGTTCTAAAGGGCTGTTAAACAACGGTTTACGTCACCGCCTTGAAGCGTTAGCCCATGGGGTAGAACGCTGGCTGCCGGATGTTTCGCCGACTTTGGTGCATGGTGATTTGTGGTCGGGCAATGTGCTGTTCACGCCCCAAGGCCCCGCGATCATTGCCCCTGTGGTTTACTGCCACTTCCCTGAGGTGGATCTGGCGATGTTGACCCTATTCGGCTCGCCCAGTACTGCTTTCTTTGAGGCGTACTAGAATGGCAATGCACCTGATGAGTGGCCAAGCCGAGAGGCGCTTTTTCAGCTTTACCCGCTACGGAATCATTTGCTTTTGTTTGGAGGCAGCTACCGACCTGCCATAGAGCGTGTGTTAGCAAGACTGAAAGCTTATTGAGCGGAGTGCTGGCAACTGGTTCGTCGCTATTCACGCCCTTTATTCATTGGTACTGAAAAGTCAGTGGCGGTGATTTTTCAGCTTACGAAACACTGCATACGCACCTGCGCAGATAGTCCCAATCATGATGAACAGGATTGGAGAGATACCCAAAAAGAACTGCATGTTATTGCTCATAGTGAATTGCCTCTGACGTGGAGTAGGAATGCGGTTTAGTTTTGGGTAATCAGCGTAGCACTTGACTCCCCTCCCTTCAGTGCTGTCGCGCTTCAGAATCAGAGCCCTCAGGCTGTTACTTTAGCACTAATGGTTTAAGCAGCAACATCAACGCCGCAATCAATATCCGTAAGCTAATAGCAGAAAGCCGCATAAGCAGTCACCTGCCTATGCGGTGGCACAAGCGGCAAGCCAAAGTGACTTAAACGCGGTGTGAGCTGAGAAGATATCTTTCTACTCGAGAGGTCAGCATGGCAACCGATCCACACCTCAGGCTTCCGATAGGTATCCAAACCTTCTCGACAATCCGCGAGGGAGGTTACTACTATGTCGACAAGACACCGGTGATCGAGCGCTTGGTCTCCCAGAACAAGTTCTACTTCCTGTCTCGCCCGCGGCGCTTCGGCAAGAGCCTGCTGCTCGACACCCTGCGCTGCTTGTTCGAAGGCCGTCAATCGTTGTTCGAGAGATTATACCTCCATGATCGCTGGGGCTGACAGAGGGGGGTACGCTCATGCCACCAAACTTGCTACGCCATAGATAGTAACTGGCTTCTGAGAAACCGTGCCGACGGCAGAGCTCCTTGATGGGCAGCCCCGCTTCGGCTTCGCCAAGGAACCCAATGATCTGTTCTTCGCTGAAACGCTTCTTCATGTCCAATCTCCTTACGCATAGGATCGGACTCTAAAGTGTAGCGCTACTCAATCTGGGGGTGACGTCGTCTATACCAAGCTTTAAAGCGGAAAAAAGCAAACGAATGATTATTCCTTTAAGCGCCCCTAATTAAAGCATTACTACGGAATTTAAAATTATAAATCACATGTTTTTTAGAGAATATATACATCTAAAACAAATCTCCTTTTAATTATATGACCTAAAAAAGCGTCTCCTTTTAAAAACTCTATGGAAAGTAACGATAAAACATTTAGCACTTACTAGGACTAGGCTTAACCCCTTATATCAACAAGGCCAAAAAACTCTCAATGCATAAAATTATAAAAATATAAAACGTATCTTTTTCAAGTTAGCATTAGCCCCGATCAGCATCACTTTCTATACAGAGTCCTATCAAGGATAAAAACTGATGAAGATCGCCTAAAATAACTTCTTAGGATAAATGACATGTTGGTAATTTTTATTTATTCTACTATCTACGAAGACAACCCATTTGATAATATTTTAAGAACGTCTAACCATTACTTTAAATTTTACATCTTTTCTACTCAGCGCTTCTCTAATGATAGTCCGGCAACTTCATCTACTGTTCTTAAAGATGCACCCCGACCAAGATATAAAATATAACTATAAAAACAAGAAAATTACTAACATAGAACTAAATAGGCTAAAAAAAGATTCAATCCTTCTTTACCGTTAGTTATAAAAACAAGATTTATCATTCTAGTAAAATTACAAAAAATCGTACGCATGATAAAATAATATTTTGGATGGAATTACAAATTATTAGCATTCGATTTATATTAAAAAAACACAGAAATACTTAAAAAAATATTAATCTGAACAAATCTTACTACACGAATTTAAAACTGTCATAAATCAACATTTTATTACGAATAATAAGTCGCTTGTCGTAGCCCCGTAGTGAGAACTGGTTTTAAACCGCTCTACCTTTTATACTGGTCTACAAACCTAAACTTACTACCTGTAAATCAATTGGTTTTAAAATATAAACTTGTTTGGTGTAAACCAAAATTGGTCTACAAAAGTGAATTTGTCATTCGTAAACCAATAGAAAAATAACTATTGATCTACGACTACTAACTTTCCGCTTTTTGAGAAAACCTACAGACATCAACTTCATTTTTGTAAACCAATATCTAGAAGTCTCAAAAAAATTGCTATCTTCCTTATTGACCTATGATCATCAACTTCTATATTGTAGACCAAATTTTGGTTTACAAAATTGTAGACCAATATATAATTATTGGTTTACTAGGGTACGTAGGTTATCTATGGATATTATAAAATCTGCTGAGAAAACACATTCGGAATTGTACAGCATGCGCGATTCACTAGCGGCTGAGCTAGATCGCATACGCAATCATGCTCAAATAATTTGTGATTTGCATTGGGAGAATGTCCGAGAAGAAGCAGGTCGACGTGCGCCACGCTTTATAACTCGCATACGTGTCACAACAGGATCGCTTCAATGCCAGTGGCTGCGAGCCGGTGGCAAGCCACCTTCTGAGCCAGGGGGTAGAATTATGGCGACACTGGTGCCAAAGGGTACTAGCCGCTTCAATCCACGATACAAACAATCCGCATTTAATTCGGCCGAACCGTGGGAACGTGAAATAATAGATGAAACAGAAATCAACTATGCAATGTTGCGGGAGCGCTACATGGCCATATCTAAAATTAAAAATGATTTAGATAAAACTATAGGTTTAACTAAAAAGAGTTTTGAGCGTATAGGTTTTCTATGGGATCAATAGCGAGAAATAATTCCATTGCGTATGGAATTGCCGTGCATTCGCGATTTCATCAATTCTGTGCAATGCACCAAACCATGCCACTTTTTTCCGGACCCAGCTCGCTGCCACTGCTGTTTGTTGTGCTTTCTTGAGGTGTCCGGGATATTCAACCAGAACAGTATTAAACAAATCGACGATGTTTTGCTGTTCCATATTATTTAAAAACTTCCGTAGGAATATCAATTCATTATGAGTAATCTCTAAATGAAGAATCTAGACACACAGGAATACAGTACTGGTTATTAGAGTGCTACGGTAATCCCCCCGAAAACTAATCGCGTTGATAAGTGGAATTTTGTAACCTGAAAAAACAGGAGATTTCACATGCGCAAATCACGTTTTACTGACAGCCAGATCATGGCGATTTTGAAGCAGGCTGAGTCTGGTTTGCCTGTCCCTGAACTGTGTCGCGAGCACGGCATGAGCAGCGCCTCATTTTATAAATGGCGCTCCAAGTACGGTGGTATGGACACGTCCATGATGAAGCGCCTCAAGGAGTTGGAAGACGAGAACCAGCGCCTCAAGAAGATGTATGCCGAAGAGCGGTTGAAGGCAGAGTTGCGCCAGGAAGCCCTCGAGGGAAAGTGGTAAAGCCATCTCAACGCCGCGAGATGGCAAAGAATGTCGTTGAGGCCGGTTGCTGCAGTATTCGGCTGGCCTGTCAGGTTTTCGGGATCAGTGAAACCTGTTACCGCTATCAGGCGAAGCTGAGCCATGAGAACGCTGTTATCGCTGACTGGCTGGTGCACCTGACCCACAATCAGCGTAACTGGGGCTTTGGACTGTGTTACTTGTATCTGCGCAACGTGAAAGGCTTTCGCTGGAACCATAAGCGCATCTACCGAATTTACCGGGCATTGGAGCTGAACTTACGCATCAAGCCAAAAAAACGATTGGTGCGTGACAAGCCAGCGCCATTGGTCGTATCCGCTGCTCTAAACGACTGTTGGTCGATGGACTTCATGCATGATCAGTTGGCCGATGGCCGAACGTATCGGTTGTTCAACGTGATCGATGATTACAACCGGGAAGGCCTGATCATCGATGCTGACTTCTCTCTGCCAGCAGAGCGCGTGATACGCTCCTTAAACCAGTTGATCGAATGGCGTGGTCGGCCCAAGGCCATTCGATGCGACAACGGCCCGGAATACATCAGTGGCAAACTAACCCGTTGGGCGAAGCAAAACGGCATTGAGCTGCTGTACATTCAACCTGGCAAGCCACAGCAGAATGCCTACATCGAACGCTACAACCGAACAGTCCGTTATGATTGGCTGAGCCATTATCTGTTCGACTCAATCGCTGAAGTACAGGATTTTGCCACACGCTGGCTCTGGACGTACAACCACGAGCGACCGAACATGGCATTGGGTGGGATAACACCGAAACAGAAGGTGGCCATGGCTGCCTAACCAACTCTACTTATCGCCCCGGTTATAAATGGGGGGATTACCCTACAATATCAATAACCGGTGTATTTTACAAACGTTCTTTTTTCATTAGTTGGATTTAACGGCATCAGTGATAATCAGCATATTGAAATCAAATTTCTATGCACTGCAATTAGGCAAAGAATCTCTTTTAGTAGCGTAGCGTGGCTTTTATTAATTTCTTTTTTTCCGCAGTAATGCACTTTTTTACTTATATTTTATTTGCTAACCACTTATTGTCGATTTTAAATTTCAAAAATAAACCGTAACGGTATTAATTATTGCAGTAAGTGTAGGGGCAGTTTCTATCATCGGTTTAGAGGCGTTTACATATTCTTCGATCATCCAGAAAAATCAGGCACTCGACAATGTGAACCAAACCCTCCTGGCGCGGGCAGAACAGCAAGGAATTCCCAACGCCAACGCTGATCTGAACAAGCTCGGTAGAACGTGCGCTATAAGCTGGCGATGCAGGTGCGTGAGGCCGAAGAGTGCAGAACGCGGGGTCCCTCCCTAAATTCTCGCCCGTGTATCCCTCGGTGGCTGGCAGCATTTCGAACGGCAAGGGCTGTATTAGCAAGATAGGAGAACAACGATGCAATGTTCATGCGGCGCAAGCGCTGATCTAAGCACACAAGTTAACCAGAAATGCGATGCAGAGCTTCGCTACTGCGCCTGCGAAAAGTGCGGGACCATCAGCGAAGCGGTACTGGTGTTACACGGGCACGATGTGTGCTGGGACGTGACAGGGGATGCCGTGGCAAGGCGTTGGTTCAGTACGCTCACGCCAGAGAGTGCCGAAGAGCTATTTCAGTCGGTGACAGCGCTACAAAACGTCCTGCTGGGTGATAGCGACGACGACTCAGGCGATCTGCACACCCAATTCAGCTTTACTTTTTGAAAGTAAAAGCCGCATGCTGGCCAACCACATTGTCGATGCCAGCTGAAGCAGGCGAATCGAAAATCTGGCATACAAGGCAAGGGCGGAGGGTAAGCAGCTGGTCAACATTGATCAGGAGTTTTCCATCTCGAAAACCTACGTGAGCTGTGGGCATAAGGTTGAGAAAATGCCTATCGACACTAGTCGCAGGGATTGCCCTTGCTATGGTAACCGAGGTGTTGATCGAAACCTCGATGCCGCCCGCAATATCTTATAAGCAAGCACCGCGATGTTAGCTTGTGCCAAGAGTTTAAATATCATACCGAGGAGCACTCGAAAATATCCGCCTGTGGAGTTTGAATAAAATCGGCAATGCCAAGGCATTGAAGGCAACTGACAACGAAGCAGGAACCAGGAAGGTAACAACCAGGGAATCCCCCACTATCATCTCTAATTTCGTGGTCGGGGCATGCCAAATCCGCCACTGTACCACTTAAGCCGTACTAATTAAATTTTGGTAATCGCATTGCTGAGTTAACATATTGGTATGACTTGGGCTCATTACCTCAGTACTAGAGAAATGAAGAAAACGTTCACCCTCGCATCTTCATTAACAGCCCTCACCTTCTTAGCGGGCTGTGCTGGCATACCCAGCGTACCTATGGGGGATCCTAATTACAGCGAAAGCAACAGCCGAGCCTACAACCTCGCTATGGTGGGTGGTCTACATGAAGCACGGGATACAAAGCAAGGTGAAGACGAATACAGCTCGATGATGAGCGACCTATCGAGTGATGCTGGCACGGCGCGATCGCTCTCAAGCTCTGCTGGTTTTGGTTTATCAGGTGGAGCGTCACTGGGGCTTGGCCTAGCGTCGGCGCTGCTATCTGGCCCTGGCATGATGCAACTTGATAGGGCGTTTGCATTTGTCCCAACTAGTGAAGCCAATAGCCCTGAACATGCAACTGAAGTTATTCGCAATCGCTTCTATGAGGCTGTACAAAGCTTGACCGACAATAGCAACTTCCTCATGTACTATAAAGAAAGTGACAAAAATATCCATTACTCTCGCCAGCACAATCTTTTCGCCATTGCCTTAGAGGGTGTTTACATAAAGTACTATAATGATCGTTGTTACTAACTCTGAATCTGGAGCAGCTATCATGGTACGCCGCAAGAAGGTTCAGCCTGAGCACTATCCGATCCTATGTGAGATTGTCACCGACAAACCGATGGCAACGCTCGTTGAAATTCGCGATTCGTTTACTGCCAAGACCGGTATCTCATTGTATATCGAAACCTTAAGGATGGCGCTTAAGGAGGCGGGCATCACCCGGCATAAGGGAGTTCCCGAGAAATCTGGTGATCAACGTGATCAGCCACCCGAGGTAGAATCACCTCCTCGTTACGGCTATCAGGATCGTCACCGACAGCAGGCACCAGAACAGCGCTACCCAAGCTGCCTGACCGATGCAGAATGGGCATTGATTGCGGATATCTTCGATACCGATGGTCATCGTGGCAAGCCGCCTAGTTACCCCCGACGCTTACTGGTCGATGCTTGCTGTTATGTGGTTCGTAGTGGTTGTTCGTGGCGGATGTTGCCTCAAGACTTTCCACCTTGGCAAAACGTGTACCGCACCTTTCGGCGCTGGAGCGAGCAGGGCAAATTTGAGCAAATGAACGACCGATTGCGCGCTCAATGGCGAGAGCGTGAAGGGCGTGACAAGATGCCAAGCGCTGCTGTACTTGACGCCCAATCAACACGTCATTCTCCCCAAGGCGGGGCCAGCGGCTATGATGCTGGCAAGAAGGTCAAAGGCCGGAAACGACACGTTCTTGTTGATACGCTAGGCCTTGTGTTGGCGGTGAGTGTGACGGCAGCAAGTGTGCAAGACCGCGATGGGGCGCACCCTGTTATGGCCAATGGAATCGAAAAGTATTCTGGGATATCAACAGTTTTTGTTGATAGTGGTTATGCAGGACGCTGTGCGCAGACGATCAACCAGCAGCATGGTGTTGAGGTAGAGGTCGTGCGTCATCCTGGCAATACTAATGTTGGCTGGTGGAAGACGCCCAACCAGCAAGACCTTTTCACAAAGCAACCGGATGCCAAGGGATTTACTATCCTGCCGAAAAGATGGGTCGTAGAACGTACCCATGCATGGATCGAAAAGGCACGCCGACTGGTAATGCACCATGATCGAAGTATTCAGGTATCCGAAGCTTGGGTGTGGCTGGCGGCAAGCCGACAATTACTCAACCGATTAACTCACCCGTCCTGATATTTAGTAAACACCCTCTTAGTGAATAAAGAGTTAGCCCGATTCCAGCAGAACAGCCCCCTGGCAAAGATCTTTGTGTGTAGTGGTCAACTAATACCGGACATTAATTAAATTTTTGAATTCAGGATTTAAGGTTTTTCTCAGCCACCACGGGAGGCAGGCCATCGTTAAACGAGTGAGGGCGCTGCTGGTTGTAGTAACCCATCAGATAGCTACTAACGTCTTTCTTGGCCTCAGGTAGATTTCGATATCCCCACGCCGGTATCCACTCTGATTTCAGGCTCCGGAACAGCCTTTCCGTCGGCGAGTGTCCCAGCAGTTGCCACGTCGGCTCATGCTTTGTTTCATTCTATAGCGCCAAAGTCGTTGGCGGAACTTGCGGCTTGCATATTGACTGCCCTGGACGCCCTTCTAAGTGTCAAGTGGCGATTTGCGTCTGATTGATATCCCGATGACGGCTACGCAGCACATAATAGAGCTCATAGCGTTTCAGGCATCGGATGGCTTCCAGCTTGGAGTGGCCCTCTCCCACCCGCCATGCCTGCGTATCGGCATCCAGACGTAGCCGCCTGATGGCGATGATATACAGCGCACTATTGGCAGCGCGATCGCCACCCCGGTTGAGCCGGTGCCGCTGCGTCTTACCTGACGAGGCAGGAATAGGACTAATGCCACAAAGCGCCGCAAAGCTGGCTTCTGAGCCAAGGCGGTCCGGATTATCGCCTGCCATGATCAGTAGCTGTGGGGCCGTCTCGTAGCCTACTGCTGTTCGAGACACCAACTTTGGTGCCAGCTCATCGACGATAGCTTTGATCATGACCTACAAATCGGCAAGCTCGTCGTGCAGTTCCAGGTAGCGGCGTGCGAGGGATTTTAGGGCGATGCGGTAAGCCATCGTGACATCCCGGTACCCGTTCAAATCGGGACGCCATGCCGCCAGCGTCCGAAGCAACTGTATTCGCGCCATGTTCCTCGACAGATCGCGCAGCTCCCCTGGTGCCGAGACCACTTGAGTCTGGATCATCTGGAGGGCCACACGGCGAGCCGCGACCGCAGTTTTTCGGCAAACCTTCTGGACACGTAAGGACTCGATCATTCCGACACGTGTCTTCGGGGTGACAGTGCGAATACCCACATAGGCCGCATGAGCGGCATTCTCTGCATCGATTGCGTCATCCTTGCCGCGCTTGCGCCGTACGGTCTTATCGAGTGTCGTGACTTCCAAGATAGTGATGCCTGTGCGCTGTCAGTAGCGCAGCAGGCCGGCTCCATAGGTACCGGTGCATTCGATTCCCACCCGGCTGAGATCGCCGAAGGAGCACATCCAGGTCAGCATAGTCTTGTAGCCATGCCGGGTGGTAGGAAAGCTGGTGGTGCCAAGCACACGGTCATGGACATCCACGACGGCGGCTACATGCAGCTCTTTGTGGGTATCAACACCGCCGATAATGAAGGAGCGATCACTGGGTTGCTGACTCATAGTGGATCTCCAAGCTATTGATTCAGGATGGCTTCACCGAGTTCGATAGCCTGGACACGACAGTAATAAGGCAGGCGGTCAGGCCCTTCTTGAGTCACATGCTTCGACGAGGCGAAACCTCGCCGCCAGTGCTCCTGGATCACCGACAGGTCCAAGGAAAGACACACTAGCCGGGTCGATCAGAATGTGGGTCAGGAGACCCAAGAGCCCTCACGGCACCAGGTCCTCAGAATAGATCGATTACTATAAGTGCCGGATCAACCCAGAAACACCTGGCACCTTGTAGTCTTACTATCGGAATGGAACATGACGCTCTTAGGCTGACCACGTTGTTCCCAAGCATGATCCAGCGCTTTCACAACAAAATCTGCATCCGGGCTGCACGACATGGCCCAGCCAACAACACGACAAGCATAAAGATCCAACACAACGGCCAGATAGCTCCAACGCTGGCCACTCCAGATATAAGGGATGTCACCAGACCTGATTGGGCTGGTCTGGTGTAAATTTGCGGCCAAGATGATTCGCAATATCAGGTCGCCCAACAGTCGCCTGCTTGTCAGCAGGAGGGTCTGACTGCTTGCAGATCAACCCCATTTCGCTCATCAAACACCGAACCTTGAAACGGCCGATGGTGACGCCCTCTTCGCCGAGCAACCCGTTGATTGAGCTGCTGCCAGCTGAGCGGCGACTCTTTTTGAAAAGGCGGCTTACCTGAGCTTTTAAGGCCAGACGCTCAACATCCACGCGGTGCCACTGCTGGCGGTATTCGTAGTAACTGGAGCGGCTAATATCAAACGCATTACAGACCATTTCAACAGGCATTTGCTCACTCAACTGGTCTATCAGCGCGTACGATTCATATCGTCCGACATCAAGAGAGCGATGGTCTTTTTTCGGATGGTTTTTTCCATCTCAAGACGTTTGCAGCGAGCCTCAAGCTACTGAATACGCTGCTGTTCTGGGGTTAACGCTTTGCCCTTAGGCGTTATTCCTTGACGCTCGTCCGCAAGCTGGTGAACCCAGCGTCGGAGGGCGCTTTCACCGACACCCAACGAGCTACAAGCTTGGTGATAGCTGTAGCCTTGATCCAGTACCAGCCTGGCAGCTTCTTGCTTAAATTCAGGCGAAAAAGTACGTCGTTTCTTGGTCATCAGACACCTCGCTTTTGGTGGCCATATTACCACCTACGTTGGTGTCCGGTTTTATTGAACCACTACAGGTTGGTGACTACATTCTGATTTTGCCGATGGCACTGGACTTTTTAGGCGTGTTATCCCGCTTATCGTCTGCTACTGACGGCTCTGTTGAGGCATCCGCCTCCACACTTGTATCTGCTTCTCCTTTTTGGGTTCCCATCTCAACCTCACCTTCCTCTTTTATGCTTGCCATACCAGGATCAACGGGCTCTTTGACGATAGCGTGTGCCTGCGGGTTTTGTGATGGGCGGGTCGACAGCCCTTGATTATCAGCATGGCGAGCCAAGCGTGAAATATCGTTGAGTAATGCCCCCGCCGACGCAAGGGCTTTTACCCGACTGGAAACATTACCGTTTGGAATGGCTGCCAGGTCGCGGTACAACTCGGGATAATTGTAGAAATTGACGGTCAATTTTAGCGGCATGGAAGATTCTGTCTCGTCTCCGTCGCTATCCTCCACGTCATCACTGACGATACTGCTATAGTGCCTTTCGGCGAGTGAATGCAATCGCTCACTGTCAACGGCAATGCCCCCCATTTCCCGCATCAAGCAGCATAGGTTAGCGAGATTGCGCAGACGCTCCGCACGGTATTTATTAGGGACGGACATGAGTTCTCTGTACAGATCACCATCGCGGCGGCGGTACAGCATGATGTTGATGACAAGCGGCTGTGATTGCTGAAAGTCGTGCATCACGGATTCTCCAATGATTATAAAGCTGGCGGTAATCAGTGCTACCACCAGCTGTAATGCCAATAAACGCTATCGTGCGGCCCAGCCGTGATAGCCCCGAGCGATGGACAGCACCGGATCAGAGGGCTGGATAATCTCGCAATGTGAGAAAATTCGCCGTGCTTCAGGTTCAAAAAATGCCCCACCGCCCCCTGCAACCACAACAGTATCAAGTACCGTATTTCGCATACTACCCGCAATTTCGCTTATAGCAGCCTGAGAGATTTCCAATGCGCTTTTTTGGATGTAAGGTTGGATGTCTATTTTCTGTCCTGCATAGCGTACTATATGCGAATTTGCGCGTATTAAACTTTCAATTTTTTCAGACTTGAGGCTCTTACCTGGTGCCGCTCCGTAGTCTGCGCTGACCAATTCAGCCACTCTATCAATAATCCGAGACGTTGCTAAAAGGGTTGTACCGGACAACTCAGCATTTAACTCCCCTTCTTCAAAAACTACAAAGTCAGTGCTATAAAAGCCAGGGTCAATGATGATAACACTACCTTCTGTTAATGCTTCTACGGTATCTTGATCGTCGTTACTTTCAGCGTAGTGAATAGCATCTAAAAATGCACCGCCTGGTTGTGGAATGACCTCAACTTCATCCACGGTTACGGTTCTCTTTTTAGCAACTTGATGCTCCCCTGCCATCATCTTTTTAATATCGTTTTTTAATTCTTCGTTCTGCCAATGCGTGACCGGCAACCCCGTCACTAAGCGATCTACCTGGCGATCATTTGTATATAATAACGCAGCATGGAAAAGTGCCTTATACTGCGTCGTTTTAATGTAGTTTTCCGTTATATCGCGTGAGCTACCCAACACTTTACCTGGTGCAATACCAGCGGCATATTCAACGCCATCTACCATAACAATGGTGGTATCAACATCACCGCCGGTAATGCCTTTAATCTGCCGATTGAATTGATCGAGGCGCGACACCCCTACAGGAAAGACGGACTCCTGATGCCCTTCATCGCCGCCTGAGTAAACCAGCTTGGTGTTGCTATAGCCGATATCCAGCCCTACGTTCGTACCCATTCAGACCTCCACGTTTCACTGTTAAACAGCTAAACCGAAGCGCAAGTCACTTCGCCTTAGAGAGTTTATTTCAAACTTTAAGGTTTGTAAAAATCAGTATTGCATCCATTGAGAAATGCTTCAACCCTCTCATTACCTTTTCAATTCCCACCAGTACTGGGGGAAGGTGGCAAATTTTTATCACTTCCCCCCAGTTGGGGGGAGAATTAAAAAAATTTGGCTATTTTTCCTATTTTCTGTTTCACCTCCCACCAGTAAGTAATACCCTGTGGGGAGCGAGGGTTTCCCCCAGGGTAATTTCATGGGGAGCGTCTGTTAGATATTGAGGCTTTGGAGGGCTATCTGGATGTCAGAATATGGTGGTAGCAACAGTTCAGGTAATTATTCGCTTGACCATTTGCATACGCTGCTTGCTGTGAACGACGAGGCAGAAGCCGAGCGTTCGGGTATTGATTTGGCTGAAGTATCTGCCGCGCTGTCGGATGCAGCCGATGGAATGCTTGAAGAAATTGAGCGGTCGATTTATCTGGCAGCCTTGGACTCACGCACGATGGCTGACTTATTTTGGGAAGAAAAAATGGAGCGCTTTGCAGCAGGTGATCCAGGTAAGCTCGGTATCCGTGTTCGCGTTAATCGAGGAACCTTGGAAGTCGTCTATTTCCGTGATGCGTTTGTTCGGAACTCTGACTCGATGCGCAAAGGTAAAACTTACTACGCTAAACATATTAAACGGTCTGGTAAGCATCATTATAACGCCCGAGACTTTAATGGGGCTGAAAGTTGGGAGCGAGAATTAGTTGCGGCGCACGAAAAAGACCATGCCAAAAATCGAAAAATTTTTTATGAGTTATCAAAAGCGCGAACAGCGCTGAAGGAGATCAAGAAGGTAGTTGAATCGCATAGAAAGTAGATAGCCTAATAAGTTATTTATTCATGACTCAAACACCTCTGCTTGTGAAATTTCTCTTTTTAAACCATGCCGCCGAATAATTTGATAATATTTGTTAGGCTTATCCTCTTTCATATTAAAGTGGTCTTAATTTCGTGTGCAGGCATACACAGAATACCGTCACAATGCTTTCCTTTTAAAAGAAAAATTGCAAAAGGCATTTATAAGCCATTATTCCACATAACAAACCAAAAGGTTTATAGAGCACGTTATGGTTCATGTAATCCTTGAAGGCGGAAGGAAGCTAATTCACTAGAAATCCGCCCCTCAGCGTCTTGGTCGGTTTTTCGGGGTGCGTAGAATCCAACGGACACCCGACATCGAGACAAGGAGGGCATTGTGCTCACATTAGTAACCAGCGATAAATCTGAAAACGCATTGTCACGGCTTGAGGATGAGCAGCAGATATTGGCTGACGATATCGCTATGGCATTTTTCAACCTGACGCCCGACATCACTGAAGATGCCGACTGTGGCGACGTTGCGCACGAAGCAGCAGCATTCTTTGCTGACGCCGGTATGCCCAAGGAGCTGTTCTTTGGTGAGCTACATACCAACGAAACGGGCGAAAACGTGATCATCGTGCCGCATTACTGGCTGGAGGTGCCGCTGCAAACGACGCGGATTATTGTCGATCTGACACTGCCTTTCTGGCTGACTGATCCTGTTGCCGACACGACGGATTTCGACATTCCAACCGTTCTCATCAAGCGCCTGAGCGAGGAGCGAGGACGAAAATACATTGGTGAGCGAATCGAGTTTCCCGATCTTGTTGGTGAAGCCGATAGCTCAGCTATTGCGTTGTATCCGCAGTGCCGATTTTGCGATGGCCTTGTTCGTCATTACCATCGCCTAAAGTAAGGGTTTCGAGATGGAGACACAGGTTCGAAAGAGACACCTGCTTGCGTTTCTGGATCGGTACGGCGTTGATTCTCCTGCATTGCAGTACGCGATCTCGCTTCTTTTGGACGCCCAGAAGCATATCCCTGCGGTGTCCGATTCTCCGTCCATAGAAAGTGTTGCGCTATTTGGCTTGGACGACGACGAATGGGAAGACGCGGTGCGAGCTGCCCGTCTTCAGCGCAAACTGGATGAGCTGTCTTCGCAGTTTCCGCTTATGCTGCTCTCGGATTCGGTTGTCGATGCCGATAGTGGTCGGATACAGCTTTGGGGCCGCCAGGTGATACGCCCATCGGTGCTAGAAGATCAGCTGGGTATGTCTATCGCCACATCCGATTGGCAGATCGTGATGGATGCCTTGCAACTGCTCCCGTCTTCCTGGTCGATGGTTCTGGAAATTTCTCGGGGGACGGCTTAATTTCGCACCGGCTTGGTCAAGCGCAAAAGTTGGTTAAGCTACTAGGTAAATCAACGTAACGAGGAAAATCTCATGAGCCGTCAAAACCGTTCTTTGCGCTGTTCACTGAAAGCTGTGTCACTTTTGCCTCACCGTCTAGTGCGTGCATACCTTGTTGACGACACGCCACATGGGAAGTATCGCCAGGCTTTTTCGGTGCAGGGTATTGTGTCTCTTTCCCCGATTATCGGCCTTTTTGTTTTCTTTTTCTGGCGGGCATTTGCGGGTGTCGGTATCGAATGGATCATGCCGTCGATTCTTGCTCTGGCAGTTGGCGGGGTCTTGATGGCCATCTCTACGGCTGGAAGATATATCAAGGAGGGAAGGATGCGGCGTTTCATCGGCTTGCAGCTATACGCCCTTTTCTGCTGGCTCCTGACGGCCTCTGTCGTGTTTTCTACCCCCTACCTGCTACCTTGGACTGCCTGATCCCACGCAGGCTCTCATAAAGGCTTACCCCCTTCTTGGGGGGTTTTTGTTTTTGCCTAGAAATCCGGTGTTCCGCTGGCCTGCCTGATCGTTTCCTGCGCGTACTCTGCCAGGGTACTTTTCATTCCAGAGGGATATTCATGTCAAAATCTACATCTTCGGCCACAGACGATCGTCGCGCGATGCACCTTGCGTTTGGCGGTATTATCGGCAGCGGATTTCTGGCAACACTTGCATTCGGTTTGCTGCTGAACGCCCAGACTGAAACGGCTAATCAACTCCAACAGACCAATGCAAAACTGTCTGACCTTGCCGATGCCATCAACACTTCCTCTGGACAGCAAACGCGCAATACTGATCTGGTGGCCGCTGTTGATCAGGTGATGCAGCAGCGAGCGCAGGCCGAGCAAGAGGCACAGCGCCAGGCATTGCTAGAGGGGTATGACAATGCCCCTACCGATTTGGAAGACGATACGCCCTGGACATACGGGGATGTTGACGCTCGCTTCACGCTGTACACCTATTCCGATCCCAACTGCCCGTACTGCCGTCAGTTTCACAGTACCCCTAAGCAACTTGTTGATAGCAGTCAGGGCGTGATGAAGGCTCAGTACCATCACATGACGATCATGGATGCCAACTCGACCACCCAAGCATTGGCGAGTGAATGCGCAGGCCGTCTTGGTGATAATCAGCATTTCTGGGCGCTTAGCGACTATATCTACGAGAATCATCAGGTGCGCGAAGCGGGTTTGCTCGATGTGGCTGAAACGATGGGTTTTGATCGTTCAGCGTTTCGTCAGTGTATGCAAAGCAGCGATGTACAACGCCATGTGGCTGATCTTGGGCGTGAAGCACAATCAAAAGGTGTTACGGGTACGCCGACATCGTTTTTGATCGACAACGAAACGGGTAAGGAAGTCCGTTTGTCTGGGGCGCAGCCGCCAGGAGCCATCATTTCTGCATTAAGGGGCATAATCGAACAGGAAAGCGCGGAGGCAGGAGCAGTCAATGGCCAACCCGCTGAACAGGAAGGTTAATAATGCTTCCCATTTCCCCGATTGCGATTGCCATTGGTGCCGCCCTCTTTCTGGCCAGAACAAACCTGGCAGGCTTGATAGGCGGTGCATTGCTGGGGATGGCATTGATGCACCTTTGGCCGGAATACTTTATGCCCGTTTATACCTGGGTCGGCGGCTTGTTGGATTCGCTGGGCATTGGCGACTGGCTGGGCGCGGCCAATCAGTCTGCTCCCGTGACATCCGATGCGACGCCTACTGCCGAGTAAAACGCCCCATTCATTTGTGACTGACGCCCTTTCAAGGGCGTTTTTTTGGAGCGGAACATGCTTCCATATCGAGTATTGCCAGCGATGGCACTTGGGCTTGGGCTTGGGCTCGCAATACCGCCTGCTCTGGGAGCGGCGAAAACAGTTATGTCTTCCGGCGATACTGTGTCGGATTCGACACACCACCACAACGTCCAGATCGTCGTGAGCCACGACTGTCAGCGTGCCTGGTATCCCGATATTGGGGATCGTTTGCAGATAGAGGTACAGGCAGCTCATTATCGGCCAGACCGACACCTTGCAACGATCACAGCTGAGCCGCTAGAACGACATGGGCGTTTTGCCGAGCCCCGACGACGACTCGATGTTTTGACAGCGGACGGTCAAGGGAATATGCCTCCAGGCGCGTCAGCACCTTGGGTCAATGCCGAGCTTTTGTCGGGTGCGTCATCAGTGAAGCCTACAGGATCGAAGCATCGTACCCCTTGGCGGACGCTACCAGACTGGACGCCCCCTTCATCACTTTCACAATTGAAGTCGGCTGGCGCGCAAACCTTGACAGACTCAGCGGATGAAAAAGCACAAAGCTGGCTTCCCCGATTAAACAACTCTGCTAAGTACTACATACACCCTTTAGTTGAAAAAGTGCGTTCCGTCATTAGTAAAGAAGGCGATGGCTCATAACATCGTTCTGTAAATGTTCTTACCTTCGGTATTTACAAGGCATGGCGAATTTTTTATGTGCTTTTTTGCATAATTTAGCTTTTTTAGTTGGTTTTATTCTATTAGGTGTTTTTAGTGCTTTTTTCCCTTTAACCATTCTTTGGGCTGTTTATAGCGTTTTTGCTCATATTGCTTCTTGGTTGTTCGCCGCCGGTGTTCGTCCTGTATGGCTAGAGATTGGCTGGGTGCCGCTATCCCAAAATACGTTGATTCATCTCGCTCTGGTGGTCGCCTGGGGGCTGCTGTGTCTTTTGGTTTGGAGTGGGGCGAAGCAAGCAATGAGACGCCGCAAACGGCAGTTGCGGCGTTTGGCCAAGGGGAGATTGGTGAAGGTATCGGCAGACCATCCTATCGCGCTCTATACACAACGTCTGTGCAAGCAACATCGTATCCGATGCCCACACCTCTGGGCCGCCGAGAATGCCTATGTGGTTGCTTTCGTCGTTGCGCCGCCAATAAGAAAACCTCACTTGGTACTGTCAGCGGGTGTTTTGCAGTTGCCGTCGGACATATTGCGCTGGGTGATCGCTCACGAAGTCGGCCATCTGGTGCATAGGGATGCCCGCCATGTGCTTGCTTGGCAGCGTTTCCTGGACAGCGTGCTTGCTTAGCAGCGCCTACGCTTGAAGGTCGTGAAGTGGATTGTTCGGCTATGTCGCTGGATACCGCTAGTGGGCCATCC
Source organism: Halomonas sp. AOP43-D1-4 (assembly GCF_052446175.1). Taxonomy (NCBI): domain Bacteria; kingdom Pseudomonadati; phylum Pseudomonadota; class Gammaproteobacteria; order Oceanospirillales; family Halomonadaceae; genus Halomonas; species Halomonas sp. AOP43-D1-4. The sequence goes on from NZ_JBQSVY010000015.1 coordinate 17,798, forward strand.
TCTTTGCCGCTTGCTGGTTGGTTTTGAGCATCTATTCCAAACATTGGATAAAGCTGGCAGACAGCTTGGAGGTGCAGCTTACGAGATATTGGCACTGTGGGCGTCGCGGCGCAGTGAGTTTCGCGCTGACGCTTTTGCTGCGTCGCAGGAAGGTACAGAGCCAGGTATCGCGCTGTTCAGATCGTTGGCAGCGGCTACGATGTTTGAGCCCTCGCAGCGCCCCATCAGTCTTCACACACATCCGACGCACCGCGAGCGTGTGAAGGCGCTTAAACGCTTTAACTCAAAACCTCATAATATCAATTGAGCATTCATGCTTATGAGGAAAAGCAACTATATTTATAATTTCATAGCCTTATAATCTCAATTCATCATAATTCCAGCACCAATGATCGTGTTCTTCTCGTGCGCAAGACGAGGAAAATTCTTACCAAACAGCGCGTAAAGCATCGCCCAATCGGGCAGTGATACAACCGGGCACCGCAACGCGGTGCCCGGTTGATTTTGTTTCATACCCCTGATATTTTTTCCAGTATGACAAAGCGCGCCTATAAAAAACGGTTCTATCCTACTCCCGAGCAAGCTGAGTTGTTGGCGCAGTCGTTCGGGTGTGCCCGTTTTGTCTGGAATAATACCCTGGCCTATCGCACCGAAGCTTATCAGCAACGCGGCGAGTCGGTATCTCACGCCCACGCTGAAAAGCGTCTGCTAGAGGCTTGAAGGCGGAGTTTCCGTGGCTCAAGGATGTATCGAGTGTGATTCTGCAGCAAACCCTGCGCGATCAGAAAGCCGCCTTTAACAACTTCTTCAACTCCAAGCTCAAAGCGCGGTATCCACGTTTCAAGAAAAAGGATGGCCGCCAGTCGATCCGGCTGACCAAGGCGGCGTTTCGCAATCGTAATGGCTACATCACGATTGCCAAGATGAAGACACCGTTATCCATTCGGTGAAGTCAGCCACTGCCTTTACCATCACGCTTTCACGCGATCGTGCCGGGCGCTACTTCATCAGCTGCCTGTGTGACTTTGCGCCAGAAGCGCATCCGGTCACGCCCAAAACAGTGGGTATTGATCTCGGGTTGACTAACCTGTTCATCACCAGCGATGGCGTAAAATCCGGCAATCCGTGTCACCTGAAACGCTACGAAACGAAGCTGGCCTACTTGAAGTGCCGGTTGGCGAAGAAGCAGAAAGGTTCCAACAACCGCAACAAATACCGTCAGAAAGTGGCGCGGCTACATGCCAAGATCGCCGACTGCCGCCATGACGCCCTCAATAAAGCGACCCGCGCACTAATTAACGAAAACCAAGTCCTGTGCGTCGAGTCACTCAATATCGCTGGCATGATCAAGAATAATCGGCTCTCTAAAGCCATTAGCGATGCTGGGTGGGGCGCCAACTGGTGAAAGTGAGCCAGTGGTTTCCCAGCGGTAAGCTGTGTCATGGCTGCGGCCACAAGGTTGAGAAACTACCGCTGTCGCAACGTCACTGGCACTGCCTGGGGGGGTGGCCACCCCATTGACCGCGACATCAACGCAGCCAGGAATATACGAACCACCGTGGTGGCGGGGTTAGCCTGTGGAGCGGGGGCAGCGGCTTAGCAGCTGTCTAGTGAAGGCGTGTGGAAGCAGGAAGGTTCTGAGGGTGACCTTGGAGCCCCGCCCAAAGCGCGAAGCGCGGCGGGCGGGCGGGGAGTGTCGGATGCCAGGCTCATGCTTTTATGCTATAAAGATCATGTGACACGGCAGCTTGGCCAAGAGCTACCACTTTTGTCATGGCAGGAAATGCCGACTCGCAAGAGTCACGTCGCTTGTTCAGTGGCACTGCCCCGTCACCTGGACACCCGACATCAAAGCCCCGCTTCGGCGGGGCTTTGACTCTAAAGATCTGTTTGGGAGGCCGTCAGGTATGGTAAACAATCCTACAGCTCTGCTCGTTGGTCATGATGCAGTCAACCTTTCTATGATTGAGCTTGCCTGCAGTGACCAAACCTTCCCGCCCTCGGTGCCAGAACGCTTACGATGCGACGGAAGCACTTAATTTTGTTCAAAATATCAGAAACCCACTGACAAACCTTATTATCATCGACTTGGACACGGTGGGTGATTCAGGGATGATGCTATTAGAAGCGCTGAAGAACGGTGCTGATTATGGCCAAAGAAAGCACAGAACTAACGGTGAAGGAGGCTTATCACTTGGGCTGTGGTGGTTTTTTTCGCCAAACCAGAAAACAATGATGGGTGGCGCCGTGTAATAAAAATAACCACGGAATACTGGTTCACGCATTGCCAAGGGCCGAAAGATCGTGATTAGGGTGCTGATTTTGAGCTATCTGCATAAAAGCCCACCAGCGCGTATTTTTCAAGGCTGATTATGTGTGCTCAACTTCATTGGCTTCACGGAAATCACCGGATGGAATTGCGCATTATCTCATTTAAGCGCTGGCTTCATGCTCGCATGTCCCATGTCAAAGCCCCTGGTATCCATCATAATCGACGGCTTCCCACACTCGGCCACACTCATCAACGGCAAGGGAGCCTAGCTTGACATCAAGAGGGTTACGAAGTGTCTCCCTCCAGCCGACGACTTGGTTGTCGCACACCAGCACAATGCCTCTTGTAATGTTCGGATAGCCTGCCCGATATACTGCTGCGGCATAAATCACCTGGTTCATAAACCTCCCTGTCAGCATGTTATTCTTGCTACTCCCTATAGCATTGGCATATATACTAGCGATAGCAAGCTGATCGGTCACCTCCCATGCGTGTTGAGCTAGTGTATATACACTAACTCCCCATACCTCCAAAGCCCCCTTCCTTAAAACGTAATGACTCATAACCTCATTTTTTTATTTGAGTTTATAACCATTTGATAAAATACCCATTTCTTCATAAGCTCAGATAAGGTTCTTATACGATGGTGGAGATACAATGCACGTTATTGCGGTTCTAAATCAGAAAGGCGGTTCGGGTAAGACGACGATTGCAACACACCTGGCCACGGCGCTGATGCTGGCAGGACATGATGTACTGTTGGTCGATTCAGACCCCCAAGGCAGTGCTCGTGATTGGGCAGCGGTTCGTGAGGATCAGCCGGTGCCGGTGGTCGGCATTGACCGTCCAACGATAGGGCGTGATCTGAAAAACCTGGCCCGCAAAGAATTTGTGGTGATTGATGGTGCACCACAGGCAGCCGATCTGGCAGCGTCCGCCATTAAGGCAGCGGATTTTGTGCTGATTCCGGCACAACCAAGCCCGTACGATATTTGGGCGACGGCTGATCTTGTCGAGTTGGTGAAGCAGCGTATTGAGATCACTGACGGCAAGATGCAAGCGGCGTTTGTTGTCTCCAGGGCGATCAAGGGGACGCGGATAGGCTCGGAAGTCACCAATGCACTTAACGAATATGAGTTGCCGGTACTTGAGAGTCGGGTTACTCAGCGGGTTATCTATCCCACGACTGCCGCAACAGGTACAACGGTCTTTGACCAAGACCCTGACGGCCCTGCATCTACTGAAATCAACGCATTGATGAACGAGCTGAAGGAAAAGCTCATTTGAGGTTTTCTATTTTTAATCTATTGAGCTTTTACGTTAATGCGGAAATAATGATTTGAAGTTATGATTTTTTGAGGTTTTTGAGATGACCAAAAGTGTACTTAGTGCTGGACGCCCAAGCGCGAAAGCAGACAAGCGAAAAGAAGCGACGTTAGCGAGCCTGGCAGACAGACCGGCCAAAAAGCGGGTCAACATTGATTTGACGTATGAAGAACACCAGCGGTTGAAGATATACGCGGCTCAGAATGGTATGACCATCAAGGATATTCTGCGTGAACAAATTGATAAGTTGATCGACGGCGATCAGGCGTGAAAGTGCTTTTACTCATTGCATCAAAACCTCATTTAAAGAAAAGCCCATCGAGTATTTTGAGGTTGACTGTCCAGGAGAGGGCGGATGTCTGACAGGTTCTTACGTCTTGATCGGCTTAAAGAGCAGCTAGATCAGCATCAACCACTGCCTCATGCTGTTGTCCACAACCTACATGAATCGCTGGTTTTGCAATGGACTTACCATAGCAACGCCATCGAAGGGAATACGCTCACGCTCAAGGAAACCAAGGTTGCCCTTGAAGGCATCACAGTAGGTGGAAAAACCTTGCGTGAGCATTTTGAGGTCATTAACCACCGAGAAGCGATTTGGATGGTTGAAGACTGGGTTAAGCAGCGTGAGCCTCTATCCGAATGGTTGATCAAGTCGCTGCACCAGCTGGTACTCAAAAACGTCGACGATCAGAACGCCGGCGTGTATCGCCAGGTTAATGTCATGGTAACAGGTGCTGAGCACCGGCCGCCTGAAGCCTACAAGGTTCCCCAGGCGATGAGCGATTTTCTTCATTGGTATCATCAAGAGGCTGGCGCTTTGCACCCCATTGAACGAGCCGTTCCGTGTGCATGGTGAGTTCGTCAAGGTTCACCCTTTTATTGATGGGAATGGGCGGACATCGCGGCTTTTGATGAATTTCGAGCTGATGAAAGCCGGGTTCCCTGCCGCCCTGATCGAGGTAGAGCAGCGGTTGGCTTACTACGAAGCGTTGGACACTGCGCATTGCGCCGGCAACTACGATCTTTTCGTTGACTTGCTTTGTAACAGCGTGGAAAACAGCTTCGAGCCTTACTGTTGGGCACTGGGCATTGATAGGCTACCGGAGAGTAAATGAGGCTTTGATGATAGTATCAAACAAGGTTTTGAGTTTGTCCGCTCTTGGTGCTTTGATTATTTCATCATTGCCTGTCCAGACTGACGTTGCCATCGCAATCTGGAACATTAAGCACTTGGGCTGAAATAACGACAGGGACTTCGCGATTTTGGGTGAGGTAGGCAGCAGTTTTAATTTACTTGCTGTGCAAGAGGTCATGAGCGAAGAAGGCGCTGAAAATTTGCATCTATCGTTGAAGCAGGCATCAGGTGAATCTTGGGTACATGTGATGAGTCATCTGATCGGGCGGAGTAGCTATAAAGAAGCGTATACGTTCTTTTGGCGAGAATCAGAGGTGTCTGTATCGGGTGGGGATGCTGTTTTTTTCGACGGTGCGGATGTTTTTGCACGAGAGCTGTATTAAGCGCTGTTTACCGACCGAGATACTAGCGAAACATTCGCCATTGCCAACGTGCATATTCTGTACGTGGATAGTGTGCGTGACCGATTGCCTGAGATTAAGGGGTTGGCTGATTACTGGCAGTGGTTAGGTGAAGAAGCCTATCCTGGTGTGCCTCGCATACTGACAGGAGACTTCAATCTCGACAGCGAGCACTTTGTTTTTGACACGCTTGAACTTTTGGGTGTTGAAGCGGCATACGAGGATGGCAGAGGTACAGAGGTACAGAGGTACAGAGGTACAGAGGTACAGAGGTACAGAGGTACAGAGGTACAGAGGTACAACGATTAGCACGACAGAGGGCCGGTATCCCAATCATTACGATTACATATTCTTGTAGGAAGGCACGTCTTTGTCAGTAATCGGCCAAGGCATTCTGCGATTTCCTGAGCGCTGGGGGATCAATCACGGATTTGCCCGCGATGTGATTTCTGATCATGTGCCTGTATGGATTGCTTTGAAAGGCGCGTCTTTGCGCTTACTTGATAACGCTACAGTGGTGGCATCTTCCGAAACAAATGCCTGTATTGATATCAATTCAGCGCCAGCGGATGAATTAAACGATTTGCCCCATGTCGGCGAGAGCAGGGCAGCAGCGATTGTCGAAGGTTGGCCTTGGGCATCGCTTGACGCGCTTGCTGCTGTTAGTGGTTTGAGTGATAGCCGCGTAGAGGACATTGCTTCTTCAGGGTTGGGCTGCAATCACTAAAAGATATATGGAAAGGGAAAAAGGATAAAAGGAAAGAAGGAGGCTCAAAAATATCTATTTCTGACAGTTGGTTAGTGATCAAAGCTGTCCACTCTGTACATAGAAACCTGTTCACTCCATACATAGAAACCTGTTCGAGTTGTACATAGAAACCTGTCCACTCCGTACATAGAAAGCGGTGTCTGGTCTTACTGCCCTGAGTAACCTGTACAGAACGTACATAGAAACCTGTTCACTGCGTACATAGAAACGTGTACAGAGCGTACATACAAAGCCCTGAAATACCTCAAACCCGTCCAGAACGTACATAGGACGGCAGCTTTTTTCACTGAGTTACCCCCAAAATCTGTGGATAACTCAGAAGATTTACAGGTCGTACATAGAAACATGTACAGATCGTACATAGAACCCGATGGTTTGCTCTGGAGACTCCAATCAGAAAGAAGCTATGTCCCCGCGAGACGCTTCACGCTGTAGAATGTGTACAGAGCGTACATAGAATATACAGGTGTTCTCACGTTAAAAACTTGTACAGAGCGTACTTAGAAGCAGGGTGCGACAAAAAAGTGCTGAATGTGTACAGAGCGTACATAGAAGGAGCAGCTTCGCTTCGCTACACTCAGTTCCATAAAGCCGTACTCACCGAATCAGAGAATGGACATGGCACAGCATCCTCGCACGGACTGGGAGAAGGTCACTAGCGACCTGCGCAAATCAAAAACAAGTAAAGCCGATCAATCGGACGCACCGCCGACGAACCTGTCGCTCGATCTTGATTCGATCATGCCGGAAAGTGGGCAGGCTGAAGACGTTGCCAATGTACCGACACTCAAACTGGCCGAGCCGGATGTTCTGCCTGACGCAGCACTGACGCCTGAAGGGCAGTCCCTTCGTGATTTCCAGTCGACGCTGACAAACACGCCGGAAGAACGCGCCAATGTGTCCAACCTGATGCAGTTTTGGGAGCGAATACCCCGTTACAACTGCAGCGATATCCAGGGGATCAATAACAGCCCTGACGCGAAGGAAATGGGGATCGTCAACTATTCGTTTGAAGACAGCGGCGAGCATTACACCCTTGAGATGACACCGGCACAAATCCGGACAGAAGCCAACGGCGTTCAGCAGACCATCTTTTGCTACCCCGATAATACCGATGAGCTTGTGGAGCTGGCGCTGGTCAAGCTAGCAATGGATAACGGCGATATCCTTCAACCGGCGGACATATCCCATAAACCGGCGAAAGGCCATGCCGCATTGCCGAGTTATGGGGTGTATTTCACGATTAACCAACTAATCCAACAGCTCAAGCATTGGGGGAGGGGGCGTAGCTACCCAGCCCTGATGCGCTCTTTGGAAGTATTGAACAAGTGCAATCTGTCTGTTCGGTCGACCTCAAAAGGGGGGATCAATGCGCGAGGGGCGATTCTTCCTGAGCTTGTGTCATTTGAGCAGAATGGGTTTGATGCCCATGATCGAAACGGTTTCTGGACGGCAAGGTTTCACCCAATTATCAGCCTGGGCATTCATGCGGGCCTGTATCAGCAGTACAACGTGTTTCGTGTTGCTCAAGTTAAAACGCACGTCGGTCATGCCATCATCAAGTTGTTGTTGCTCAATGGCCGTAATATTTCTGAGCAGACACCTTACTCGCTCAAATTGTCGTCTTTACAGGAGACGACAGGGCTTCTGAATTACAAGAGCCCGTATCATGCGCGCCGTAAGTTCCGTGAGCATATACAAAGGATCGAGGCAGAAGGGCTGCTTTCACACGTTGAGTTTGTCGAGAAGAAGCGAGGCAAGCGCGTCATTGATGTGGAAGCGCGTATGTTTGCGTCAGCGTCTCTAGTCCGAGAGATGAAGGCGTCACACAAGCGCTCGAACATTATCGGCGAGCGTCGTTACGTTCGAGCCGCCATCCAGAAAACGAAGGTCTAAGGAGTAGCCGTGATGCAAGATGAGCCGAACCTGGTCGATAGCCCGCTCAACGAAAGATTGGAAGTGGAAGGCCATACATTCACGGTGGGCATCTATCGTTTGGAAACAGAGATAGCCAGCCTGGACGCTGGAAATAGTTAATGAGGCACCGCTCTCTTGATGTCGGACTCCTTGAACACTTCTCGCTGATCGAGAAACTCAAGACGAGCTACCCAGTGAAAAAAACTGTGTGACGTGTCTGGCGTGCATCGCAGTAGCTTTAAATACTGGGTACAACGTTCAAAAAGGCCTGCGTGTGCCACGAAGGCCAAGGAAATAGCCAAGGTCAGAGAGCTCTTTCGCGAGAGTGAAGGCTCTGCAGGTGCTCGCAGCATTGCAGAGATGGCGACAAGGCAGGATGTGCCGTTAAGTCGCTATCGCGCTGGCCGCTTGATGGAAAAGCTTGGCCTGGTTAGCTGCCAAGTGCCTGGGCACACCTACAAGCAAACAGGTGATGAACATGTTGACGTACCGAACCACTTAGAGCGTCAGTTTAACGTTGTGGCGCCCAATCGCGTTTGGTGTGGCGATGTCATGTATCTCTGGGTCGGCAATCGCTGGGCTTATCTAGCCGTTGTCATTGACTTATTTACTAGAAAACCGATTGGCTGGGCGATGTCGTTGTCGCCGGATAGCGAGCTCACTAGCAGTGCATTAAAAATGGCCTATGAAAGTCGAGGGCGACCCAAAGGCATTATGTTCCAAGCGACCAGGGCAGCCATTATACGAGCCGCAGGTTCCGTCAGGCGCTCTGGAAATGCCAGATAAAACAGAGCCTGAGTCGGCGTGGAAATTGCTGGGACACTCAGTCTACTATACTTGTGAACATCGTATCGGTGATTTTCAACCCAGTTGTCCAAATGGCTGCCTCTAAGCAGTCTGTTTATTACGCTCAACTTCCTGCAGCTTGCTAGGGTTGAGCGATACTGAACCAGGTGCCTCCCAGTTTCGGGTGTTGCCCGACCAGCGCTCTGGATGCCGGCACTTAGCGCTTTCATAAACTGCTTTGCGGTACTCAAGGCATTTTCGTTTGGCACCTCGCCGCCGTTCGGGTCTTCTTGTTGGCCAGCGCCTTCGAGACAAGCCGCTTTCCACTGCTAGATTTGCTCGGGATAAAGGCCTTTTTCGCGGCAGTAAGCACCAAACTCTGTTTCTGACAGGGTGGCGGTTTCGATGACCACGGCTAGCTTGGCGTCGGGCGACCATTCGCTGTCGCCTTGGGTGTAACCCGGCACAGGCACTCCTTTTACTCGACACTGTTTATACAGCGTCGCGTCAGAGATGCCTTCCTCTGTCGCTACCGATGCCGCCCTGTGATTATGGGGTGGTAACAACTTCTTCAGGACGGCTGATTTACGCTCTGCAGAATAACGTGGCACAAGGACTCCATGCCGCTCCTTCTGGATTAGATTTAGGCGATATCGCCAACCGGACAACTGGTATGGATTGACCTATCAAGTGTTCGGTTCTCTCTAATTCATTCAGTTGTCATCAATGCCTATGGGTCAGGAAGCAAAGGGCTATCAGCGACGGTGGATCTTTCTGGTATTCGTGGGTTGGGTACCGACCTGTCATCACTTCGTCGCGGAGCCACCCTGGTCTAGGCGTGAGGGTCACCCCACTCCGGAAGGTAGGGGTCTCATAGTTGCTCTGAGTTCTCCCACCGGCCCGACGCTCCCTGATACATAGGCACTGGAGCACACTTGTCATACAGTTGCCCGGCTTCCATGTGGCTTGCTCATCGCTTCGCAAACAATCGCCCACAAGAAGCCAACCAGCTCTCATGCTACTGCCGTGACGACCTGTTGCTTCACCTTGCCTGTAGTCGGCGGTAACGACCGCACAGGCGTTTCTGGGCCTCCCAAGCGATGGCTTGAACCGCTGGCGAGGTTATCTCCGCCCGCCGCTGAATCGTTCGCGTCTTACGTGCTGGGAAGCGATAGCTCTAAGCAGCCTCTACCAGCACGCGTCTTACATGCCCGTTGCCGGTCTTGGTGATGGTCGACTGCCTGCTCGCTGGGCATGAGACCAAAATAGGCCATCAACTGACGAGGCGAGTCGAAACGACTGATATCACCGAGTTCGGCGAGGACTGTCATTGCCGTGATCAGGCTTACGCCGCGCATCGCCATCAGCGCCTTCACCACAAGAGCCAGAGACCAGTTTGTTAGCTTCCTCCATTTGCTTCTCAAGACTGGCTACACGGCGCTGAGCGTCCTTCACGGTATCGATGTACTCGGCAAACACGATTTGCTGAATGTGCGTATTAAAACGGATCGTCTCTAACCAACGAAAATGAGCAGGCCCCATTTGCCCTTGCCGCCGTAGATCTTGCCATGCCGTAGCAAAAAAGCGCCTAAGCGTTGTCGAGCCTTGAGTTCGATGGCCTTTATGTCTTCACGAGCCCGCGTTAGGTCTCGAATCACCTCTTGCTCATGGGGGGACCCATACTGGGGTAAGTTCGCCAGAGCGAGACAGGCGTGCCAACATTTTCGCATCGCGCCGGTCTGTCTTGACGCGATCTCCTGCTCGCTGGGGGATCAAAGATGGGGGACGACCTCAGCGTCATGGCCACTGTCTCGTATTTGGCGATAGATACCATAGCCACAAGGGTCGGCCTCGTAACTGAACAGTAATGGCTGCTCCTCGAAGCGTTGGCTCAACTGACAGAGCAACTTATCTATGGACTTGGGCTTGTTGGAAATCTCACCGCGGAACTCTGGATCCTGACGGCCTGGTTCGGCGATGGCTACAGATATACTCTCCTGGTATACATCTAGACCAGTGTAGGCGGCATGGATGTTGCTGGCGGTGTTGAGCCGGTCAGCAGTGGCGGACTGAACAATGGAAGGCTGAGTTAGACTAGACTGTTTCATGACCTGCCTCTCTCAATAGTTAGTGGCTCTATGGTGTTGCCTCATAATCAACGCAACCCACGACGTTGATGAGGGTAGGTTAATTCATAATGTCTAGGCTGACAGAGGGAGTATTATTTTTATAAACATATTTGAGAATGAGTCGTATTTGATCTATTGTTAGTATTAACATTTAGGTGATAAGCGCTCTCAGCAAGAATCGCTCGCAAGATGAGGAGCAAGATCGGGGCCCGAATCTCAGTCAAATAGTTGCAATGAACCAGGGGATAAGATGGAACATTTGAACCGCGAGGACGCTCTTGCCATTGTAGGAATAGATGGGCGGTTTCCTGGATGTGAGAATCTGGACCAACTGTGGGAGCTGATCATTTCCGGAAAATCGGCAACAGTGGATTATTCACGGGACGCCTTGCTTGAGGCTGGAGAAAACCCGCAACTGATAGATGATAAGAACTACGTTGCCAAAGGCATGCCGTTCGCAGATATTGACGCCTTCGATTATAAATTTTTCGGCTTCAATGAAAGGCAGGCCCGGTATATGGACCCCCAGAACCGATTGATGCTGGAGTCATCCTGGCGTGCATTTGAACATGCCGGTTATGCGCCGCGGCAGATTGCCGATCGGTGCTCGGTGGGTGTGTTTGCAGGGAAAAATCCGCCTCACTATTATCATGAGAACGTGATCCCACATATTATGCAAGATACGCAGTCCACCACGCTGTCACAACAGTTGGAGGTAGAAACTGCCAACGGATGCGACTTCGTAGGTAATTGGCTGGCATACAAAATCGGCTTTACCGGGCCTGCGCTTAATATACAAACAGCATGTTCTACGGGCTTGTCTGCCGTTGCCGTCGCATGCCAGAACCTGCTGACGCATTATTGTGATATGGCGCTGGTCAGCGTAAGTGGCCTGATCCTGAACCAGGGGCGCGGATATCTATATCAGGAAAATAATATTCTGTCCTCTGACGGATACTGCAGGCCGCTGGATGCAGACGCCAGTGGAACCCTTGATGGCAGCGGTGTCGTTTCGCTGGTTTTGAAGCGTTATGAAGATGCTATTGAAGCCGGCGATCAGATTCATGCTGTGATTGCTGGAGTGGGTATCAACAACGATGGTCTGAGCAAACAGGATTTCATGGCGCCCGGAGTCGAAGGGCAAGCTAGGGCAATTCGTATGGCGCTGGCTCAGGCGGAGCTCAAGCCTGACGATATCGACTATCTGGAATTGCATGGCACGGGCACCCGGTTGGGTGATCCCGTCGAATTATCTGCCCTTAAACTGGCCTGGGGAGAGGTGCGTGATCGAAAACATCCTTGCCGGCTTGGATCAGTTAAAGCAAATATCGGTCATTTGAATGCGTGCGCAGGGCTGGCTGGTTTGGTCAAGGTTATATTGGCAATTCGCCATCATACCATTCCTCCCATGGCCAATTTCCGTTCGCTCAATCCATACATAGAGCTGGACAATCGCGCATTCGAAATCAATACAGCACAACTGCCCTGGCCTCGGGAAGGGAACTCCCCTCATCGTGCAGGTATCAGTTCATTCGGGTTCGGCGGTACGAATGTACATTTAGTGGTCGAGGAACATCTTTCAGCCGCTGCATCAATGCCGCAGCAAAAGCAGGGCATAGACCCAGAGATTTTGTTCGCGTCGGCTGCTTCACCGGAACAGATAAAACCATTGATAGAGAGTTGGTTGCCTTATCGGCAGGCGCATGGCGATGCAAACATATCGTTGACTTCTCTAATCACCCGGGAGCATTTGCGATATCGAACGGCCTTGGTCCTCAGAGCTGGTGAGACGCCAGATTTGAATGCACTGACAGTAAGCAGATCAGCGGATGAAACCCGAGTAGGCTGGGTTTTTGGTGGGCAGGGCGAGATGCTGTCTCCGGAGATGGGTCGGCAATTGTATCGGCGTTATGCACCGTTTCGTGACGCTGTCGACGAATGCCGGATGTTGCTTGGTGATGAACAGGCCTGTTTGATATGGCCGTTGCATGACAACGATTGGTCTTTGCATCGTCCGGCCGTTTTGCAGCCAGCCTTGTTTATTTATCAATATGCATTGGCACAACTTTGGCGTGCCGTGGGGCTGATGCCAGAGTGTGTGCTCGGTCACAGTATTGGTGAGATCGCGGCCGTGTGTGTGGCTGGTGGTTTGACGCTGGATAGCGCACTGCAACTGGTTCGCTTGCGGGGTCTAGCATTCGAGTCAATAGACGGTGAACAGGGAAGTATGCTTGTTGTGTTCAGCGAACTCGACAGTATGCCTTCGCTGGAGCAAGGGCTAGTAGTTGCTGCCCACAATGCGACGGATGTGCAGGTTGTGGCGGGTGCACAGGCTGCGCTGGACGCGTTCATGCAGCGTTGCCAGGAGGCGGGTGTAGGCACGTATCCGTTGAATGTGACACATGCCTTTCATTCACCCATGGTTCGGAAGGCAGCTGATTACCTTGTACAGCGTGCGCCCCGTTTACGTGGCGAGAAATTGACCATACCTGTATATAGCACATTAAGCGGCCAGCGTCTGGAGGATGCGACCGATATTGCATACTGGGCCAGGCATTTGCTTTCGCCAACCTTGTTCTCAGAGGCTCTTGCCGCGGCGACAGCAGCTCACCATCTGACAATGGCAATTGAAATTTCCCCGCACTCGCTGGTGAGTGGGTTGGTTCGTAAGTCGCAGTTGCTGGCGATTCCATCGTGCAGCCAGGCTCGCTCCGAACACTTGGACTTCCTGGAGGCGCTCGCAAGTGCATATGGTAATGGATTGGTGCCCGAGGCTACAGCGTTGTTTCCCGAGTCTGTCAGCAAGGTGGTATTGCCGGGCTATCCGTTTCGCAAACATTCTTTATGGATCAATCGTCCCAGCAATGCCAAACAGACGCAGGGCGAGAACAGGGCGCCTGGAGCAATTGGACCAACGCCCGAACGCGCTGGAGGGGCCGTCACTGCGGCAACAGGACTGTCGCAGGCAGCACCGAATGGTCTTGACGAGCAAGAAGAGGTGCTAGAGTTGAACGAAGATGATTCGGCTCAACTGCTGGCATTGTTCGTTTCGTATTGGGAAACGTATCTTGGGTTGCCCAGCGCAGTTCCGGATGATGATTTTTTTTCTTACGGCGGCACATCACTGACCGCGATCCAGATCCAGGAAGCAGTTAAACGCGATCTGGGTGTTTCAATCAGCATGTCTGAATTCATGGGGTCCAGAACTCCTCGCAAATTAAATGAAATTGTATGTGAACGGCTGATGGGCGAGACGACTGATGAGTAAGCGAGGCATTGCAGGTAACAAAGATCTTCTGTCACGGATACAGAAATCCCAAAAGAAAAGCCACGAAAGCCGGCAAGTTGCACCTGATGCGCTTATGACGCCCGTGTCTTCCGCTCGCTACGAGCCCTTCCCGATGACGGATATGCAGCAGGCATACTGGATAGGGCGACAGGAAGCGCTTGCTGATGCAGCCATGCATATCTACTTGGAGTACCGTGTCGAGCAGTTGGATCCCGTTCGATTCCGCCAAGCCTGGGACACGTTGCTCCAACGCCATGACATGCTTCGTGTGATTGCCTTGCCTGACGGGATGCAGCAAGTTCTCGAGTCGGTGCCTGCCTACGACATTGCCTGCGTCAATGTCTCAGATATGCCGACACATCGGCGGGAATCCGAGCTGGAGTCCATGCGTCACGAGCTGTCTCACCGGCGCGCCGACATTGCAACATGGCCGCAATTTGAAATTCGTATGGTGCTGGATCAGGGGGGAGGGCATGTTGCGTTCAGCCTGGATAGCTGGTGCATAGATGGCCGCAGTCTGGATATATTGTTGACTGAGCTCGATCAGCTTTACCACGTTCCTGAGACTGAACTGGCGCCGCTGGAGCTGACGTTTCGCGATTATGTATTGTGGTCGCGACAGCAGGAACAGGGAGATGCCTATGAGTCGGAGCTGGCGTACTGGCGTGAACGTGTGGCGGACCTGGCGGGTCCGCCGGCGTTGCCGGTCAGAAGTGAGCTTGCACTGGAGTTGGGCCATTTTGAGCGTCAGGCGCATCAATTTAATGCGCAGCAGACGCAGCAGTTGCGCGAGCTAGCGCAGTCGCTGGGGATGACGGTCAATGGCTTATTACTAGGCACGTATGCTGAAGTGCTGGGGCGCTGGAGCAGTACGCCACGATTTACTCTGAACATACCACGCTTTAACCGTCCGCAGGTGCATGAGCAGATCAATTCAGTGATGGGCGAGTTTGCGACGTTCTCGTTGCTGAGTGTGGATCGGCAGCAAGGCGCTACGCTGGGTGATCGGCTCAAGCGGATCCAGGAAGATTTGTGGCAGGCGCTTGATCACAGTCGTGTGTCTGGCGTGCGACTTCTAAGAGAAATATCACGATTGAATGGTCGTGTGGAGACGATGGCGATGCCGATCGTGTTCACCTCGGCTGCTGACGGATTCACCCTGGAACGTTTCGGGAGTTTGACGCGGGAGATCACGCAGACGCCACAAGTATGGTTGGACTGTCAGTATTATTTTGTGAGCGATGGTCTGTATGTGAACTGGGATTACGTAGCCTCGCGTTTCCATCCGGGTGTGATAGAGCAGATGTTTACGGCCTGGTGCGTATTGCTGCAAGGTCTGTGTGTACCGCAGCGTTGTGAAGCGTTGCTGCAGTCGCAACAGGCGGTGGATTTGCCTGACGAACAGAAGGCGGTGCGCGCGAAGCTCAATGATCAGAGGCAGGCGTACGACAGCCGGCCGGTGTATCGTCAGTTCGTGGAAAATATGGACAAGCGTGCCGATGATGATCAGCTGGTGGCGGTGTGTGGTAGCGAGCGCCTAACTTATGGGCAACTGCATGCACAGAGCGCACAACTGGGTAGTTATCTGCAGCTATTGAATGATTCGTCATTGAAAAATGACGGGAAAGTGCAGCCGCTAATAGGAGTATTGCTGCCCAAAGGAGTGCAGCAATTGGTGGCAGTATATGGGGTGCTGGCCTCAGGGGCAGCCTACCTACCGCTTGATCTGGCGCAGCCGCAGGCGCGACTGGACTCGATTCTACGTGATGCGGGGGTCAATCAAGTGCTGGTGGATGCACAGACGCAATCGCAGGTCTCGCCAGAGTTCGAGACACTGCGTATTGATGAGTGGCAGGCTGGCTATTGCCACTCTACGGTGCTGGCCGATGAGCAGCTGGCGGGCTGGCAGACGACAGGTCAGGATCTAGTATATGTAATGTACACATCGGGCTCGACGGGTCAGCCAAAGGGGGTGCAGATCGAGCAAGCAGGAGTGCTCAATGCGCTGGATCAGAGTGCGAAGCGCTTTGTATTTTCGTATCCAGTGCGAGCGCTAGGTTTGACGGCATTGCACCATGACATGTCAGTGTATGACGTGTTGGGCGTGCCGCTGTCGGGTGGATTGCTGGTGTTGCCAGAGCAAGCCAAACGCACGGATCCGCAATGCTGGAGTGAGTTGGTGCATGAGTATGCGCTGAACTGCTGGGTGAGTGTGCCGGCGGCGGTAGAGATGTTGCTGTCATGGGGCCAGGTGAGCAATTGGCGGTATGAGAGTCTGCGAACAGTACTGGTAGGTGGAGATTGGGTAGCGGGCCGTTTATATGAGAGGTTGATGTTGGCGGCGCCGCAGGCGCGGTTGTACAGCGTGGGCGGTCCCACGGAGACGACGATGTGGAATATATCGGCGCCGGTCGGTCCGCTGTCAGATGAGTGGCGCAGTGTGCCCTATGGGGTTCCGCTGCCTAATTGCGGTTATCGGATCCTGGATGAGCGGATGCAGGCGTGTCCTGACTGGGTGACGGGAGAAATGTATTGTAGCGGGATCTCGTTAGCACGGGGGTATGTAAACGATGTGGCTCTGACGGCCGAGCGGTTTGTATTTGATGTGCAGACGGGTGAGCGTTTGTATCTGACACAGGACCTAGGGTATTACCATCCGGACGGCCAGATCGAGTTTGTGGGTAGGGCGGACGGTCAGCTCAAGGTGCGGGGTAACCGAATCGAGAGTGGGGAGGTGCAGTCGGTACTGGAGGGTTGGCCGCAGGTACGTCGTGCGCTGGTGTATGTGTATGAGTTAAGGCTGGCGGCGGCGCTGGTGTTGCAGCCAGGAGAGCAGCCGCAGTCGCGCGAGCGTCTGCATGAGCAGGCGGCGGCGCAGTTGCCATCTGCGATGGTACCGGGGGTGTGGTTACAACTGGATCAGTTGCCGCTGACGGGCCATGGCAAGGTGGATATGGAGGAATTGCGAGACCTGACGGCGAAGCAGCTGCGAACTCAGCATCCGCAGTCGCGCGAGCTCAGAGAGGGCGAGCGTGAGCTGGGCCAGTTATGGGAGCAGTTGCTAGGCGTACAGGTGAATAGTGCGCAGGATAACTTCTTCATGCTAGGAGGGGACTCATTGCTGGCGGTCAGATTGGTTGTGCTGATCCGTGAGCGTTTGGGTGTGGATGTGCGCATAGGTCAGGTGCTGACACATCCGGTACTGGCATTGATGGCTCAGTGTATATCGCAGCAAGATGGTGGGGTTCTCCTAGGATACTGGGAGCAGGTATATGAGAGGTCAGACCCTATCCCGCTATCGTTTGCACAGCGCCGTCTGTGGATGTTATCTCAGCTGGACCCACATGGAACGCAGTATCTGATCCCGCTGCGCTTTACCTTGCATGGCCCACTTCAGCGTTCGCGCTTTGAGGCTAGTTTTGTTGAGTTGATCGAGCGCCACACGATCCTGCGCTCGTATATTGTGCAGGACAAATCGGGTCAGGCGTGCGTGGAGCTTGTCGATGAGGCGGTGCAATTGGCGTATGAGGATCTGCAAGGCTTCAATGATCCCGAGCGGCAGCAGCGTTTGGATCAGAGACTGCGCGATCAGGCGAGCACGACTCTGGATCTAGGCTGTCATGTACCATACCGGGCGGGGCTGATCCGACTGTCCTCGCAGGAACATGTGTTTTATCTGACGGTGCACCATGCGGTGCTTGATGGTGTGGCTACAGAGGTTTTGGTGCAGGAGCTGATGGCGCTGTACGCGGGGCAGTCACTGGCGCCAGTGGAGCATGATTACGTGCGCTACAGCCGCTGGGAGCAGAGCGAGGCGTTTGCGCAGCAAATAGAGCCGGGACTGTCGTACTGGAGCCGCCGTCTGAGCGATCTACAGCCGCTGGCGTTACCGTATATGGATATACATGCGAGCGATGAGACCAGCGGGCTGTATGCGCAACAGCTGAGTGAAGGGGAGCGGCAGGAGCTGCAAAAGCTGGCGCGAGATCATGGTGTGACCGCATTTACGGTATACGCGCTGGGGCTGCAACTGGTGCTGGGGCGGTTGCGCCAAGGTGGCGACGTGGCATTCGGGACGTACGCGGCCAATCGGGTGTATGCGCCGTTCTCACACACGGTGGGCACGTTCGTGAACCCGTTGGTGCTGCGTTTTAAATATGATGAGGGTGAGTCACTGAGTCAGGCGCTGGAGCGCACGCAATTGCAGGTGATGCAGGACTTTGAATGGCAGCATGTGCCGTTTGAACGGGTTGTGGAACAGCTGAATCCGCCGCGCGAGCCGGGGCGGCACCCACTGTTCGAAGTGGGCCTTGTGTGCAATGAGCAATTGTATCAGGCGCAATATGAAGTGCAAGGTCTGCGGTTGCAGCCGCAGGGCCTGGATGGTCGGGAAGGCGTGACGCATCGTACAGCGCTGGAGGTGTGGATCTCGCCGCAGTCTGAAGGTCTGGAGGTAGTGGCCACGTACGCGCAGGCGCGGGTGGGCGATCGCCTGGCGCAAGCGGTGATACAGGGGTTGTGCGAGGTATTACGTCAAATGTTGTGTGTGGAGCCGGCTCGGCAGTTGGGTCAGATAGGGTGGCAAACGGCGCAAGTGGCAAAGCAGGCTGATGTGTCGGTCTGGCAAGGAGATCGGCAGGAGTGGCCGGCCGGAACGCTGTGGTCACTGTGGCAGCAACAAGTCAAGCGTCAGGGCCCGGCGGTAGCGGTGTATGGCGATGAGGATCAGGCAGATGTCAGCTGGCAGCAGTTAAGTGATGGGGCCGAGGCGCTGGCGGTACACTTAGTACAGCAGGGGGTATGCGCGGGCGAAGTGGTGGCGGTGTTGCTGGAACACTCGCCGCAATTGGTGCAGGCGGTGCTGGGTGTGGTGCGCAGTGGTGCAGTGCTGTTGTTGTTAGAGCCGGGTGATCCGTCGCAACGGCACGTGGAATTGGTGGCCGATGCGGGTGTGCGTTGGATTATCAGCAATGAAGTGGACGAGGCGCAGGCGGCGGGTCTAGAGCAGCAGAACTGGGTGGCATTGCCCGAGGAGGAGCCACAGTTGCAAGCCTTGTTGGCCGAGCGCGAAGTGTTGTCTGGGCGTGTCGAGAGTGAAGTGCTGTATTGGGTGTATACCTCGGGTTCGACGGGTCAGCCCAAGGCAGTGCAGGGTAGTGTCCGAGGGTTTATAAACCGGCTGTACTGGATGGGTCGACAGTACGGGGTGCAGGCGGGTGAGCGAGCACTGCTCAAGACCTCGGTCAGTTTCGTGGATATTTATGGTGAGCTGCTGGGCAACCTGCTCGAAGGGGTGGCGCTGGTGGTGGCGAGTGATGCGCGCCGGCGCGATCCAGCGGGGCTGTTATGGCGCTTGCGCGAGGGCCAAGTGGATCGTTTGACTGTGACGCCCAGCCTACTGCAGGCGTTGTGCGAGCAGCTGGATCAGGATGGAGTGGCAGGCCAGGCAGTGGCACCGTTGTCGCTGCGGCTAGTGTTCAGCAGCGGCGAGGCACTGAGTTGGTCACTAGTGCGCCAGGCGCGGGCAAGCCTGGGCAGCGGATTGCGGCTAGTCAACGTGTATGGTTCCTCAGAAGTGAGCGCTGATGTGGCAGCCTATGAAGTAGGCCATGAAGAACAGGAGGACGCGAGTGTGGTCAGCGGGCTGGTACCTGTGGGCCAGCTGATGAGTAATGTTAAGGCACGGATCGTGGGCCAGGAAGGCCTGGTGCAGTGGCCGGGGTTGGTTGGCCGGCTGCAGCTTGGGGGGGTGGCACTCTCGCCAGGGTATGCGGGTAAGGCTCGGCGGGCCGAGTCGATGTTTTATGAAAATGAAGGTGAGCGCTGGTTCGACACAGGCGATGAGGTGATACGCAACGCACGGGGAGAGCTGATAGTACTGGGCCGTCGCGATGCGCAGGTCAAGTTGCGGGGCATCCGGATAGATTTGCAGGGACTGGATGTACAGGTTGCTGGAGTGGCCGGCGTGCGCCAGTCGTTGTCTGCGGTAATAGACACAGGCGGCGGGCCGGTGTTGGGTGTACTGGTGGTAGTGCAGGGCGGAGCGACGCAGCAGGCGGTGCGCGTTGCGTTGCAACAGCAACTGCCGGCCCCAATGGTGCCGGGAATTATTGAGGTGGTGCAACAGTTACCGCGGCTAAGTACGGGTAAGCCGGATCGCGGTCAGGCGGCGGCGCTGTTACAGCAGGCGTTGCAGTGCGAACAGGATGAGCAGCAGGCATTGACGCCATTGCAGCAGCGTATCGAACAAATCTGGCGCACGCTGTTGCAACGCGAGCAGCCGATCGGTGCACATCAGAACTTTTTTACACTGGGTGGCCACTCCCTCATGCTCGCTCGACTGGCTAGCCGCTTGCGCATCGAGTTCAAGGCGGATGTGAGCATGGGTGAACTGATGAATGCAACAACTATCGCCAGCCAGTCAGCACAGGTAGAAAAAAATATCAGCAATACGGCGGATATTCTTCCCCTGGTAGAGCGCCCCACTGTATTCCCGTTAAGCGAGAACCAGCTGGGGTTGTGGACATACCAACAAAGCCGCCCCGATGCAGCCAGCTACAACATGACATTCGTACTGCGAATGCACGGTTGCTTGAATCTGCAGCAGTTTTCTGTCGCACTGAATCTGCTGGTTAAACGACATGAAGCCTTACGCTATCGCTTTGTTGAGCAGCGTAACGAAGCTGGCCTGGTCGAACCCGCGCTCAAAATAGAGCCGGATGTTTGGCTGATGCCAGAATATCGGCGCATCAGTGGCGATCTGCAAGAGGAAAGCGAGATCGAAGCGGCGCGGCTATCGGCACAGCCATTTGATTTAGAGCAGGGGCCCCTGCTGCGCGTCTCACTTTTACAGGCAGAGCAGGACAGCTATGCCTGCGTGCTGAGTATGCATCATATAATTGCCGACGGCTGGAGTGTGGGTGTTTTATTGCAGGATCTTGCCATTTTATATGAAGGTCGTGCACCCGATGAAATGGCTTTCCAATTGGTTGATTATGAGGCATGGCGCCGCAGCTGGCTGGGTGACGTCGAACGACAGCAACGGCTGGCTTCATTCTGGCATGACTATCTGGCCCAATTGCCGGGCAGGCTCGAATTTTCTATCTTACCGGACTTGCCTGACGGCGTGTCGGTTTACGAATCAGCTACGCTCGTTCAGACACTGGACAAGCAATGGGCTACGGTGCTTCCTGAAATATGTAGACAGCGTTCGAACGAAATTTATGACGTCGTCCTGGCCGCCTTTTCGCTGGCTTTGCATGAGCTCACCAAGCGACAGGATTTGGTGATCGGCACAGTACTGGCTGCACGCCATCTGCACCCGGAACTGGAGAAAATGGTTGGCTTTCTGGCGAACACCGTGCCGGTCAGGACTGCCGTGGATGACACAATGCCCTTGCAGGTGTTTTTCGATGGCGTGGTCGAACGGCGGCGACAGGCACTGCAGCATCAGGATATTCCCTTCGGTGCACTGCAAAATCTGCAGCGCGGCAGCGATCCGCTAATTGAAGTTTTGTGCATTCATCAGAATGTGCCTTATGCAGGGTTCAGTCTGCCAGGGGTCCAATGCGAGGTCGAATCCGTTCAGGTTGGAGAGACCAAATTCCCCCTGAATCTGCAGACGCTGCACGATGGGGAAAAACTGGTTGTTCACTTTGAGTATGCCCGCGCGTACTTCGCCGAAAGTACGATCATGCGCATGCTGGCAACGATGCAGCGGTTTTTGAGAATTTATTGCGACACATTGCTGGAGCATAAAACGGTTGGCGATCTACTGTTGGCGCCCTATGCGTTGACGCGTGGTGGGGCGATTAGGTTGCCGGAGTCGCGTCCGCGCAATCTGCCACAGGCATTGGCACGAACAGTCGAAAAGTACCCGGATCACGGTATTACGATTATTGATGAGCAGGGCACGGAGGTGCTCACTTATGCCCGTTTAGATCGGCTTGCACGCGACTATGCTGGCCGACTGAATCGTGCTGGGGTCAATGAAGGCGATCCTGTCATTCTAGTGGCAGGGGGCATACGCCATTATCTGATAACGCTGTGGGGAGCTATTCTGCTAGGGGCCATTCCCGTGACGGTAGCTGCGCCGATCGGCATGGATGCTCAAGCGTGTCTGGACAAACTCGAGGCTACATGGGAAACGCTGGCGCATCCACTCGTGATCGCCCCGGCTTGCGACCCCAAGGTATGGCGTGTCTTACTGAGAGAATGTCCAGGCTTTCGGATTGTTGATCCCAGGCAACTGGGCGAAGCGCCTCCTGTGACGCTGGCTGACCCTCAGCCTGAAACAACAGCGTTTTTCCAATTGACAGCTGGAAGTACGGGACGCTCCAAATGTATTGAAGAAAGACACGAGGCAGTACTGGCGTATATGGAAATGACTAGCCAGGCACGGAATTACGATGCTGATCAGCGCACGTTGAATTGGCTTCCGTTCGATCATATCGTGCCTATCCTGACTTTTCATTTGCGCGACATTTATCTGGGGCGTGATCAGGTTCACGTCGACACCGGCTATATCTTGCAGCAGCCCTTGCGCTGGATGCAGCTCATGTCTGACTTGAAGGTGACGCATGGATGGGCGCCGAATTTCGCATTTCATTTGGCTGTCCAAGCGCTGGATGCCGTTGATTCTGACTCATCCGTTGATCTTGGACATGTACGCGAGTTGCTGAATGCGGGTGAGATGGTAACGCAAGCGACTCAGGATGCGTTTCGCCGGAGCGCGGGTCGTTTTGGTCTTGCGCCAGAGGGCTTGGTGGCCAGCTTCGGAATGGCCGAATGTTGTACTTGTATTACTTACGCTACGCCCCAGGAACACGAAGTCCGTTCTGATAGCCTGTCCCTGGCTGGAAACGGTATGCAGGTAGGCGCCAGCAGTTTTGCCTCTCTGGGCAAGGTCATACCTGGTATGGATATTCGGATCATAGACGACAACTGTCAGTTGCTGCGTGAATACCAGGTTGGAAAATTTCAGCTAAAAGGCTTGTCGCTCATGCGAGGCTATCACAACGCACGAGAAATCAATGACAGTGCGTACACCCATGACGGCTGGTTTGATACGGGGGACAATGGCTTTATAGCCAACGGCTGTCTGTATTTGACCGGACGGGAAAAGGAAGTGCTCATCGTCAATGGTATCAATTACTTTTGCTTCGATCTGGAAGAGAAGGTGCAAAGCGTAACAGGCATCATGCCTACATATGTTGCTGCATTAAGCTGGCGTGATGTCGACCAGGAAGCGGTGGCGATCTGCTATGTTCCGGTGGAGGGTACAACCAGTACGCGGGCAATTGATGATCGTATTCGAGATATACTGGTGCGCGAGACTGGTCTGGTGCCGAAAAAAATCGTGGCTCTTGCGCGACACGGTTTCCAGAAAACGACCAGTGGGAAAATCCAGCGGGTCCAGATGGCACAAAAATTACTTCAGAATGCGTTGCCGCGTTATCAGGATTCCGGTCAAGCAGTGCCCTTACGGCAAGCGTACTGGCAGACATGGACGCCGCCTAAGCAGCCCGACGAAATGCAGTATGCAGACATTGTGGTTTGGGAGGCGGACGCATCGTTTGATATGCAGCAACTCCCTGGATGTCTGCGCGACCTATCCCGTCAATTTGCCGCGACATCTGGGGTGCATTCTCCTACCCCGACCCGACTGCTCAGGGTGATGTTGTCCGAAAAGCCGCAAGGCCACTACTGGGGACTGTTCGGACTGCTGAACTCCTACTGCGCGGAGAATCCCGGTTGGAAAGTGCAAATGATACAACGTTCATCCGCTGCGGATGCGGCTTCTGAATGGCCAGTACAAGCGGGTTGGTTTCGACAGACTACCGAAGGCTGGGCGTGCCTGACACTGGGTGAGGCGGCTGCCGTCCAGATAACAGCAACACAACCGCAAAACGTTCTCATTACCGGTGGTGGTGGCGCGCTAGCGTGGCTATTAGCGCAAGACTACGTTGAGCGCGGCGCCACGGTATGGCTGTTGGGCCGTTCGGATGCCCCGCCATGGCTGGACGACGGGCAGCCTCAAGCGCAAATGCACTGGATCCGAGATGACCTGAGCATGGTCAGGCAAACCTCGCAGCGACTTGAGGAGGCGCTGCCTGAAGGTACGACATTCGATGTTATTTGTCATTTGGCGGGAACTATGGAAACGGGGCTGTCTTCGCAACTGGAAGACAATGCGTTGATTCGCACCATGCGCGCCAAGGTAGAGGGACTGGAGGTTTTGAGGAAGGCACTGAAAATGAGCCAGAAATCGGCGCCAGCTCAGTGGGTGCTTTACGGGTCTGTGGTTGCCGCTTGCGGTTTCCCTCTCTCGGGTGCCTATGCCTATGCGAATGGCGCATTGCTTGATATGGCGCATTCGATGCGAGCGGAGGGGGAGCAGGTTTGCTGGCTGGGATGGAGTGCATGGCGAGGTGTGGGCATGTCACGCAACGGTCTGGACGCGGGCCAGCTTGCCTCTCACGGATTGCATTTGCTTGAACCTGAACAGGCACGGTTGCACCATTGGCGTCTTGCGGGAACGAACGACGATTTCTTCATCGGTATCGAGGGTCTGGCCGCCCTTCCAGGCGTGACGGTATCGCCATCGTTAGGTGACAAGTCTCCGATACTGTCGATTAGCGAATGCAGGGAAAGAATCGAAAACGCCCTTAAAGCTGTACTTAGTTTGGAAAAAGTTCAGGCGGATGACCATTTTTTCGATTTGGGTGCGACGTCGATTTCTTTGGTGCAAATACAACGTCATTTGAGGGAACGAGGGCAAATAACATTGGATGTGGCAGTGCTGCTCCAATACCCCACAGTGACGCGACTTACCCAATATATGGCGCAGGGCGAGTCAGACATGCAAACCGTGACGTTGTCTGCCAGAAAATCAGATGTGCGCCGGCGTCGGACAGCACGTTCGAGCGTAAAGACGCCAAAGCGAGGACAATGATTTTGTCGAGGCCAGAGCCCCTTATCGTTTATGAATAGAGGAATTCACCATGGACATGACTTTCGATTTGAATGCACAAGCCAACAAAAATCGCAATACTGATGGGACAACGGAATTCCTTCGCGCCTTGTATCGTTCTGATGATAATGCGGCAATTAGAATGCGCGTAGATGACAGTTGTGATCGGTTTTTGAATGCATCAGATGCATCAGATGGTAACTCGATTTTCGACATATGTGCCAAATTTAAACATTTCGATATGCCCAGAGAGGGTATTTCTCTTGAAGCCTATCTGACCTCCCTTGAGCGCGATGTTCTGCCGCACTGTTCGCACCTTGCATCGCCACGTTATCTGGGCCATATGACCGCACCCATTCCGCAGTTTCTACCTGAAATCGGACGATTGATCCAGACTCTGAACCAGAACGTGGTCAAGATGGAGACAAGTCGCGGGCTCACGTTTCTGGAGCGACAGGTTATCGGCATGTTTCACCGCGAAATCTACCGTGGAAGCGATGTTTTCTATCAACGTTACTTACAGACACTCTCCTCTACGCTGGGCATTTTCACCAGCGGCGGCACACTGGCTAATATATGCGCGGTATGGACGGCGTTGCAGCGCGCTCAAATGAATACGCCGATTGTAGAATCAGACCGGTCGGCAGCAAAGATCCGGCCAGTTATCATTGGTTCCGAATTGATGCATTATTCGTTTGACAAGGCCGCTGAACTTCTAGGTGCCGAATTGTACAAAGTCCCAGTTGATAACCAGTACCAGATCAATCTAGGCGCGGTTGCACAAGCCATTTCCAGCTGTGAATCAGAAGGGCGCCGCGTCATATGTCTGGTGGCTGTCGCTGGATCGACGGACTATGGAAGTGTTGATCCGTTGCGTAAGCTGAGTGAATTAGCCAAGCGGGCAAATGTGCACTTCCATGTGGATGCGGCCTGGGGCGGGGGGCTAGTGTTGAGTGAAAGTAACCGTTATCTGCTTGAAGGCATTGAATTTGCGGACACGGTAACAATTGATGGGCATAAGCAGTTGATGCTGCCCATCGGTTGCGGCATTCTTTTTTTTCGCGACCCTGAATTATCCGAAATCACCATGCATCACGCGCCCTATGCGGTGCGGCCAACCTCTTTTGACCAGGGCAGGTTTACGCTGGAAGGCACGCGCCCCGCAACGGCGCTGTACTTGCATGCAGCCATGCATGTGATCGGTAAAACCGGTTATGACGTGTTATTCAGTGACTCGATGGCCCGTGCGCGCTACATGGCGCAGGCCATCGAGTCGCGCCCTGAGTTTGAATTAATTGTGGCGCCAACAATGAATCTACTGGCTTACCGCTACCTGCCTGAAGAGTACCGCAATTGTACGCTCTCCGCAGAAGACAATGAGGAGATTAGCGCCTTCAATGTCTCGTTGCAAAAGTTGCAACGTCAGAAAGGGGACAGTTTCGTGTCAAGAACTTTCCGGCCTGTACCACAGTACCAAGGTCAGTCTTTGACGCTGTTGCGAGCTGTGCTGCTCAATCCCCTGAGTACTGCTGCGGACATCGATTTCCTGCTGAATGACCAGGTTGCCATCGCAACACAGATAGACGAGAAGGAACACGGGCATGCACAGCAATGATATCGCCATTATCGGGTTGTCTGGTCGCTTTCCGGGCGGTCTGGACGTGCGAGGCCTATGGAATCGCCTCAGAAATTCTGAGTCCTGCATCAAGGGTATTGCACCGGATGCCCTGCGTGGGACGACGCACGAGAAGCATCTTGACGACCCGAACTACATCTTTCGTTGTGCAGTGTTGCCGCAGCCAGAATTGTTTGACGCCGATTATTTCCGCATGAATCATGCCGAAGCCATGATCACGGATCCGCAGCAAAGGGTATTTCTGGAGGTGTGCCACGAAGTCTTAAATCACTGTGGTCTGCCTGATCCGGAAAGCCAGGATATTCGTACTGGCGTGTTTGCCGGAACCAGTGTGAGTATTTACCTGTTGCATAATA
This sequence comes from Halomonas sp. AOP43-D1-4, assembly GCF_052446175.1. Lineage (NCBI taxonomy): Bacteria > Pseudomonadati > Pseudomonadota > Gammaproteobacteria > Oceanospirillales > Halomonadaceae > Halomonas > Halomonas sp. AOP43-D1-4. Next base: position 44,789 of record NZ_JBQSVY010000015.1, read on the forward strand.
TCATGGGTTCCACCCAGTTTGCCAACCGGGACATTATGCAGATCCTGATGGGAACCGATAAGGATTTCATTGCGACCAGGGTTGCCTACAAGCTGAATTTGCGCGGCATCTCAATGACCATACAGTCGGGGTGCTCGACATCTCTTGTTGCGGTTCATCAGGCATGCCAGGCTCTACTGAATGGCGAACTCGATCTGGCGCTGGCAGGTGGTGCAACCATTACCGGGCTGGGAGAGGTTGGGTATCTGTACACGCCGGGTGGAGTCAGGTCCTCAGACGGCAGGTGTCGACCCTACGATGCGGATGCCGATGGCACGATATTTGGTGATGGCGTGGGAGCTGTTGCTCTGTGCCGACTGGAAGATGCACTGGCCAATGGCAGTAAGATTTATGCGGTGATCAAGGGCAGTGCAGTGAATAACAATGGCGCCGATTGTGCCGGGTTTGCTGCACCCAGTGTGAGCGGCCAGGCTCAAGTCATACGTGATGCCTTGCATAACGCCGATGTACGCGCCGAAGACGTGGCATTCGTTGAAGGGCATGGAACTGCAACTGCTCTGGGCGATCCGATTGAAGTACAGGCCCTGACGCTGGCGTATGGAACCTCACAGCGACAATATTGTGCACTGGGTTCAGTCAAATCCAATGTAGGCCACCTGGATGTGGCCAGTGGCGTTACAGGCCTCATCAAGGCCACACTGGCTTTGCATGATTGCTGGCTACCCGGGACGCTCAATTTCACACAGCCGAATCCGGCGCTGGAACTGGAGCGTACGCCATTTTTCATTTGTAATACGGGCGCGGCGCTTCCCCGGCACAGGCCGTTACATGCCGGCGTCAGTTCGTTCGGCTTCGGTGGTACTAATGCACATGTAGTTCTTGCGACGCCACCTCGCCGGACTTCTCGGCCATCCCGTCAGGACGCGCTTCTTTATTTGTGGTCAGCCCGTTCGAATACAGCACTGGATCGATACATTGAGACAACCCAGCAAAAGGTCGCGCAGGATCCTTCGATAGACCGTGGGGACGTAGCTTACACACTCGCTCACGGCCGGACACGATTGAAGTGTCGTGCTGCCTTGGCCGGGAACGATCTGCTCTCTCCACAAGCTGGCACAAACCTTGTTCGTGGCCAGTGTTCTGATAAACCGGTTCGGTTAGTTATGCTATTTCCCGGACAAGGCAGTCCATGGAGCAACGTTGCTAAGGACCTGTACCATCGGCACCAGGGGTTCCGCGATGAAGTAGACCGTCTTAGCGCTGAGTTCTCGCCTTTTCTCGGCACGGATTTGCGTCGCTGGCTGTTTCCGCAAGAAGGTGATCGTGTGCAGGCGGACGAATATGCTCAAATGACGCGTTGGAGTCAGCCTGCCCTGTTCGTACTGTGCCTGGGTTTGCGTAGGGTGTTTCAGGAAGCGGGTCTACACGAACAGGTTGTGGCAGGTCACAGTCTTGGCGAATTGATTGGTGCATACGCTGCCAATGCCTTGCCGAAAGCGGAGGCTGCCCGCGTTCTCGATGCACGAGCACGGCTGATGGAAGCGACCGGCTCCGGCGCCATGCTGGCACTTTCCCTGCCGCGCGAGCGGGTCGAAGTATTACTGCATGAGGAAGCAATTCATGCAGATCTGGCTGCGGTAAACGGCCCAATGCAAACAGTTATCTCAGGTTCAAAATCTGGAATAGACGCAGCGATGTCCTACTGTAAAACACATATGATCCGCTGTCGAAAACTGCCGGTAAGCCGGGGCTTTCACAGTTATCTGATGCAGAAAACTCTACCTGAGTGGCGTGAAACGCTCGATTTTGAGCCCGGACCGCTTACTGTCGCGTTGGCCTCGAACGTAAACGGAAGGGTTTTGCCAGTAGGACACGTATTAGATGCAGACTATTGGGTGCAGCATTTGCGTGGGACAGTGGATTTTGCAGGTGGCATTACTGACATAATGCATCAGGCGCAACAGCAGGGCGAAGAGCCGGTATTTCTGGAGGTTGGTCCTGGAAACGCAATGGGCACTCTAGTTCGCATGCACTATCCCTCGGCGTGCGTGATTTCCTGTACCGATCAGAACGATCAGATCACCCATGATTCCGTCATGAAAGCTATCGGTGCAGCCTGGGTAAAAGGCGTGACGTTTGATTTGAATTCAGTCATACCAAAGGGCAATGTGGTTGATCTGCCGGTACCTGCGCTGGATCGCCATGCCTTCTGGATTACTCCCGACGAGGATTCGCAGAACAGACCCGAAAACAGCGCAGCGGCTCCCGACCCGGCCCGCAGTCGACCACCTCAAACCGAATCTGGAATAGACGTGAAAGAAACCATGTTGCAAACATGGAAAAAAATCATCCTGAATCAGGACATCACGGTAGATGACAATTTCTTTGCGCTTGGGGGCGATTCGCTGCAAGCACTTGAGATCAGTCGTGAGCTGGCAAATAGCGGGATATCAATCAAGCCCACAGACATTCTGAAGACGCCGGTGATGAAAGACCTGCTTGTGCAATTGATGAGAGAGGCGAAACAAAGGTGCGTTTCTGAGACTCCGGTCGAATGTTCCACAGTGCAGCCAGCCCAGATGAGTGACGACGAAATGCAGTCCATGCTCCGGCAATTGGGTATGCATGTGGACGTAAATTGAGCCAACAATTGGAAGAATGAATGAGCAACGAAGCTTCTCACACTCAAGCTAGCAAATCCACGGCAACCATTTTGCTCTGCCTGTTTTTGACAGTGATGATGGATCAGGCTGGTGTCGTATTGATTGCGCCTTTGATTCCGGCCCTGCTTGAATCCATCACTGGTGACACCCTTGCACACAACACCGAAATTGCTGGTTGGCTTGTAGGAACTTACGGACTTATGCAGTTTCTCTTCGCACCAATCATGGGGTCCTTGTCAGACAGATTTGGTCGACGTCGTGTATTACTGGTCTGCTTTGCCATCTTTGTCCTTGACTACCTGATTTTTGCTATTGCCGACAGTATCTGGGTATTGTTTCTTGGCCGCGTTATTGCCGGCATCACTGGCTCATCGCTAGTCGTTTCTATGGCAAGTATTGCCGATATCAGTGAGAAGCACAACAAAACTCGCAATTTTGCCTATATGTATGGCGCCATTGGTTTGGGTATGATTGTGGGGCCGGCGATCAGCAGCGTAACCGTTGGCTACGGACTCAGGGTACCGTTTCTGGTGGCGGCACTCATGTGTGCATTTTGCTTTTTCTTTATCCTGTTTGGATTCCGAGAGCCGCTGAGCGACGCAAGCCGGCGTCCTTTCAAAATAGCCAACCCAATGAATTCCATCAATAAGTTTAGAAAATATCCAGGTATGTCCTGGCTGTTTTTGACCCACTTCTGCATATTGCTAGCGTTTCAGGCACCGCTGGTCTTGTGGGCGTTCTTTACTAAATACCGTTTCTCCTGGAATGAGCAGCAAATTGCTAACTCTCTGGTTTTGATTGGTGTACTCATGGTTCTGGTGCAGACAGTGGTCGTGGACTTTGCCTATAAAAAATTGGGTAATCGAAAGTCATGTTTTGTCGGATATGCAATGTTTGGAACGGGCATGTTATTGATTGCTGTGTCAGTTCATCCGTGGTTCTTCTATCTGGCGCTCATTCCATATACGCTTGGGTCTGTCAGCAATGCGGCGATCAACAGCATTTATTCAAATGCGGTGCTGCCCTCCGAGCAGGGCGAAATACAGGGTGCTCTGGTATCTATTGCAAGTGTGGCAAATGCAATCGGTCCGATAGTCGTCAGTTATCTGTATAGCGTTGGCGTGCAAAGCACTTGGACCTATGGAGATGCGCTTCCATTCATCGGGGCCAGCCTGTTGACTGCGTTGAGTGGATGTTTTTTTTATCGAGGCAGTTCTACACTTGTGCGATCAAAGTCTTAATTGATTGCATTTAATAAAAATGCGGAAGACTCGCAGAACAATGAGTTTGGTCGCAGAAGCTGGGTGCAATACCAGACTCTTCAGCTATGGTCTTGCTCCATGTCCTACGTCGAACTCAGTATTGAAGAACGTGTCACTCTCCTGGTGGGCCGTGGCCAAGGCATGAACCCGAGGCAAATTTCCCGGATCTTGGAGCGAGCTCCATCTACCCGTTTCCCGTGAAATACGCCGTAACCAGGCTGAGTTTTCAGGTATCGTTTTGGAAGCTGTTGCTGGTTTTTTTTGGTGTAAGCCCCTGAAACCTTAATACTTTAAGCTACTTTCATTTATACCACGTGAGACATTTAGGTTAGAATATAGCAGCCCAGGCTATTAATATAAATTGCAACAAGTCTTCATTAAAATTAGGTTGTCATTGTGATAAATTCAATAAAAAAAGCCGCCATATTCAAGATGCCTATTTTTACTCTATGGGACCGCAAGACGACTAGTATGTATTTATGCAATTTTTGAAGGAGATGGATGCTTATTTTGTATTGACGCATCCACTTGGGTATGCTTCCGAATCTTTGATGCCTGAGCGTATTGTTGCACCTTGGTACGATTTACTGTGTGCATCGGAAAAGCAGCGAGCTCACGCATTTCGTTCCGATACATTGCGACGTGACTTCATTATAGCGCATGGCCTATTGCGCATGTTTCTAGCCTGGACAATGCTAGAGCCCGATCCGAGTAAGCTGCAGTTTGTTGTGTCAGCGAGGGGCAAACCTATGTTAGATCCTTCGGTGCATCACCAGGCGCCTGAATTTTCTCTTTCGCACAGTCGTGCGCATTTGGCGATTGCTGTTGGCGCTGCCAAGTCAAGTGTAGGCGTTGACGTCGAGAGTTTGCCATTGGAGACGTATGTTGAATTGGCAGATACGGTGTTGGCCGGTCCGGAATACCTTATATGGGAAGCCGCGCCAGCAGATGAAAAGGCTACTGTTTTCCTGCGCTATTGGACTCGCAAGGAAGCCTATTTGAAGTTTACGGGGCAGGGCCTGGTCGATGATTTGCACGAAATAGACACTTCGCAAAAGATAGTCCGGGTAAACGGGCTAGGATCGGGGTGTCGGGTGTGTACGTTGGACCTTGCCCCTGCTAGCCTGGAGTGGGCCAGTAGAGGCGTGTCTGGAAGGTTGCCATCGTCGGTAATCGCTCTGGCGGGCGCTGTACCGCCGAAAGCACTGTTTCATTTTTACTTTCAGGCAGGATCCTTTGTCAGAGCACCAGCATTGGTGGTCTGCTGAATTGAATCGAACAGTTGCAGCATGGTTTGATCGGAAGGATAGTGCGAGTCCTGTTCCTGTACGATGAGTGTTGCATTGGGCAGCAGGTCTACCATGGCCTTTACACTTGAGAATGGAACTTCGGAATCGTCTTTGGCATGCCAGAAGGTCATGGGTAGATTTAGCTGCGTTTGGTCAAGTCCCCAGGGCTGGTAGATTAATTTACACTCGCGGGCCATAGGCAGGCAGTTTTGCTGCAACTGCCATTGCAGCATGTCCAGATAGTCAGCCAGCAGAATCCCGCTTGCATGATATCGGGCATCCCAGGCAGGTGGTGCACTAGGGTCTAAGGAAGTTTGGTCTACGGTCTGTTGGAATTCACGAATGCCTTGTGTGATCAGGGTTCCCAACTCGGCCTCTGGTGTGTTTTGAGAGATATCTCGGTTTTGCTTCAAGGGCTCTTCAATCTCCAGGCCATGTTGTTCGAGAAGATTAATATCGGGAATGCCACTTAATATCCAGACTCCTGCAATGCGGTCTTGGTACCGATTTGCCAATGCATGGGCAAAAGGCGCGCCTGCACACAGTCCGATCACGCCAAATTTAACTATCTTTTCCTGCAGTAGCAGCGGCTGCACTATATCTGCGAATGTCTCCAGTCGTTTGATCTCAGGATCAAGATCTGAGCCATTGAAACCGGGCCTATTGATAGTAATTAGCGCAATACTAAAGCTGGCTGCAATTTCCTTTAGTGGTTTGGACAACGGGTAGGCACCTACTCCACCGTGTAGCATTAGCACCGGGAATCCATGGGCCAGCCCTTCAATACGGTAGCTGACGCGTAGCCCTTTCGCCGTGTGGTAGTGTTTTTGAGCGATGGTGCTTGCGGTATCACTACCCGTTATTTCACTACGTTCTCGCAGATCTATATGTTCGCAAATACGGCTCAACATGTCCTTCATGACATCCGTTTCGCGCAGGAAGAAGTGACCTCCGGGATAGCGGGTGTGACCTGCCCATCGGGTGCTGTACTTTTCCCAATTTTGCATCGCCATAGGCATATTGGTGTCGTCGTCGTCCGCGCCGCTAAAGACCAGCAGCGGAATATCGATTGGGTCAGGAGTTTCTTGCGACAACACATCGTTCATATGGAAGTCGTTGCGTATGATAGGCAAAAAGAAATCCATGATTTCCGTATTTTGCCGAATGTCGTCTGGCAGACCACTGTATTTCGTGACTTCATCAATGAATTGCTCGCGAGGAAGTTCATGGCGCTTACTATCCCGTTCTACATGCTCTGGCGGGGGACGTCCGCTTATGACAAGCAATATAAGTCGATCCAGCTGACCAAGTGCTTTCAGGCGAGCAACGATGCACCATGCGATAGCTGCGCCTAAGCTATGTCCAAACAGGATGAACGGCCTGGTGTCTGCGACGATGGCGGTAGTGATATCATCAACAATCTGATTAGGGCTGTGGGTGAGTGGTTCGTTTATTCGGGTGCCGCGGCCTGGGTATTCGACCGCCTTGACCGTCAGCCAATTAGGCACTGCCTGGCTCCACGCTGCATACATGGATGCGCTGGAACCCGCAGAAGGAAGGCAATATATGCAGCATTCTGCGGTTTGATCGTAATTAGCCAGGGGAAATAGATTGACAACGGATTGAGGGGAATCAAGCATGATTGTGTCCAACAGTTTTCTTTGACAATGTATCGTTTTGAGCGCCATCCAGATAATAGGCCAATTCTCCGAGACGTGGAAATTGGTAAATGATATCGAGCGGAATCTCAGGGCAAGCCAGTGTTTTTCGAAGCTTGAGCGCCGCTGCAGCGGCAAGTAGCGACTGTCCGCGATTGGCGAAAAAGTCGAAATGGCGACCAATATCCGCAACCGATATTTTGAACTGCTCTGAATACAGTTTTGCCAATACCTGTTCTGTTGCGGTTGTGCATGGTTCGAAGGCAACTTTTTGAGCCGTGTTGGTGATCTTCTTCTGCAGCGTCGCACGATCAATCTTCAGATTCCGGTTCAAGGGCCATTCTGTAATAAACTGAATGCTCGAAGGCAACATATGTTCAGGTAGATGTTTCTTTAGCATAGACCGTAGTTGGGTGTTGCTTTGTTGCGAAGCAGTGAGTCCACGGATAAAGGCATGTAGTGAAATGCCAAAAACTTGGTCATTGCTGGTGAGCACTATGGCTTCTCGTGCCTTTAATACTTGGCAAAGAGTGTGTTCGATTTCGCCCAGCTCGACGCGGTAACCGCGGACCTGTATCTGCTGGTCGTAGCGTCCGATGAAATGAACTAATTGGTTGGTGTCGATGTAGCAGTTGTCTCCTGTCATATAACCGCCATATCGGTAAGCACGGTCATTTGTATCGGGCCGATTCAGGTAACCGCCTCCCACACTGGCGCCGTGCAGCCACAGCTCACCAGACACACCACGAGGCACCACCAGCCCATCATGGTCACGCAGGGCAATGTCGACGTTGTCTACAGGCATGCCGATAGCCGTGTTGTGACCAGTTTCATGAACGGCATTGAACAGCGTGATAATAGCCGCTTCAGTCGGTCCGTACAGGTTGAAAAAACGTCGTGTTTCCCCCCACATTCTGGCGACCAGAGGGGGGCAGGGTTCACCGACAGTCATAAGTGTGCGCAGTGTTGGGACTACGTCGAGGGTTAGCGTTGCGGCCATAACCGGGGGTAGGCAGGCGCAACTGATCGCATGCTCTTTGATAAAGTGTTGTACCAAGTCAACGGATGTCTTCATCGTGTCCGGCAATATCTCTAGTGTACTACCGGCAGCGATAGCCAGGGCGGATTCAAGTAGCGATACATCGAAGTTAAGCGGCGCAAACTGCAATACTCGCTGCCCAGGGACATCCATGAGCCGGTCACAAAGATTCATGATGGCATGTACGCTGCGATAGGTGTTGATTGATCCTTTGGGCTGGCCCGTGGAGCCGGACGTATAGATAATGTAAGCTGGTTCGTCTTCGGGAATCTGTTGCGCTGGATCAGTGTTTGGTAGCTGGATGTCCGCAGATTGTGCGTGTAGCGCGTCGTAAGTAACTGTCCTGACAGGTGACGTCAACTGCAAAGCATGCAGTGTTTGAGTGTCGTTGACGATAATTGTTGAAGGGGCCGCATCCTCAATGATAAAACGCAATCGTTCCGGAGGATAGGACGTATCCAGAGGTAAATAGCATGCGCCGCATTCCAAGATGGCGAGCATGCTGCTTAACCCCCTCGCGTCGCGCGGTAAGGCAACGCCTATAATATGGCTGGGCTGCGCACGCAGATTTTTTGCCATGGTCCGAATATGTTGCGACAATTCGGCATAGGTAATCTCGCTGTGCGTGTCGCGGATAGCAACTATGTTGGGTGAATGGAGCGCATTATGATGTATTCGCTGACATAGAGTATCCCGACCCTGGTTGGTGGGGCCGGCCGGTGTGGGGTGAAGCCTGCTGAGGTGGTCGATTGCCTGCATAATCGTTGTTTCTGGTTTGTCAGCCATATATAGAAGCAGATTCTTCAGGTAATGCACCATGTCCTGTGCAATGCCAGGCTGCAGTCGATCGACATGATAGGAGAGCCGGATGTGTTGCAGATCACACTTGGCGACGGCTGGATAGGCGACCCGTTCGGGCGTTTCGTGATTGGTGACGTGCATGACGCTTTCGTCCGAGGTGTCGTTTCCACTGGTGTGGACGAAGCTGTCTGAAATAAGTAATGATTCAAATAGCGGGTTGTCGCTGCCGCTGGTGACATGATCTGGTAAGTGCTCCAGGATGCTTGTCAGCGGTAAAGCCGAATGCACCTGGTAGTCAACCATGTCGCTGCTTAGCGACAGCAAAAATGCCTGTAATGGTGTGTCTCTGTTTATGGTTGCGTTGATCGGGATTGTATTGATCAGCGGCCCCACAATACTCTGGCTGCCGGGCAGATCTAATGGACGTATGGAGTAAGCGCTGCCGAAAGTCACGTTTGAACGAGCGCAATAGACATGTAGAAGGATCAGCCATGCAGCACTGACAAGAATATTGCCTGTGATATGCGCCGATTTGCAGAAGGATTGCAAGCGCACACTTTCTGCCTGACTGAAAGTGTCAGTGAGGAAACGGTAGCGCTCGTCCTGACGCTTGCCTGCCGCGAGCGAACGGGGGAAGATTGTGCCGCTGTCGATCTTACTCAGGGCCTGTGTCCAAAACTGCTTTGCACTTGTGAAGTCCTGTTGCCGGATCCAGTCAATGTATACCTCAAAACCTGCCGGAACTGGAAGCTCAGGTTCCTTGCCCTCAATATATGCCAAGTATCCAAAGGCCATTTCTTCAGTCAGCAAGGTAAAAGACCAGCCATCCATGATCGCATGATGCATGGTGATGACAATATGGCGCCGTTGCGGATTTTCTTCAAGCACTGTTACGCGGGCCAGTGGCGCTGCGTCTAGTTTAAAACCCTTTTGCCCATCTTCTTCGATGAACTGTTGCAGTTGTTTGTCAGCGTGTGCCTTTGTGCCGGGAGCCAACGGTATACGTTCAATGCGCAAGTTTGCTTGATTAAGAACTACTTGCCAGATATCCGACTGGTTTTCCCAAACAAAGGCTGAGCGCAGGGCGGAATGCCTTTGGATCAACCACTGCCAAGTTTGCTCGAATGCATCCAGATCGAATTTTCCGTCGACGGATAAATGGAGTTGTTCGACGTAGAGCTGGTTATCTGTCTGCAATAACGAGCTGTTTAGCAATGCTTTTTGTAAGTCTGATGGTATAAACGTTTTCTTTACGGAAGTTTTTGCCGGTTCGATTGAAGGCATATACGACTCTCCGGAAGATAGCATGATTGACTGATCACAGACATGCCGTAGTCAGGATAAATGAAATTCTTTGCAAGCAAAAAATGCAGCTCGCAATTTGTTCGGGGCGGGCGATAACAACAAGAATTATATCATTTACACTTTTAATAGTATACTATATGATAATAGTTCGCATGTAGATTATCATTATCATCAAGCAGGTCTTATAGTTTGTAGAGGTTTTATACAATCTACTTATGATATGGGCGCAATGCTTTAGGTCTTACGGGTTGAAGCCTCATGACAAGTCAAACACAGATGTTAGGCGAGGAAGCGCCACTTAGCAGCAGTGTTCGGTATTCGGAAAAAGTGTTTGTGCCTCTGATGCTTTTGGCGGGGCCGATAGTGTTATCGATGCTGTTGCAGATGGCCAATAGTTTCGTTGAAACCATGATGGCAAGCCGTAGCGGTATGCAAATGCTTGGCATTATTTCAGTCGGGACACTGATCGAGGCTTTGCCTACGGCATTTGTTAGCGGTTTAGTATACGCGGTCGTGCCGGCGGTGAGCAGAATGAAAGGAGTGGGGGCCACTGCCAGCATCATGCCGTTTCTGTGCCAGGCGATCGTCGTGTCTGTGGGAATTTCGCTGGTTTTCGGCGCGCTCATTGTCGTGTTTAGCGAAAGCGCCATGATCATATCTGGCGTGACACCTGATCTTGCGGATGGGGTCAGGACTTATCTCTATTTCGTACCCTTGTTCATTTTGGGAAATGTGCTCTTCCTGCTGGGTCGCAACTTTGCTGAGGCTTTCAGTTACCCCTTGCTAGTAACCGCGTCGGTGCTGGCTGGGCTTGGGGTAAAAACACTGGTGATCTACGCCATCGTACTGGGACATTTTGGGTTCCCGCAAATGGGAGTCGTCGGGTTTGCACTGTCGAGTGTCGCTTACTATTCAACAATCAATGTGATTCTATTGGTGTTCAGCCTATGGCAGCACGAGATACGTTTGATCTGGAAAACCCCAGTGGGGCTAGAAGACTGCTCTGCTCGCAAGCTGCTGTTTTTTACAAAATCAGGCCTTCCCGTTGCATTCAATTTCGTTTCCGATTTATTTATTCTGAGTATCATGGGCGTTTCCATTTCTTCATTGGGTGTGCAAAGCATCGGGGCACATTCTTTGGCGTTCAATATCTTGGGAATAGCGCTGGTGGGAACCGGCGGTATGGCTATGGCCGCATCTATTCTGATCGCGCGGTCCAGTGGCAGTATGGATTCACGCGGGTTAATTGCCATGGCGGCCAAATGTTTGATTGTCAGCCTGTTATTAATGTTGATGCCGGCATTGCTTCTCGGCTTCTACCCGGAACCTATCCTGCAACTGTATGACCCCGACGCGGCGTTATTGCCGCTGGCGCGGCAACTGGCGCAGTTGCTTCCCTGGCTCCTGATGATCCTGACGACGACCACTGTTGCCGCATTTTTGTTGCGCGGTTTGGACGATGGCGTTGCGGTCATGCTGATTTACTTGGTCGTCTCTTGGTTGGTGTGGCTTCCTTTTGGTTATGTCCTGGCATTTACGGACATCCTGGTCCCGCGTATGGGCGCGGCAGGATGGTGGTACGCCTATCTGTTGAGCCAGTGTTTTCTGGCGATTGTTTTGTGCGCGCGCTTATCATGGGTACTGCGCAGGATTGACAATCGCGTGCCTGAAACTGTGGTGGTCAATGTGGTTTAAACCTTCATTTAGCGCATGGAATGAAACGATGGAATCAAAAATAAACAAAGGGGTGCTTCCTATCCGGGTGGCGATTTTAACCGCGTTAGGAGCAGGAGTAGGGATGGTGTTGCCCAATTCTGCGTCGGCACAGTTGCAGCAGGAATCAGCCGAATTACTGACCTCTTCGGTGCGAGCGTCTTTACCTCAACAGACTGCAACGCCCGTTGGCACGACGTCTGCCGGAACTGAGCCAGGGGTCGAAGCACTGGAGCCGATTATTGTTCAGGGATTCGGTTTTCATCAGGAGATTGCAAAGACCGCTGGATCGATTGCCGTTTTGCGTAGTGATGATATTGAAGCGATGAATCTGACGGAGCTATCCGAATTGAATGCGCGCGTTCCGGGCGTCACCTTGGTCAGCTCATTGACCGGCGGGCCCAAGTATCCCTATATACGCGGTATTGGTAAGTTCTCGGAAATTTTTGGTCGCAGCGTTGCGGTCAATATCGATGGCATTCCCCAAAGTCTGGTGGAATTGCAAAATCCGGCCATTTCAGGTGATGTCGAACGGATTGAAGTGCTGAAGGGGCCGCAACAAATTTTGAACGGGCACAATGGTCTGTCAGGTGCCATCAATATTTTTACCAGGCAGCCGCAAGAGTCCGAGGGCACCCTGGGTTTCGGGTTGGGATCGGACGGTTACGTCAATACAAATGCTCGTTATCATCATGTGTTTAACGAGGAATTTTCATTGAGCGGCGCATTTTCGATGAATACGGACGATGGCTGGCTGACCAATGTGCGTACCGGCAATACTACAGCGGACCGGGATCGTAAGAATTTTTCATTGACAGGTATCTTTACGCCTACAGATCAAACCAGGATTGTGGCCAATGCGTACGGCTACAATTACCGGGAGAGCGGACCGCTGCTGGTTACTGTCAATCCCCAAACCATGCGTCCTTACCAACATTACAATTCCTATGTGGGCGTGATTGGCGAGGAGCTGGACTTTGGAGAGTTGAGCCACGACACAGATGATTTCACTTACTCGCAAGTACGGGGGGCGAGCGTTGATATTCGTCATGATCTGAACGGAGTTGAATTCCAGTCTACTACCGGGTGGACGTCTTACCGTGATAATGGTTTGCTAGATGTGGACGGCGGTGATCACCCCTTACTGCAATCTGAAATGTCTACGAGTCAGGATAATCACCTGCTTAGTCAAAATCTTCGTTTCAGTAGCAATACAGATGCTGACCTGCAATGGATTGCGGGCGTGGATGGCTATTACAATCGTTATGATTCCACCAAATTAATATTGGGGATGGGTGATATCGATTATGGAACAAATCAGACACAACAAGGGGTGGGCATTTACGGTCAGATGCCATGGTCGCTCAATGAAAAGTTTGATCTCAGGCTGGGTGCAAGATATCAAATCGATAAAACATATGGTGTAGGAAAAGGATTTCAGGACGGAGAAAGCCTCTCTGTGACTGACAAGACGCTGTTGCTCTCGGGCGTTGCGACCTGGCACCTGAACGATCAGTCTCTGGTGTATGGTAGCGTAGCGCAAAGCTATTACCCGACCGGCATTTATGTCATTGACCAGCTTTCGACCTATCATAAGGAAGAAGGGGTAACGGCCGAACTGGGATTTAAAGGACGCTGGTTTGATGACCGTTTATACACTTCCGTGGCGCTTTACGAGTCCCGCTCGAGTAACCCCGTTTATACTCTGGCGTCGCCGTATTCCGTTTGGAGCGTGGACCAGCAGCGCAATCGCGGTTTTGAGGCCGAAGTCAATCTCAGGGTAACACCTGAGTTGGAGGTGGGCGCATCGTACAGCCGTTCCGATCCGGTGATTACCCGCTGGGATGATCATCCCGAACTGGAGGGCGTGCGACCGATGCAAGTGCCCTTAAGCCAGGCTAACGTGAATGCGACATACCGCCGTCATTTTCCGATAGGAAGTGTGACTTCACGCATTGATGTCAATCATATGGGTTCCCATTATGGAGATAATGCCAATACCTACAAGGCGAGGGGGTATACCCTGGCAGACCTATCAGTCGGGCTGGAGCGAGGTCCGCATGCCTTGACCATTTGGAGTAAGAATATTTTCAACAAGCAATACTATTCCCTTGTGTCATGGACAAACCAGTTTGAGGCCCAGGCTGCATATGGTCGAGGTCGCTCGGTGGGTATTAACTATAGTCTGAAATTTTGAATGATGCGAACACACAAGAGATGGTGATGTGGTAATGAAAAAAGACGAGGCGACGGATAGGAATAAACAACAGTCGACCCCCCCCGAGGGGACGCACAGCCCCGGGGTCTGGGAGCTGATCCAACCCATTCGAGCGCGTATGCGCTGGGTATATGCATGTTCGGCTCTCTCTACAATCGCCTCGTTGAGCACAGCACTAATTCTGGCATTTCTGATCCTGAATCTTGAAGAGAATGCGGTTACGCATGCGGGATACTGGATCGTTGCGATGGTTGCCTGCGTGGTACTTTCATTTTGTCTGCGCTTGGCCGCTTTCTACTTATCTCATCTGGCAGCGTTTCGTCTGGAAAATATCCTACGCAAACAACTGAGTGCGCACTTTGCCCGTCTTTCCAATGCGACGATACGAAAACAGGGAACCGGGGCAATGTCCAAAGTATTGGTTGATGACATCCGCGATCTACACGCTTTCGTGGCCGACACGACACCGATGTTTCCACGCGTAATGATTGCGCCGCTTTTCACATTGGGCTTTCTCGTTTGGCTGGACTGGCGGCTAGCCCTAGTGGTGATTGTGATTCTGGTGACCGTGATGCTTTATCTCAGACGGGTCGCGGCCAATAATAGCCAGGCTACTCACGTTTATGGAGAAGCCCGTGAGGAAGTGAATGCGTCGATTGTGGAGTTCATCCAAGCAATGCCGGTGGTGCGTACATTTGATGGGGGGCATTCGACGTTTAGTCGCTATCAGAATGCGCTGGACCGGTTCTCCGCGTTTGTGTCGCGGTGGTACCGCGAAGTGGCCAGTTTCGGCAATGTGCTGATGGTGCTGCTCAATCCGCTGTTCACTTTGACTTTTCTACTGTGGATCGGTGCCTTGTTCTACGGAGACGGAACGTTGGAACTTTGGCGCTGGGTGGGCTTTCTGCTGGTGAGTGCCATACTGGCGGAAACCATCTTACCCTTGCTGTTTATGCAATCGACTCTTCAGAAAATTGCAGAGCCGGTTGAGCGCATTTATGAATTTAACAACTTGCCGACTATCCGGGAAGTTGCTGCTGATAAGGCCAGCAAGCCAGCCGACTATAGCATCGAGTTTGACGGCGTTTCGTATGCCTATGACGAAGCCGGCGAGGCTGCGCTGGAGCAGGTATCTTTTAGTGTGCCGCAGGGCACAGTGACTGCGCTGGTCGGGCCTTCGGGTGCCGGAAAGAGCACGCTGGCCGCGATGCTGCCGCGCTTTCAGGATCCCGACCAAGGCGCTATACGGATAGGCGGGGTGGACATCAGGGATATGACGTTTGATGATTTGTCGCAAATCGTTGGCTTCGTATTCCAAGAGAATTTTCTTTTTTCAGGTAGTATCGCAGACAACATCCGATTGGGCAGTCCCGATGCGTCAGCCAAGGACGTGGAACAGGCAGCCAGAATTGCCCAAGCTCACGATTTCATTATGCCGTTGCCAAAAGGGTACGACACGCCGGTCGGAGAGCGTGGAGTATTTCTTTCTGGGGGTCAGCGCCAGCGTATTACAATCGCCCGAGCAGTATTGTTGGATCGACCGATTCTCGTGCTCGATGAAGCAACAGCCTATGCCGATCCCGAAAATGAAGTTGCTATCACGCAGGCGTTATTTGCATTGATGCGGTCACGTACGGTCATAGTGGTTGCACACCGCCTGTCGCTGATTCGTGATGTCGATCAGGTCGTAGTTCTAGAAAAAGGCCTGCTCCGTGAACGTGGGACGCACGATAAGTTGCTCGTCCAAAACGGATTGTATTATCGCATGTGGGAGCAACGTACGCGAGCTCAGGGCTGGTCAATTCGTCAGTCCTTTATTGATACTTCGGGCCAGGAGCCGTCAGTATGAACACAACCGAAATAGCCATGGAGAATCGCAGGTTCGCGCCAATACGAAAAACCTGGGAATCCCTGATGCGTACTGCGGGTGATCGGGCCCAGTCATTGCGGTCTAGTATCTTTAAATTAGGTTTGTCAGCGGTTCTGCAAGGTTTGGCGTTGGCTAGCATATTACCGTTGATTGACGCGCTGTGTATTACTCATGATATGAACAGTGCGCTGGTCTGGTTAAGCATTTTTACGCTTTGCTTTGCATTTTCAGCGGCGCTGCGATGGCGTGCCTATCATTTTGAGTTCCGTGGCGAGATGATCATGATTACGCAGTTTTTGCGTACCGAGCTTGGGCGCAAGATGCGTCAGATGCCGTTGCAGGATATTCAGGGCGCGCGCTCAGGAGAGTTGATCCATACGCTACTGACCAGTGTGGATAGTACTCTGTCCTATGTTCTGGGTGTGGCCAACGCGATTTTTACGTCGCTGCTCGTGCCGATTATCGTCGCTATCGTTTTGCTTGCATACGACTGGCGGTTATCGTTAGCGCTGCTGGCCGTTTTTCCAGCAATCGTGTTTTTCTACCACCGCAGAAGACCGGCCTTCGGTCAATCGGCGCGCGGCGTTGATGAAGCGCATAAGGCATTATATTCAGATGCGGTGGAATATATTCAGGGCTTGGCTATTTTGAAGGCAGTAGGGCAGGAGAGCGCACAGCGTCATCGCTTGCAGGCCCGATTCGACGATCTGGAAGCCATGCAGCGAAAGGATACACAACTGGGCTCCAGTCCTAATCTATTGATGACGAGCATGGTTGAGCTGGGGATGCTGACGGTGATGCTGCTTGGTGTTTATCTGGTGATGATCGGGCAATTGCCGTTGGCATTACTTGGCGCGTTTTTAGTTATTGTCATTCGCTTTGCCGAACCATTATCCAGTCTGGTGTTATACACCTATATGTTTGATATGCTGGAATCAGCGATGGGCGATCTGGATACCTTGAGAGCGCAGCCTAATCAGGTTGTGTTTGAACCGCAACAGCAGCCCCGGGATTATGGAATTGAGTTCAGCCAGATGTCGTTTCAGTATGCCAATAGCAATAAGGTCGGTTTGTGTGATGTCTCCTTATCTATTCCTGAACGCTCCATGACGGCTATCGTCGGGCCATCGGGGGCCGGCAAAACGACATTAATGAAACTAATGCAACGTTATGCAGACCCTCAGTGTGGGGCGATACGGATTGGTGGCGCCGATATCCGTCACATGAGCGCAGCCGAATTAAGCGGGCTTGTGTCGGTCGTTTTCCAGGATGTCTATTTATTTAACGATACGGTGCTGCACAACATTCATATCGCCAGGCCGTCGGCAACCCGGGAAGAGGTACAGCAAGCGGCTCGCCTGGCTAATTGTGACGAGTTTGTGCAGGCCTTACCGCAAGGCTATGAGACTATTGTGGGCGAACGCGGCGGGAATCTGTCGGGCGGAGAGCGCCAGCGTATCAGTATTGCACGCGCCATTCTCAAAGATAGTCCTATTCTTGTACTGGATGAGCCCACCGCATCTCTGGATGTAGAGAATGAAACGCTAGTGCAGGGCGCGCTGAATTATCTGGTGAAGAGTCGTACCGTCATAGTGATTTCCCATCGGCTGTCCACGGTGCAGGGAGCAGACAGGATTGTTGTGCTCGAAGCGGGACGTGTAACCGAGTGTGGTAATCACAATGCGCTGATGGCACGGCAGGGTACCTACTATCGTATGCAAATGGCGCAGTGTTCTACTGCATAGTCCGGTGAAAGCCGATCTGATGGAAAAAAGACCGGTATTTTCTTGTTTCAATCTTGGACTCAAGCAATAAGTGCAGCACCTGGGGTATTTAGAGCTTCTGAGCACTCTCCCAGTAACACTTGTGCCAGCATCCTATATAGCCAAGTCGTTTTCGCGGTCATTCAGCTTTTCGACCACCCGTCTCACCTCGGCATCGGTGACATGCCGAAAGTCCGTTCCAAAAACTGCTTTCAGGCATTCCTGATCGCATAGCACGCTAAATCATGAGTGATGCTCGACCTGTCACCACCGTCTACCGAGAAACTGATTCCCAGCGATCATATCCATCTGCGTGATCAACCTGTACGTCGATTCTCTCGACCTCGAAGCTCTTAGCTTTGAACGTGTGAGGCTGGCGACCGCACGCTCGGGCTACCATCCTACCGACATGCTGAGGCTCTAGCTCGACACCTGCAGCAAAGCCGCTGAGTGTATCGACATCAATCAAAGCGGCAAGCTGGAATTGGTACGCCTTCCGCATATCGAGGAAGCGCGAGTAGACGATATAGTAGAAGGGCGTCAGTAATAATGTCCATGCCAGAAATTCATGAACCAATCTGCCTTATCAAAATGCGCGAAAAACCCCGTACTTCTAATAGCGTGGGCCGCACAAGCGGCCCTAGGTAGGCCTGCTCTGCTGTTCAATGTATTGCCTCACGATAGAAATAGGCGCCCCGCCAACGCTGCCAGCAAAATAGCTAGGGCTCCAAAGGGCGTTCTTTCTGTAAGCAGTCTGGATTAGTTCAGGGTGGTACAGCTTCATCTGACGGCTGGATACACCTTTCAAACTGTTGACCAGCCGAGACACCGCCACCTTGGGTGGGAAGTTGACCAGCAGATGTACGTGGTCTTCCTCGCCATTGAACTCTTCTAGATCTGCCTCGAAATCTTTGCATACATCGCGCAATATCCTTTCCAGCGTGGTGAGTTGGGTTGCGTTAAACACCTTGCCGCGGTACTTAGTGACGAAGACCAAATGAGCGTGCATAAGGGAAACGCAGTGGCGACCTGTTCTGATAGCTTGTTTGTTGTCCATAGACCAAGTATACTCTAAGGCATGAAACAGACCAAGACCCTCAAGGTCAGAGTGAAGGACAAACACGCATCAGAGCTGAACCGCATGGCTCGTAGCGTGAAGAACTACTTGAACGAACTGTCATCCCGAACCATTCGGGAGAATGGTCTGTTTCTGTCCGCCTACGACATGCACCCCTATACCAAAGGTGCCGGCAAGGACCTCGGCCTGCACAGCCAGACCTTGCAGTGTGTTGCCGCCGAATACGTCGTCCGTCGCAAGCAATTCAAGAAGACTCGCCTACAGTGGCGTAAGTCTCGGGGTGTGAGACGCTCACTTGGCTGGATTCCGGTCAATACCGGCGCGGCCAAGTGGAAGAATGGGCAGGTATTCCACAACGGCAACCATTTCAAGGTCTGGGATAGCTACGGCCTGTCGAAATACAAATTCCGCTCAGGATCCTTCAACGAAGACAGCCTGGGCCGCTGGTACTTCAACGTCGCAGTTGACGTAGAGGTCAAGCCATCTACTGGGCAGGGAGCTGTCGGCATCGACCTTGGGTTAAAGGACGTAGCTACCTGTAGCGATGGCTCCAAGATGGAAGAAGGTCGGTTCTATCGTGACCTTGAGCTGATGAAAACAGGATTCCGTGCCGCCCTGATCAAGGTAGAGCAGCGATCAGCTTACTACGAAGCGTTGGATACTGCGCACTATACCAGCGATTACGATCCTTTCGTTGACGCTGC
>NZ_JBQSVY010000016.1:0-61911 GCF_052446175.1 Halomonas sp. AOP43-D1-4
ATGCGTGGAAGAAAATAAAGCACACGTGTTAATGGTATGATGCGTCCCCAGCGACTATATCAACCGGCTGTCACTTTGGGTGATAGACGCAATTTGAGGTGAAGTGGTGAGTAAAACGGTACCGACATCGTGGTTAGTTTACTGCCGCCCTGGTTTTGAACATGATGCGTTGTCAGAAATGCAGCACCATGCAAAGCACCAAGGGGTACCCTGTGAACCTGCTTATGGGGAAGGGTGGGTCAGCCTAACGCGAACAGACGATGAACCCGTTAATGACTTGCACCGGCGGGCGGCTTTTAAAAGACTTATTTTCGCTCGTCAAAGCCTGGCGGCCTTACCAGCACTCACCTTGTCACGAGATGATCGATTAACCGCTATTTTAGAGCAGGTTAAAGCTAGCGGCTGGAGTTTTGAAGAAATCTGGCATGAAACGCCCGATACTAATGATGGTAAGGCGCTGGTTGGCCTGATCAAAGCCCTTACCAAGCCGTTGCAAAGCATGTTGAAAAAACGCGGTGCGCTACGCGGCAAGGCAGGTGGGCGTCGGTTACATATTTTTTGGACCGATGGTGATCGCGCCCAGCTAGGCATAAGTTTTCCCGGTAATCGTAGCGAGCTGCTTAACGGTATTCGTCGGTTGCGCTTCCCTTCGCGTGCACCAAGCCGCTCTACGCTTAAACTGGAAGAAGCATGGCATGAGTTTATCCCACGCGAAGAGTGGGAGGAGCGCTTGAGTGCGCATATGCAGGCAGCAGATCTAGGAGCCGCGCCCGGTGGATGGACATGGCAGTTGGTGCAGCGGGGCATGTACGTTTATGCCATTGATAATGGGCCAATGGATAAGCAGCTAATGGCCTCTGGGCAAATTGACCACCTTAAAGAAGATGGCTTTACCTGGGAGCCGCCTCAGCGTTTGGATTGGCTGGTATGTGACATCGTAGATAAGCCCGTACGGGTGCTGGCGATGGTCGAGCGTTGGCTAACGCGTAAATGGTGTAGAGAGGCTATTTTTAACCTCAAACTACCTATGAAGAAACGTTGGGATGAAGTAACGCGCTGTTTGGAAACATTGGAAGAAGCGCTTAAAAACGCGGGTGTTGGTGCCCACATAAACTGCAGGCACCTTTATCACGACCGGGAAGAAGTGACTGTGCACGTAAGGCTAACCCACTAAGGTGTTAATAGCCCGCTTCATAGATGCGGATCGTCTCGTCTTCTGTTAATAGCGGTAAAATACGTTGCATCGCAGTGGCACGCGCATCGCTGGCGTGCCATTCTTTCCAGGCGCGTAAATCGCGCCATTTGGTAATCATCAAGCGTCGATCCGTATGGCCTTGTTGTGCCAGCGTTTCACCGCTGACAAAGCCTCTGACACCGAGCGAAACACGCATGACTTCGCGTGCGGCCTGTTCATACTCATCTTCAAGGCCAGGCATAATACGCCGTTCGATGATAACTTTAATCATGCTATCTAGTTCCTAAACCGAGGATATGAATGGCTGACACGACTGATGCCTCACCCCACTACGACACTGTTCTGGACACCACAGGGCTTTATTGTCCTGAGCCTATCATGCTGATGCACAACAAAGTGCGTGATATGAGTTCAGGTCAAGTGCTTAAAGTTGTGGCAACGGACCCTGCTACCACGCGTGATGTACCTAAATTTTGTCAATTTTTGGGTCATGAGCTTGTCGACCGCAGTGAATCAGCAGAAAGCTACGTTTACTTTATACGCTTAGCGTAAAGATGTGCAGCCGTGCGCGGCAAAAATCGACTAATGGTGAATAGCCTCGCACGACCATCATGGCTAATGTCTCAAGAGTAGCGGGATCTTCCTCAAGAATACGGTTAGCGATATGGCGCTGAAAGTAATAAACGCTCGGGTGACAGGAGCGTGCACTGTAGAGGCACTTATCACCCAACAGAATGGGTGTCATTGTGGCCTTTTCTTCATCAGCAAGTAAGGCATCAATAGAGCCATCGCTGTACAAGCGCCATCCGTAAACGGGTTTCATATGCCACGGTGCATTGGGGTGATTCATGCACAACGCATGAGTGCCCAGGGTATCGGGAATTTGCTGGATGAGCGTAACGTCTCCCGACGCTTCATACTCAAAATAGTCAGCGGCAGCCGTTAGCTCGTAATATTTGTGATCGGGCGGTGACTCAAAGATCTCTTCTGTTTCTGGATCGCGATAGCCAACAAAATAGCCGTTTTCCTGGCTATCCACCTCTTGGCAGGCGGTTAGTGTTTCCATCCAGGGCACCAACCCAACAACATGGCCATCGGCTCTTAAGCCCCAGGCCAGAATGGGCATGCCAAAATAGGAATCGGGGCTCGCAGCGAGCTGGTATACCATTTCCAACCCGTCTAACTCGGGCGCTAAACGAACCAAACTTTTTTGCGCCTGCTGACGCAGGCGCACGGTATCCAGGTCGATGACCTGGGCAGAGCGGGGTGACTGGGATACGCTCATGATGTCCCTCCTAATGCTGCGTGGCCACGACATTGGTAAGCAAGAAATGCTTACCGCATCCTTCACCAATAGCACAGGTTGCCCATAAGGTTAAGAGGGAGGCGAATATTTAATCGCTTAAACAGACTGAGTGCATTTCTCTAAGCGATAAGTGGTGCGTTTTGGCCTGCTGATACTGCTGCCAAGGCGCTTGTGCGTTATCAAGTGAGAGCCATTGCGTTTGGTAAACACGTACCGCTTCTGGCAAGGCAACGCTTTGGCTGTTTATCAGCTTGTTGATAGCGAGTAGCCACTGTTGCGCGTTAGCTTCAAGGAGGTTCAGTGCTTCAGTGTCCCACGCTGTTAAACACGCTTCATGGTGAGGATCATGCTGGCTTAAGTACTCGCTGGCGTCTTGCAAACGTTGTTCGGAAAGTAGCAGTGTGCGGAGTATCTCGGCGGTTAAGGGGCGTTCTTGAAGGTGCTTGAGGTGGTTTTCAAGCTGAGAGGAGTCTTGCTGCCATGCTTGGCTAAACTGGCTATCTACCATTTGTTGCAAATAATCGACAGCGGCAAGCTGCTGCGCAATCGCTGGAAAATCACTCATCGCTAGCGGTTGGCTTGCCCGAGAGAAGCTTTTTACCCACTCATCAGAATCGAAAATAGCATTCCAGCTAACAGCGGGTAGTTGTGCTGTTTTCAGAGCAGTAAGCTGTTCAAGGCGCTCTTTATTGCGCTCGCTTAACCGGTCTGGGACATCGCTTTCCTGGCATGCCGCCAAGCGTTGCCATAACTCACGCTCGTAAAGCCAGTGCTGGCTGGGCGGCGCAACCCGGCCAAGCTGATTGTTGCGGGCTGCAATCAGCGATGTGATGTGACACTCGCGCAACGCGTAAATATTGAGTATGCCATCGCGGGTTTCAGATACCTCAATCAGCCTTTCTTGGCGTTCTGGAAATGCCCCTATGTTGGATACTTCTGTGCGCTCGAGCGGAGGCGAGGACAGGTCTTCGGCCAACTGATGATGATAGGCGACCCATGGCTGCTCTGCCTCATGATCGCTGCAACCTGTCAAAACCGACATTGCCGTGAACATAACGAAGAGAAGCCACAGGTTTGTCACTTTTCACCCCTGTCGGCTAATCCATTTTAAACGCCAGGCCAACAACAGTGCGGCGGTGCTAAGCCCTGCAATCAAGCCTATCCAGTACCCATGAACACCTAAAGGCTCGGTTAAACCGCTTGCACCATGCACACCTAACCAGTAACCGCCTCCAAGGCCTACAAGCCAGTAGGACAGCACTGTAATGACCATGACGATGCGGGTGTCCTTATACCCTCGTAGCGCGCCTGCCAGGTTCACCTGAAGCGAATCAGAGAGCTGGAAGATGACCGCAAGGGCAATGAGGGTAAGGGTCAGCGCCTGTATCTCAGGGTTCGAGGTATACAAGGCAATCACCGGCTTGGCAGTTAGCCACAAAAAGAGGCTATTAAACGCCGCAATCAGTATGCTCACCACCACACCATTCCATGCAACCTGGCGAGCCAGTGTCAGGCGATGTTGGCCGAGGGTATTACCCACGCGTACCGTTAATGCCATGCTCAATGAAAGCGGCAGCATAAACAGAATAGAGGTAAAGCTGAGCGCGATTTGGTGAGCACCTACGGTTATCTCGCCCAGGCTGGCAACAAACAGGGCGATCAAGGTGAACAGGGTCACCTCAACAAAAATAGCCACGCCAATCGGCATGCCTACAAAAATCAGCTCTTTAATACCCGCCAGCTGTGGAGGCGTAAAACGGTGCCATAGCGACACGTTTTGGTAAGCACGCCCTCGGCGAGTGTACAGCAGCATGATTAACATCATGGTCCACATGGAGATAGCCGTCGCGATCCCACAGCCAAAGGCACCCATGGCCGGAATTTGTTGCAGAATATCGGGAACGCCGCTACCCAACAAATTGACCAGCCCGTCGCCGCCGTAGATCAGCAGGTAGTTGGCCGGAATATTCACGAGCAAACCGATGACACTGATCCACAATGATGGCCGCGTATGGTTCATGCCATCCGAAAACGCGCGTAATGCTTGAAAGAGGGCAATACCGGGCATACCGAACGCCACCGCTGAAAGATAAGCAGCTGATTCTTGAGCGACTTGAGCCGGTACATCCATTAATTCGAAAATGGGCATGACGCTGGTTCTAAGCAGAATCGCGGCGATAATG
Source organism: Halomonas sp. AOP43-D1-4 (assembly GCF_052446175.1). Taxonomy (NCBI): domain Bacteria; kingdom Pseudomonadati; phylum Pseudomonadota; class Gammaproteobacteria; order Oceanospirillales; family Halomonadaceae; genus Halomonas; species Halomonas sp. AOP43-D1-4. Next base: position 4,685 of record NZ_JBQSVY010000016.1, read on the forward strand.
CCTAGAACCAAGGCCACCCATAATCCTTGATGAACCGCAGGGCGAATGGCATTGCTTCGCTGTCCGCCGAGGTGATAAGCGACAATAGGGGTAAGCCCCATGAGCGTGCCCGTCATAAAGAGCATCAAGGGCGCCCATAAACTGGTACCTACTGAGACCGCTGCCAGCGACGTAGCGTTAAAGCGTCCCGTCATCATGACATCGACTACCCCCATGCCTGCCTGGGCAAGCTGCGCGCCACAAATAGGCAGCGCCAATAAAATTAAGGCACGGGTTTCTGGCCAATAGGTGGTTTTGATATCGTCAGCAAAGCGGGCCAAGGAAAGGCTCTCCGTTAGTAAAGTAATCTATAAAACGCCGCTAGATTAGCAGGAGTCGCTGGTTTTTGCCGTTTAGACTTCAGCCTACCTAACGAGGGCCGTTATACTAGGCAAAAAGGCCTTAAATAACGAGGATATTGTGGTTCACACAGATAACAAATGGTTACTTGAGGATATTACGGCACTCTTTGACGGCATTTTTATGCCGCGCTATCAAACCCGATTAGTGCGGGGTGAAGATGAGCCGCTTTATCGACCGGCAAGCAAGGAAGCGCCTTATCATCAGATTATCTTTGCCCGTGGGTTTTATGCCAGCGCCCTGCATGAAATTAGCCACTGGTGTATTGCTGGTGCCAAGCGCCGTCAGTTGGAAGACTATGGCTACTGGTATTTGCCCGATGGGCGTAATGCCCAGGAGCAGAGCGCTTTTGAGCAAGCCGAAATTGCCCCTCAGGCGTTGGAGTCACTGTTTGCTGACGCGTGTGGACGCATCTTTCATGTCAGCGTGGACAACCTGGGGGGCGATGTTGACGTCGATCGTGACGCATTTGCGGAGAAGGTAAACGCCCGAAAGCAGCGCTATTTACAAGAAGGCCTGCCCACGCGCGCCAACGCCCTTTATGTGGCGTTGACGTCGTTTTATCAGCGCAAAGAGCCACTAGCCGCTGCGATTACCCAAGGCCAAGCGGTCTTGGGTCAAGCGCCTGTGGCTGCTAATGCTTAATCCGTTTCGGTTAAGCGCTGGTGCAAGGACAGCATGACCTCAAGCTCATGTTCGGGGCGCATGGGCTCCAGGCCCAGCTCGCTGAATGTCTCACGTCGCTGGCGGTGCCATTCACCCGGTGTGATAGACGGGTAGAGCACCGATGCCGGCGCCAGTTCTACAAAAGGGTCCAACCCATACGTATCAAATAGACGCGCCAGCGCCGCCTCATCCTCACCATTGTCGCTGGTATAGAGAGTGGCGGAGAAGTAATCGTTTTCCAGCTCGCGAATCACCTCAAGGGGGCTAACGCCCAGGCTCTCAAGTTCCTCGATGCTGTAAGCGCCCATGGCATTGGTATCTTCCTTGATCCAGCTATCGTCTGGTTGGATCAAGGTTTCCTTAACGCGTCCATCGGGCAATGACCAGGCTATGGCAAGGGGGAGGCCATCTTCTTCGCCCGTTTCAATGGCAATAAATCCTGGGTAATCGGCCACGCTCGTACTCCTTTCAAGATTCTGTAGGCAGGCGGAAAAAGCGCTGTGCAGTTTGTGTCGTGGCGCTACCTAGTTCAGCTTCGCTGATGCCGCGCCACTGGGCAATTTCTTTTACGATCCACGGCAGAAGCGCTGGCTCATGGCGGCGCCCTTTGAGTTTAGCGGGTAGATTGCGGGGCAGCAGGTAAGGGCAGTCGGTCTCCACCATCAAGCGCTCCAGCGGAATATCGTTAACCAGCGGGCGCAAGTGATGGCCGCGACGCTCATCGCAAATCCAGCCGGTCAGGCCAATATGTATATCCAGGTCCAGATAGCCGTGCAGCGTATCGCGGTCAGCGGTAAAGCAGTGCACAACCGCGTCGCTGATATCATCGCGCCAAGCGGCCAATATTTCACGCATTCGTACGCCTGCATCGCGCTCATGTAGAAAAAGCGGCAGGCCGCTTTCAGCAGCTAGTGCCAACTGCGCTTCAAACGCATGCTCTTGCTCGGCAGGCGTCGAAAAATTGCGATTGAAATCCAGCCCGCATTCGCCAACGGCGACTACCTTCGGATGTGCGTGCAAGGCTTTCATCTTGTTGGCTAGGTCTGCATTCCAGCAACTGGCATCATGCGGGTGAATGCCCGCCGTTGCGAAAAGGCCGGGATATTGCCCGGAAAGGGCTATCGCCTGCTCGGCGTGCGCCAGGTCCGTGCCCGTGACAATCATTGTATTAACATGAGCAGCATGAGCCCGCGCGATGACGTCATCAAGATCACGATCAAAGCTTTCGTGCGTCAAATTAGCGCCAATATCGACCAACGGAGACGTAGGGCGAAATTGAAGCGCTTCAGGTAAAACGTTATCGACTGCCGATGAAGCCAAGCGTTACTCCTTCGTCGAAAATAGCAAACCAGTATTGTAACGCTAAGCACACGTATCGACTAATGCGCGAAGCTTCCCCTCTACTGCTGTCCATGCGTTACACTGTGCGCCTCACGACGATGGAGGATACTGCGTGACCTTGTTACGACTCGAACAGCTGCAACTTGCCTACGGCACCCAAGTACTGTTGAACCGCGCTGACCTTACGGTCGAAAAAGGCGAGCGGCTGGCGCTGGTCGGGCGCAACGGCACCGGTAAATCTACGCTTTTAAAATTAGTGGCGGGTGATATTCAGGCTGATGACGGCTCGGTTTGGCGAGCGCCTGGCTTGAAAATTGGAGTGTTGGCTCAGGAGTTACCTGAGTCATCGGGCATGACTATTTTCGACATGGTCGCACAGGGTCTGCCTGAAGCGGGCGAGCTGCTGTCTGAATATCAGCACTTGATCAACGATCCCGACCCGGACATGAATCGCATGGCGACGTTGCAAACCCGCATCGAAGCGATTGATGGCTGGTCGTTCCATCAGCGTATTGATGTTGTGCTAACGCGGCTGGGACTTCCTCCTGAAACTGAGATGAGTTCTCTTTCAGGCGGCTGGCGTCGCCGGGTCGCGTTAGCGCGAGCGCTGGTGTCTGAGCCTGATTTACTTCTGCTTGATGAACCGACCAACCATTTGGACCTGGACACCATTGCATGGCTTGAAGAGCAGCTTCTGGCTTTTAATGGTGCGGTGCTGTTGATTACCCATGACCGGGCGTTTCTTTCCAGGCTGGCGACTAATATTCTTGAGCTTGATCGTGGCAAGCTGGGCCGCTACCCGGGCAAATACGAAGAGTTTCAGGCGCGCAAGCAGCACGAGCTTGAAGTTGAGGCGCGGGAAAATGCCGAGTTCGACAAAAAGCTGGCGCAGGAAGAGACCTGGATACGCCAAGGGGTTAAAGCGCGCCGTACCCGTAATGAGGGGCGGGTACGTGCTCTTGAAGCCATGCGCGACGAGCGCAGCCAGCGCCGTGAACGCCAAGGCACTGCTAACCTGACCGTTGATAGTGGTGAACGTACCGGTAAGCGGGTAGTCGAGCTTAAAGGGGTGACTCAGCGCTTTGGTAACGACGTTATTCTGCGTAATGTGAACCTGGAAGTCGTGCGCGGCGACCGTATCGGTTTTCTCGGGCGCAATGGCGCGGGCAAAACAACACTACTTAAAATTCTGTTGGGTGAGCTAGCACCGACCGAAGGCAGTGTACAGCTAGGCACGAACCTTAAAGTGGCCTATTTTGACCAGCTGCGCGCAGGACTTGAACTGGAAAAAACGGTTTATGACAACGTGGCTCAAGGCAGTGACCGAGTCAGCGTCGGTGGCAAGGATCGCCATGTCATGAGCTACCTGCAGGATTTCCTGTTTACGCCTGACCGCGTGCGTCAGCCTGTAAAAGCACTGTCGGGCGGGGAGTCTAATCGTCTGCTCTTGGCCAAGCTGTTTACCCAGCCTGCCAATGTGTTGGTGCTTGATGAGCCGACCAACGACCTGGATATGGAAACCCTGGAGCTGCTTGAAGAGCTGTTGCTGGACTTTGACGGTACGCTGTTACTGGTTTCCCACGACCGAACCTTTATGGACAACGTGGTGACCAGCATGCTGGCTTTTGAAGGCGAAGGCGTTGTCCGTGAATACGTGGGCGGTTACACCGACTGGATACGTCAGGGCGGTAAGCTACCGCCTGCCCCTTGGGAAGGCGCGGCGCGTCAACAAACCGAGCCCACCAGCGCGGCGGTAGAAAAAGCACCTGAGAAGGCACCTGAAGAACCCGCTAAAAAAACCGTCAAGCTCTCCTATAAGTTTCAGCGCGAACTGGATGCATTGCCTGCCGACATCGAGCGGCTTGAAGCCAATGTCGAAGCGCTGGAGCAAGTGGTAGGCGATCCCGCGTTTTATCAGCAGGAGGCCAGCGCGGTAACAGCGAAACTACAAGAGCTAGAGCATGCTCAGCAGGCGCTTGAAGCCGCCATGGAACGCTGGATGGAGCTTGAAGCCATGGCCAACGGCGAATAGCGGAAACTCAAGTGTATGTTCCCAAAGGCGCCTGGTCGGTGCCTTTGGGGATAGTAGCTTTTTGAACAGAAGCGTTCGATATGCAAGTCAGGCGCCGAGAATAAGCGCGTATATTTATTCGTCGCTGCTCTCGCCCTTTTTGCCAACCCGTACGGCGAGCACATCACACTGCGCGCCGTGCAGCACGCCTGTTGACGTTGAACCCAGTAGCAGGGCAAAGCCGTGTCTTCCGTGGGAGCCAACCACAATCAAATCAACGTTATGTTCATCCGCGAAGCGATGAATTTCCGTGTCGGGCATGCCCACCACTACGTGCTGGTCGGCCTTGTCGATATGAGGGGTCGCAATTTCAGCCAGGCGCTGCTTGGCATGATCATCCAATTGGTCTTGAATGCTGGTAAGGTCCATCGGGATATCACCTCCATAGGCGAAACCCAAAGGCTCAAGGGTATGCATAATGGAGATTTTGGCACCATTGTTGCGCTCAGCGATAACGATCGCGCGCTCTAGTACCTTGTGAGAATCTTTTGTTAGGTCAACGGCAACCAGAATATGGTGATAGCTCATGGCTTATCTCCTTGGCGATAATTAACAAAGAAGCAAACTTTGTTAGATAACCTTTACTTTAAGCTGCATGGACAATCTTAACAACGATCTGCGTCATGGTTTTTTAAACGTGTTAACAGCGTACGACTGAAATAGGGTGGAAGCAGTGATGGTATGGTTAATTATCATTTTTGTATTGTTATTTGTGATGGCGCCGGTCATGTGGCTTAAGCCAAGCCCGCGTCAGGTAAGGCAAATGGCGTTGCGTAACGGTGCTAAGCAACAAGGGGTCAGTGTTAAAATGGAAAAACCCCCGCTGCACCATTTTAGGGGCACCATGCCCGCTTATCGTTGGCACTATCCTCAGGATGCGCCAGGCCCGGACTTTGTGCTGCTACGGGACAGCAATGCCAGTGCCGCACTAGAGCCCTATTATGCTGGCTGGCGTTGGCGTATTGCACCGTTGCGCGATTTACCTGAAAGTGCCAGTGCGCCGTTAAAAGCACTCTTGGAGCGGTTGCCTCAGGATGCACTAGTGATTGAATCGACGCCTTATGCGCTAACGCTTTGGTGGTGGGAGTCGCAAACCGCCGAGCGTTTCTCCACTTATCTTGCAGACGTAAAGCAATTAAAGGGCGCGCTAAGCGGTTTGTCGGACCAGCCGCTAGGCAAGCCGTTGGATAATCGAGACGGTGCGCATCACCGCTAGGTGAGCATCTAAGCAGTAGGGGGGTCTTGCTCGCGCGCTTGAATGGCTAGCCCGTTTGATTCAATTATTGACAGCCATTCATTGAGCTGTTCAAGCTCACGCTCACCAAGCCCGACAAAGAACTCTTCACGGACTTGGGTAGCCACCGCATCAATTTTTTCTAAAAGCGGCATTGCTGCTGGCGTAAGGTAAATACGCTTGCTGCGCCGGTCACTATCACAAGCGCGTCGCTCAACCAGACCCTGCTCCTCAAGTTGACCCAGTGTACGAACAAGTGAAGGGGCCTCAACACCAATCACTCGCGCTAGGTCGCACTGGGGATGTCCCTCACCCAAGCGCCAGATATGATAAAGCGTGACCCAGCGCGTTTGGGTAAGCCCCAAAGGAGCGAGCCTACGATCCAAAATTGAGCGCCACAAATGCGGCAGGCGTGCAAGACGAAAACCAATCGATGAAGCCATGGGCAACTCGCTACCAAAAAGTGGGAGGATAGATTGTCATTAGCTATGGCTTGGATTGCAAGCCATAGGCGGACTTAGTCGCTTGTCGGCGTGTCAGAGCGTTCACTGCTTCCTGGCACAAAACAACGCAAATCAAGTCTGCTTAAACCGCTGGCGCGAATAGCGCTATCGGCTTTAGAGGCCTTTTGTAAGTCTTCCGATACCGTAAAACGAATCAGCCCCACGCGTTGACCACTATCAGTCATGATATCTATTCGCCAGTCACCTGATGGGTCAGCAGGAAAGTTAAGCTTATGACTCCATGCCCGATAACCCTGTTCACGCCCACCACTAATGTCCAGCCGGACGGTATCTAACGGTTCACCGTTGTGACGCCAGGCGTGGTAAATAGTTTCGCTTAATCCTCGTGGGGCACGGATCGCGGTATACACATAAAGGCCGTTTTCACGAATAGCATCTGGCGTCAGCGCAATGGAACCCTGCGGTTCTCGCTGCTGAATATCAAGCGAAGGGGAGAGCGCACTGCTGGTCAACCAAAGGCTTGCGGGCGGCACCCAAATACGGCCTATCCAGGCAGCATACGCAAGTGCAAGCGTTAGCCCTAGAAATAGGCACCAGCGTTTTAACGAGCGCTGCTTGAGTAAATGCCAAAAGCTGGGAAGCGCTACCAGTACCATCAAAGACATCGCTAACAAAAGGCTTTGTCCGGTCGTGAGATGGAGCATGATCGGTAGCGTTACCAGCATCACCAAAAAAACGCACAGCGCATGGAAAATAAAATAGAGACTGCGCCAGCGGCCAGCTACCTTGTAATAAAGCGGGTCGATAATTGATAACAGCGCCATGCCAATGACCAGGAGAGCAAATAGCGTTTGTCCGCTATTCCATACCGTCGTAATTAAAATGAACGGAAGGGTAAAAAACAGCGTCTCCTGGTGAATCATTTGGGCAATAAACGTAGTGGCGCCACGGTGCAGGGTAGGGTGGCCACGCTTGGCCAGCCAGCGGCCAATTAAACTTTCAGAAAGCAGCAGCGTCCAGGTAAATAACAGCCCCAGCGCTAGCGCCGCACCTAGCCACTGCTGACGGTCGACCAGAAAAAAACTGCCTACTCCCGCTGAAAATGCCATGGGCGGCCATAGCCAGCTCCAGGGTTTAATGCGCTCCACTAAGCGCTCGGTAAAGTGCTGAATGGCTTTTATGCGCGTCGGTGTTAACAGGGCGCCCATGAATATATGACCCATAGTGAAAAAAATCATGATCCATGGGTTTCTGAAAAAAGTCGATGCCCAGCAGGTAATCGTCTTAATGTGTCCTTAATAACGGAATATTTAGGTGATGAGAAAGTGTACTTCCTGGCAGGGATTAGCCAAAAGTCAGGGCTTGACGTTGTTGGATAACTCAACCAAGCTAACGCTATCAAACGACCGTATGAAATGCTGACGAACCAGCCAGGGACTTGTCGCTAAAACTTGCTGCAAGAGTCTGCTGACAGGAGCGCCAGTTCAAACCTGTGGAGAGAGCACGGATGATCTATCAAGGCAATGCCATCACGGTGGAGCGTCGTGACACCCTGAGTGGCCATCACATCGCGCGGCTTATTTTTGATTTAAAAGATGAGTCCGTTAATAAGCTTTCCAGCGCTGTTGTTACCGAACTGGGAGAGGCTGTTAGCGCTCTTCAGGCGGTAGATGACTTGCAGGGCTTGATGATTGGCAGCGGCAAAGACGCATTCATTGTCGGGGCGGATATCACCGAGTTTCACAGCCTGTTCACTAAAGGTGAAGCGTACCTTGAGGAGATGAACCTCAAGGTGCACGAGATATTTAATGCGATTGAAGATCTCCCTTTTCCAACCGTTGCCGCCATTAATGGCCTTGCCTTGGGTGGCGGGTGCGAAGTGCTGCTCACCACTGATTTTCGCGTGATGAGCGAAAAAGCTAAAATTGGACTTCCCGAAACCAAACTGGGCATTTTGCCGGGCTGGGGTGGTTGTGTACGCTTGCCACGCTTGATTGGCGCTGACAATGCGATTGAATGGATTGCCGGTGGCACTGAAAACCGCGCCGATGCGGCGCTAAAAGTCGGCGCTGTCGATGCCGTGGTCACGCCCGAGCAGCTAGAGGAGGCGGCGCTAGACATACTTGACCGCGCTAACGCTGGCGAGCTTGATTACCAGGCGCGTCGCGCAGAGAAAAAAGGCCCCTTAAAGCTCAATGCTATCGAACAAATGATGGCGTTTGAGACGGCCAAAGGGTATGTCGCCGGCAAAGCGGGCCCTCACTATCCAGCGCCTATTGAAGCTATCAAGGTTATTCAAAAAGGTGCGGGTGAAGAGCGCAGTCGCGCCCAGGCCATTGAGGCGAAAGCCTTTGCCAAGCTTGCGCTAAGCAGCGTGGCATTTAACCTGGTCGGTCTGTTTATGAACGATCAGGTCGTCAAAAAGAAAGCCAGCAAGTATGAAAAGCAGGCGCAGCCTGTTAAGCAAACGGCCGTGTTGGGCGCCGGTATAATGGGCGGTGGTATTGCTTACCAAAGCGCCTCTAAAGGCACGCCTATCTTGATGAAAGACATCAAGGATGAAGCCATTGAACTGGGCCTGAAAGAGTCCCGTAAACTATTCGCCAAGCAGGTTGAGCGTAAAAAACTCACCAATGAGCAAATGGCGGAAAAGCTGACCAATATTCGCCCCACGCTCTCCTACGGCGACTTCGGCAATGTTGATTTGGTGGTTGAAGCGGTTGTTGAAAATCCCAAGGTAAAAGGTGCGGTGCTCAGCGAAGTCGAAGAGATGGTAGGAGAGAATACGGTCCTGACCTCCAACACATCGACCATTTCGATTAACCGCTTGGCTCAGAACCTGAAGCGCCCTGAAAATTTCTGTGGCATGCACTTTTTTAACCCTGTGCATCGCATGCCGCTGGTTGAAGTTATTCGCGGTGAAACAACCTCTGACGCAGCAGTTGCGGCGACGGTGGCTTACGCTCGCGCCATGGGGAAAACGCCCATTGTGGTGAATGACTGCCCCGGCTTTTTAGTAAACCGTGTGCTGTTCCCCTATTTCGGCGGCTTCAGCTTCCTGGTCGAGCAGGGTGCCGACTTCCAGCGTGTTGATAAGGTCATGGAGAAGTTTGGCTGGCCGATGGGGCCTGCTTACCTGCTGGATGTGGTCGGTATGGATACGGCGGTTCACGCTAATGACGTCATGGCGGAAGGCTTCCCGGACCGCATGGCGCGTGAAGGCAAAACGGCAATCCAGGTGATGTACGAAAACGAGCGCCTGGGCCAGAAAAATGCCAAGGGTTTTTATGCCTATGAAGAGGATAAAAAAGGCAAGCCCAAAAAAGTAACGGATGAGCAGGCCTACGCGTTAATCGAGGAAGTGGTTAGCGACAAAAAAGAGTTCTCCGACGAGGATATTATTGCCCGCATGATGGTGCCGCTCTGCATGGAGACGGTTCGTTGTCTGGAAGACAATATTGTTGATACGCCTGCCGAAGCGGATATGGCGCTGATTTACGGTATTGGTTTCCCGCCTTTCCGCGGTGGCGCGCTGCGCTATATCGACGCCATGGGCGTGGCGGAGTTCGTCAAACTGGCGGAAGGATTGGCTGAAGAGCTCGGCCCGCTGTACGCGCCGACTGAAAAGCTGCGCCAAATGGCGAAGAACAATGAGCAGTTTTATCCCGCCCCCGGTCAGGCCTAAGTCACCGCGAACAGGAGAAATAAGATGAGTTTGAATCCCAGAGATATCGTGGTGGTCGACGGTGTACGTACCGCCATGGCAAAAGCCAAGCATGGCGCATTTCGTAACGTTCGTGCGGAAAACCTGTCCGCTGCTGTCATGCAGGCGTTGTTTACCCGTAATCCCAATCTAGACCCTTCTGAAGTAGATGATGTGATTTGGGGCTGCGTTAACCAGACCCTTGAACAAGCCATGAACATTGCTCGCAATGCGGCGATCATGACCGGCATTCCACGCTCGGTACCGGCGCAAACCGTTAACCGTCTGTGTGGCTCCTCCATGACTGCGCTGCATATTGCGGCGGCGAATATCAAAGCGGGCATGGGCGATTTCTACATCATTGGTGGTGTAGAGCACATGGAACATGTGCCCATGGCGCATGGGGTTGATGTAAACCCTGCGATTAGTAAATACGCCGCTAAAGCCTCCATGATGATGGGGCTGACCGCCGAGCTACTAGGTAAGATGCACGGTATTTCGCGGGAAGACCAGGACCGGTTTGGCGTGCGTTCGCACCAGCGTGCTCAGGCAGCAATGGAGAAAGGCTACTTCGATAACGAGATTGTCGGTGTTGAAGGCCATGACCAGCGCGGCTTTAAAGTGCTGTTCAAGAGCGATGAAGTGATCCGCTCTGATGCAAGCTTTGAGTCCATGGCCCAGCTTAAGCCGGTGTTTGATCCGCGTAGCGGCACCGTCTCGGCAGGCACGTCGTCCGCGCTTTCCGTGGGTGCTTCCGCCATGGCGATCATGAGCTACGAGCGCGCCCAAGCGTTGGGGCTTGAGCCTATCGCTAAAGTGCTTTCTACCGGTGTAGCAGGTTGTGATGCATCGATTATGGGCTATGGCCCGGTGCCGGCTTCTAAAAAGGCGCTGAAAGCCGCAGGCCTTTCGTCGGATGATATCCAGACTGTCGAGCTTAACGAAGCCTTTGCAGCGCAAAGCTTGCCGGTATTAAAAGACCTGGGCTTTTTGGAGGCCATGGACGAAAAGGTTAACTTAAACGGCGGTGCGATTGCCTTGGGCCACCCACTAGGTTGTTCCGGTTCACGCATCAGCACCACGCTGCTTAACGTTATGCAACAGCGCGACACCACGTTGGGCCTGGCCACCATGTGTATTGGTATGGGGCAAGGGGTTGCGACGGTATTTGAGCGCTTGAAGTAACCAGCCTTATGCACTGATAAACGGCACCTATCAAGGTGTCGTTTTTTTTCGCCTTAAATAATCCCAGCCTCCAGGCTGGCAGCCACGGATAGCCCCAGCTCCTCGCATTGCTCGATAAAACCTGCCTGAAAGTCGCCTCGGCAAATAAGTGGCTCTTGTATGAGTCGCCAGCGCAGCCCGGTGGTAATGCTCTCAATGCCACGCTGAGTGCCGGTGCCATCGTGGCCTGCCCGAATATAAAACGCGAACGGTAAACCTTCGGTTTTATCAAGGCAGGCGTAGTAGCATCGATCAAATACGTCCTTCACTAACCCTGCCATATAGCCCAGGTTTTCAGTGGTGCCGAGAATAATCGCATCGGCTGAAAGAATATCGTCCGGTTGTGTTTCAAGCGGGGTGAGCGATGTTACCACCACCTTTTCTACGTCAGGGTGGGACGCGCCGTGCACCACAGCCTCCAGCATCTTTTGTGTGTTCTCGGAAGGTGCATGTGCAATGATCAGCAGTTTTTTGCATTCCGCCATGGCAGCCTCTTGTCTAATGAAGTAAGGACACGCAAAGGCAAACAGCCATTCTTTAAAGTGGCGCGTTTACCGGATGCTAGGGTAGCAACCTGGCTCTTATGTGTCGTCACAGGTGAATACTTAGCGCTATGAGTGAGTACATCTACACTTAAGGTTAAGTGAACCAAATTCTGATAGGGATGGGGAATGATAGGGGGGAGAATGATAGAGGTGGAAAACAATAGGAGTGAAGAATGGCTAAGCGCTTCAAGGTGGGCGATCACGTAAAATGGAACTCAGAGGCTGGCTATGTAAGCGGGCATATCACTCGCGTACATACGCAGGATACGACCTACAAAGGTCATCACCGTTATGCCAATGAGGAGGAGCCGCAGTATGAAATCAAAAGCGACAAAACCGATCATGTTGCGATGCATAAAGACGCCGCGCTTACTCTGATGGATCACTAGCATTGCGTCGTGCCACCGACGTGCCACACTTACCCCCTCAATGTCCGCTCCGAGTATTATATGCCCACTGACAACACAATTAAGGTCTATTACGATGCGGTTTGTCCCCGCTGCCGCAAAGACAGGCAGCGTTATGAGCATTGGGCAGGCGAGGGGGCAAGCGATATTCGTTGGTGTGATGTCAGTGAGCACCGGCATACACTGCAAGAGAAGGGTATAGAACCTGACACTGCGTTAAAGTCGCTGCATGTTGAGCGGGCTGATGGGGATATAGTAGAAGGCATTGATGCCTATCGCCTGTTAATGACTCGGGTTGTCTTTTTACACCCGGTTGCGTGGTTGATCGGTCTGCCGGTGATTAAACCACGGTTAAGGAAGCTCTATGATGGCTGGGTAAAACGACGCTTAAAGCAGCAGGGTCGCTGGTCTTAAAAATGATGGTGGTAATTTGCATGGGGAGCCCATAGGAAACATGAAAATAAAGCAAAACATGTTATGTGTCCTGCTACTTGGGAGTGTGCTATTGGCAGGGTGTGCAGGCAAGCAACACAGGACGACATCGACCACATCTCAAACGAATGATGAGCCTGTTCAGGCAGCACCCGTTGCAAGTTCCAGCAGTGTATCGGCGACTGACTGGGTGCCGCCGCTGTACATGAGCCCTGAAGAAGAGGCCGCTTACTATGTGAGCAGGCTTTCTGATCGCCGCTTCGTTTCCTATTACGGCGACCAGGACAACCGCCGGACCTTTTATATTGCCGCTGAGCGGTTAGGTGATATTGGCTTACCCGCAGTGCCACTTTTGTATGCGCGCTTGAATACCCAGGATGAGTACGAACAAATGCTGGTGCTTTACGCGCTTCAACTGGCAACACAAGATCCGCTGTTAACGTCTAAAACCGGTGGGAATTATGTGCAGCTATCCTCCGTGCTAAGCCCCGAGAGCAACGCAGAAAATGTGGTAATTGCGCAGCAGTGGTGGCAACGCAACGCGGGTTATCTGAATTAACGTTGATGCCTTGGATATTTACTACCACTCTGTAGACATAGTGATTGGCTAACCAGGGAGAAACTTATGGCATTTGCTCTGTCATCAATGGAAGTCACCAGCACCGCTTTTGAGCAGCATCAGGCGATTCCTGCCCGCTATACCGGGGAAGGCGATGATCTATCGCCTCCTCTTGAGTGGCATAACGTACCTGAAGGTACAAAAGGGTTTGCGGTTATTTGCCACGACCCCGATGCGCCGCTGTTAAAAGATGGCCGCTACGGGTTTGTTCACTGGACCCTTTATAACCTGCCCGGCGATATTGCCGGGCTGGATGAAAACACTCAGCTGGGCACTTGTGGCAATAACGACTTCGACAAGCAGGGCTACGGCGGTCCTATGCCCCCAGAAGGGCATGGTAAGCACCTTTACTACTTTTTAGTGCTTGCTTTGGATCAGTCAATGGATCTGCCAAAAGGTCTAAGTGTCGCGGCGCTATTTGAGAAGGTAGAGCCGCACGTATTGGGGATTGACCGGCTTGTAGGCACCTACCAGCGGGGCTAATGCCCTCTTGGACTGGAGCATTTTGCCTAACCGGTGTAGGCTCCATCGCTTTGCTGGTTTTTGTGATGGAGCCATTGATGAACGAATTACCTAATTGTCCTGCCTGCGCCTCAACGTTCACTTACGATGACGGCTTGCAGTACGTCTGCCCGGAATGTGGTAATGAGTGGTCGAAAACGGCGGATGCCGATGCCTCTGACGATATTCCCAGCGTACGCGATGCGAACGGCAATCCCCTTTTTGACGGCGATAGTGTGACCGTCATTAAAGACTTAAAGGTCAAAGGCAGCTCGTTGGTTGTTAAGGTCGGCACGAAGGTTAAGAGTATTCGTATTGTTGAAGGTGATCATGATATCGACTGTAAAGTTGATGGCATTGGCCCCATGAAGCTTAAATCTGAATTCGTTAAAAAAGCTTGATGCTCAGTTAATCAGGTGCTGAGCCATAACAAGCCTATCCCTGGTGGATAGGCTTTTTTGTGGGATAGCCAATAAAATTCTCAAATGATAATGATTGTTGTTTTTGATGGTAACGGCGGCGAACGTGCCAGAACTTGACGCAATTTGCCAAGGATTGGGCAATAGGGCTTCACATCGATTTTATACAGGACTAAAATGGTACCCAATTAACACGCAAGCCAGCCTGATGATTTGCTGGCTAACGGGAGTCGCTATGCTCAAGCTTTCTCGGCTGACAGATTACGCCGCTGTTGTGATGGCACAAATTGCGCGTCACCCAGAGGCATCGCATACGGCTGCAGACTTGGCGGAAGACGTACAGCTACCGCACCCAACGGTAAGCAAAACGCTTAAGATGTTGGTCCGAGCGGGGCTTTTAGCGTCACAGCGAGGGGCGCAAGGCGGTTACCGGCTTGCCAGGCCCGCGTCACAAATTACCGCAGCGGATATTATTGCGGCGATTGAAGGCCCTGTCGCGATGACCGAGTGTAGCCATGCCCAAGGAGAGTGCGAGTTGGTCGCAACGTGTGGTGTGGCCGACAATTGGCAGCGTGTATCGCTCGCGATTAGTACCCTGCTTGAAAGCGTAACGTTAGCCCATTTGGCGGCATCATCGCCTCTCAAGCTACCCGTACAATTACCAATTCAAAGTATCAATCTATCGGCGGTATCTGCATAGCTCTGGATATACAGGGTTCTGAACATACGCAAATTCCGATAAGCGTTGATACGCATTTATTTATAATTGACGGCGAGCGGTGCTCGCCACCAACTGCCCGGAGGGTAACACCATGGCAACCGAAGAAATGGAACAGTTGGTTCGTCGCGAATACAAAGATGGCTTTGTAACCGATATTGAAAGCGACACGCTTCCACCCGGTCTAGACGAAAATACCATCGCGTTTATCTCCAAGAAGAAGGGTGAGCCGGAGTGGATGCTTGAGTGGCGTCTTGACGCTTACCGCCAGTGGTTGGTCATGAAAGAGCCTTCCTGGGCGCATCTTGATTATCCGCCTATCGACTACCAGGCGATTTCCTACTTCAGTGCGCCCAAGCGCCCCGAAGATGGCCCGCAAAGCCTCGACGAAGTAGATCCCAAGCTGCTGGAAACCTACGAAAAACTGGGTATTCCACTACACGAGCGGGCGGCGCTTGCCGGCGTTGCAGTTGATGCGGTATTCGATTCAGTATCCGTAACGACGACCTTTAAAAAGGAACTGGCTGAAGCCGGTGTTATCTTCTGCTCCATTTCTGAGGCAATCCGCGATTATCCCGAGCTGATCAAGCAGTATTTGGGTACCGTCGTGCCGGTGGCCGATAACTACTTTGCCGCGCTTAACTCAGCCGTGTTTACCGACGGCTCGTTCGTATTTGTTCCTGAAGGCGTTACCTGCCCGATGGAGCTATCGACGTACTTCCGTATCAATGCGGCCAATACCGGTCAGTTTGAGCGTACGCTGATCATTTGCGAAAACCGTGCTCAGGTCTCTTATCTGGAAGGTTGCACCGCGCCGATGCGCGATGAGAACCAGCTGCACGCGGCCGTTGTTGAGCTTGTCGCATTAGATGATGCGTACATCAAATACTCTACCGTTCAGAACTGGTACCCCGGTGATGAGAACGGTAAGGGCGGCATCTATAACTTCGTGACTAAACGTGGCGACTGCCGTGGCGCACGTTCACGTATTAGCTGGACCCAAGTCGAAACCGGCTCGGCCATTACCTGGAAATATCCTTCCTGCGTGCTGCGCGGTAAAGACAGCATTGGCGAGTTCTACTCCGTTGCCGTTACTAACGGGCGTCAGCAGGCCGATACCGGCACCAAGATGATTCATATTGGTGAAGGCACGCGCTCCTATATCGTGGCCAAAGGTATTTCGGCAGGTAAGAGCGACCAGTCCTATCGCGGCCTGGTGAAAATTGGCCCGCGTGCCAAGGGCGCGCGTAACTTCACGCAGTGTGATTCGCTGCTGATTGGCGACAAGTGTGGCGCTCACACCTTCCCGTATCAGGAAATCGGTAACAGCACGGCAACGATTGAGCATGAAGCCACCACCTCTAAAATTGGTGAAGATCAGCTGTTCTACTGCCGGAGCCGGGGTATTTCCGAGGAAGATGCGGTCAGTATGATTGTTAACGGTTTCTGTAAAGATGTTTTCCAGGAGCTACCGATGGAGTTCGCGGTAGAGGCTGAAGCGCTCTTGAACGTGACATTGGAAGGCGCGGTAGGCTAATCGTTTAGCCGGATTGCCGTACACATTACTTTGATACGCGTCGCGCCAGCGACTCGCCAGAATTAGAAGGTTTATGACTATGTTGCAAGTAACTGATTTACACGTCACCGTTGAAGACAAGCAGATCCTTAAAGGGCTTACCTTGACCATCAACGCCGGTGAAGTACACGCCATCATGGGGCCTAACGGCGCGGGTAAATCAACCCTGTCAGCGGTGATTGCAGGTAAAGATGGCTATGAAGTCACCCAAGGCAGCATCACCTTTGAAGGTAAAGACGTACTTGAGATGGAAATTGAAGAGCGCGCCCAGGCAGGCCTGCTGTTGGGTTTCCAGTACCCGGTTGAGATCCCGGGGGTAAAGAATATTTACCTGTTGAAGTCAGCGCTGAATGCCCAGCGCAAGGCGCGCGGTGAAGAAGATATGCCAGCGCCTGAGTTTATGAAGCTGGTAAAAGAGAAGCTTGGCTCTATGAAAATGGACGCCAGCTTCCTGCAGCGCGCGGTTAACGAAGGCTTCTCTGGCGGCGAGAAAAAGCGCAACGAAATTCTCCAAATGCTGGTTCTCCAGCCTAAACTCGCCATGCTGGATGAGATCGACTCCGGCCTTGATATCGACGCCATGAAAGTGGTCGCCGACGGTGTTAACAGCCTGCGTGCCGAAGAGCGCGCGATTCTGTTGGTAACCCACTATCAGCGCCTGCTTGACTATATCGTTCCTGATAAAGTCCACGTCCTGGTTGACGGCCGTATTGTTAAAACCGGTGATGCCGAGCTTGCCAAAGAGCTAGAGGCTAACGGATACGAAGGTATTGAGGAGTCTGTGGCATGAGCGATACGCAAACCTTTCTGGACACGCTAAAAGCGCGTAGCCAGCAGCGCGAAACGGAGCCGTCGTGGATTGCCGCGCGTCGCCAAGCGGGCGCTGCTCGCTTTGAAGCGCTGGGCTTTCCCACGCGCCGTGACGAAGAGTGGAAATATACCGATGTTCGCACCATCGCTCAGGGTAACTTTACACTGGCCGATAATGGCGACTACTCACCCGCTCAGGCAGCAGCATTAACGCTACCTCTCGCGGCTTATCGGTTAACGTTTGTTGATGGTGTTTACGCCCCAGCGCTGTCGGATATCGACGCACTGCCCCAGAGCGTTCATGTTATGCCACTGTCAAAAGCGCTTGCTGAAAATCACGAAGCGGTGGGTGGCCCACTTGGCCGCTTAACAGGCGTGGATTTCTCTCCCTTCGCAGCCTTGAATACCGCGTTTATGGAAGAGGGCGCTGTGGTGCGTATCGCGCCGGGTACGGTGGTCGATAAGCCTATCGTGCTGCAGTTTCTCTCCAAGGCGAGCAGTGCGCCGGTGATGAGCCATCCACGTATTCTGGTTGAGGCGGGTGGTCGCAGTGAAGCCACGTTGATTGAGCACTATTGTGGCGATCAGGACGCAGCCAACTTCACCAACATTGTGGGCGAATTTATGTTGGACCGCGGCGCTATCCTGAACCACTACAAGCTTCAGGAAGCACCGCTTAACGACATGCATATTGCCAGCATGCATGTTGAGCAGGGGCGCGATAGCCGTTACACCTCGTATAACCTGAATCTAGGTGGTGCGCTGGTGCGTAACGACCTGATCAGTGACCTTAATGGTCAGGGGGCCGAAACCAACTTCTTTGGCCTGTTCTTCGGTCAGGGTCGTCAACACGTGGACAACCACACCAAGGTCAATCATAACGCGCCCTTGACGTTCTCCAATGAGAACTACAAAGGCATCCTGGATGACCGTGCGCATGGCGTGTTTAACGGCAAGGTGTACGTTAAGCGCGATAGCCAGAAGATCGAAGGCTTTCAGAGCAACCAGAACCTGCTGCTGTCTGACCGCGCCCAGATTGATGCCAAGCCTGAACTTGAAATTTATGCCGACGATGTGAAGTGCTCTCACGGCACCACGACCGGTCAGCTAGATGAAGAGGCTATTTACGCGCTGCGTACGCGTGGTATCGATGAGGCGACGGCGCGGGGGCTGTTGACCCTGGCCTTTGCCGGTGAAGTGCTGGATAAAGTGACGCTGGATGAAGTCGCTGAGCGCGTAGAGCTTGCGGTTGCCGGTAAATTGCCGGAACGCTTTAACCTGGCTGGCCTGGTAGAAACGGCCGTCGCGCTCAACGACTAAGTTCTACGGCCTACTAAGGAGTGATGAATGTCGTCTACGGTACTTGAGAAAGCGACAGCGAATGGCCAGGCACCTTTTGACGTTCTGGCACTACGCAATGACTTCCCGATCCTTCGTCGGGAAGTGCATGGTAAGCCGCTGGTCTATTTGGATAACGCTGCCACCAGCCAGACGCCTCAGCAGGTAATAGACGTGTTTAGCGATTACTACTCGCGCTATAACGCGAATATTCACCGTGGCCTGCATACGCTGGCCGATGAGGCGACGGTGGCGTATGAAAACACACGCCAGCGTGTTAAAGCGTTTCTCAATGCTGAAGAGGCGCGCCAGATTATCTTCACGCGTGGCACGTCGGAAGCCATTAATCTGGTGGCTCAATCATGGGGTCGTACCCACCTGGCAGCAGGTGATGAAGTATTGATCTCACTGCTTGAGCATCACTCCAATATTGTACCGTGGCAGCTATTGGCGGCTGAGCGTGGTTTTACCATTAAAGTGATTCCGGTGGATGAAGCGGGGGCACTGGATATGGCGGCTTACCGTGCGCTGTTAAGCGAGCGCACTAAATTGGTCGCCGTGAACCATGTGTCTAACGCACTGGGAACCATTAATCCGGTAAAAGAGATGGCGGCACTTGCCCACCAGCATGGTGCGGTCATTCTAATTGACGGCGCGCAGGCGGCACCTCATCAGGAAGTGGATGTACAAGCGATTGATGCCGATTTTTACGCCTTCTCTGGCCACAAGGTTTACGGGCCAACAGGCGTCGGCGTACTTTACGGTAAGCAGGCACTGCTTGAATCCATGCCGCCCTGGCAAGGCGGTGGTGAGATGATCAAGACGGTCTCCTTTGACGTTGGCACTACCTTTGCAGATATTCCGCATAAGTTTGAGGCAGGCACCCCCGCCATTGCTGAAGTCATTGCCTTGGGCCGCGCACTTGAGTGGGTCGAAGGTGTTGGCGTCGCGGCGATTGGAGAGTGGGAAGGGGTGTTGCTTGAACATGCCACTCAAGGCGTAAAGCGCATTGATGGATTGCGGATTGTGGGAACCGCGCCGCACAAGGCCGGGGTGCTATCGTTTGTCGTTGACGGTGCACACTCCCAGGATATTGGTCTGTTGATCGATCAGTTAGGCGTCGCCATACGTACCGGTAATCACTGTGCGCAGCCGCTGCTTCAACACTTTGGCGTGGATGCTACGTGCCGAGCATCGTTTGCGGCGTATAATACCCTCGAAGAAGTGGAGGTGTTTATTGCCGCTCTCAATCGCGTTATTGGCATGGTGCGTTAAGGCAATCTATGAGTAACGAGAAAGCTATGGACATCGAGCAAATCGCGAGCCTTGAGCGGGGCCAGAAATTGCCACTTCAGCGTGACGTGGAAGCTATTGCGATTCCCTTTGGGAAAACGGATATCCTGGCGGAAGATAGCGTTGTTAGCGTGATGCAAGCCAAGGGCAGCTCGGTCAGTGTTGGCTTTGAAGGGCGCCTCTATCTCATAGAGGGGCGCAATTTAGATGCCTTGGGGCTTGAGGCGTTACCGCGCCCGACACTGCACGAAAATGCCAGCGAGGAAGAAATAGAGCAGTTTGTATGGGGCCAACTACGGACCTGCTTTGATCCGGAAATCCCGGTTAATATCGTGGATCTCGGGCTGGTGTATGGGTGCCGTATTGAGCGGCTGATTACGGGCGAACAGGTCGTGACGATCCGCATGACGCTGACCGCTCCTGGCTGTGGGATGGGGGATGTCATTGCGGCAGATGCACGTAATAAAATTCTCGGAGCGCCCCAGATTAGCAAGGTCCATACCGAGATTGTGTTCAGCCCTTCCTGGAACCGTGACATGATGAGCGACGAGGCGAAACTTGAGCTTGGCATGTTCTAAGCGCCTCAGGATAGCCGGATGCACAGCGTCTTGCTAAGGTGGATCAAACGCCTGCTAATGTCGCTAGGAGCTTTATTGCTGCTGGCGGCATTGCTATTTGTAGGCGGTAATTTATGGGTAGTAGGTAGCACGGCACGCTACATCGAAAGCCAAGTGCTTGAGTGTCGCCCTGCGGATGTAGGGATTGTATTTGGCACCTCCCACTGGACTCGCAGTGGTCTACGTAACCCGCATTTTCATGCCCGCATGCGTACGTCAGCCCTGCTTGCCAATGAGCAGCGCGTGTCTCATTTGTTGCTGTCGGGGGATAATCGTACCCAAGCATATAACGAGCCGCGTGCCATGTGGCGTGATTTGCATCGACGAGGCGTACCTGCCGAGCAGCTCACCATGGATTTTGCGGGGTTTAGTACCTACGATACGCTGGCGCGAGCCCGCGACGTTTTTCAGCTTGAGCAGGCGCTTTTGGTGACCCAAAGCTGGCATTTGCCGCGCGCGATATTTATTGGTCGCGCACTTGGGTTGGATGTAACGGGATGCGTTGCAGAAGAGAACCCTGCAGCCGATGAGTGGCGTTTGAGAGCGCGCGAATGGTTGGCGCGAGTTGCGACGCTGGGCGATATCTATATATGGAATCGGCAGCCTTACTTTCTGGGCCCACCCGAACCCATTGAGCTTCAAAACGTCGTGCCATTCACTGCGCCGACGCTTGATAGGCTGGAACCAGAACAAGTTTTATAGAGCTTAGCGCTTTGCTTTACGTTTTTGCAGCGTATAAAGCTCGCGAATAAGCTTACGGCACCCCTGCATGCACTCATCCACCACCGGCTCAATGGGGTCGGGTAGGGGATGGGTAAACAGGGTAGATAGTGCCTGCATCAAAACTCGCTCTTGCTCTAACAGCTCGTTGATTAATACCTGGCTATCGTTGCCCACAAAGCTTTTTAGACGGCTCCATAGCCATAAAAAATCATCGCGTTCAACGTCAGCATCTCGCGGCAGCATCTTTAAATGTGCCCGTGCAAGTTCCTGGAGAGAGCGCATCTGCTTTAAGCGCGCTGTATAGTGCGGCTTCAGCGCATCACGCAGCGAGGGGCGCAGGCGTTCGATATTGTCCTGGAAATAATCAATGCTGTCGGCCAGCGCTTCTAACACACTGTCCATCGCCACTTGGCGATTGTCGAGAAACATGAGCGTCTACCTCCTTCGGTGACGCAGATTGTGGGGGGGGCAGCAAATATTTGCCACCCCTCATACGGATTATTTTTGGTTTTTTCCCTTAACCTTTAGGCTTGGGCGGCGCTTTACGATTTGGAGAGGCATTTTTTTCAATATGTTCAATGATCAAGCCTGCAATATCTTTACCGGTTGAGTTCTCAATACCCTGAAGGCCTGGTGAGGAATTGACTTCCATAATGACCGGCCCGTGGTTAGAGCGTAAAAGATCGACCCCCGCAACGCGTAGGCCCATGGCTTTGGCTGCCCGAATGGCCGTTGAGCGCTCTTCCGGCGTAATCCGAATAACACTGGCCGTGCCGCCCCGGTGTAAATTAGAACGGAACTCGCCTTCTGCTGCCTGACGCTTCATGGAAGCGACGACTTTATCACCAATAACAAAGCAGCGTATATCCGCGCCGCGAGCTTCCTTGATGTACTCCTGAACCATGATGTTGGCCTTCATGCCCATGAACGCTTGAATCACCGATTCAGCGGCCTGGTTGGTTTCAGCCAATACAACGCCGATGCCTTGCGTGCCTTCCAGCAGTTTGATGACCAGTGGGGCGCCTTTAACCATGGTAATCAGGTCCGGAATATCATCCGGCGAATGGGCAAAGCCGGTAATCGGCAGCCCAAGTCCCTTGCGCGAAAGCAACTGGAGCGAGCGCAGCTTGTCACGGGAACGAGTAATGGCAACGGAGTCATTAATAACGTAGGTGCCCATCATTTCAAACTGACGCAGTACCGCACAGCCATAGAACGTTACTGAGGCGCCAATGCGCGGAATGACAGCATCGAACGGCTCAATTTCCTGCCCCTTGTAGTGAATAGAAGGGTGGTGAGATGCAATACTCATGTAGCAGCGCAACGTATCAACAACGCGGGCCGAGTGCCCACGCTGCTCAGCAGCCTCGATGAGGCGACGTGTCGAGTACAAATTGCGATTACGTGACAGTAGTGCGATATGCATTCAGGACTCCGGGCCAAATAAAGGGCTAATCGTCATTAATTTAAGGCTCGCCATGTAAAAATGCAGCGCCCGGGGCCACTAGCAGGCGGCGCATGGCGCGGCGCCCTAATAGCATGGCGTGACGCATATTGCTGCGATCTGTCAATGTCAATTCAACAGGAAAGCTCAGTTGACCCATTTCCATCATCGTACGAACAACATATCGCCATTCACTATGCCCATTTGAGCTGGTCACCCGGCGTCTATCATGCAGATGCATTTTTAGGCGATGGGCGGGCGTTTCTGGCCCACCGCTATGGGTGATAAAGCTAATCCATAGCTGCCCATGCTCATCTTCATGTGTTTCAATTTCCTCGGCATGCAGTGCTGATGTACGTGCCCCGGTATCTGCCTTACAGCATAGGTGAAGCCCCAGCTCAGGCAACGTCACCATCTCGCGGCGGCCAATAACCGCTTTAGCCTGGTAGGGTAGTTCCTTCACGGCTGACTCCTTGAAATTCGTTAATAGCGCTGCCCATTTAACGGCTAGCCGCTGATGTCATGGCCGCCATACGTCGCTGTATGGCCGAACCGTTAGGGGCATCTCGTAACGCTACCATTATTGGTAGCCGTAAACGCGGTATTAAAGCAAGGTCGCGCACGACCGCAGAAAAGTTGGTCCGTTCATCCTCCGCCAAGCGGCTCAGGAAAAGCGGTAAACGATGCGCGTCTTCCAGTAAGAGCCAACCGCGACCAGCCATCGCAGCCAGTACATCGGGTCCACACGCATGAGCGTCTTCCAGCAAGCTTGTATACCAGTCGCCTACGCTTGGTTGGCATGTGCTACCCACCGCACGAATACAGGCGCAGAGCGTTTCAACATCGCCTTCACTCGCCGCTTTTTCACCTATTTCACGTAGCGCCAATACTATCGACGCCGCTAGAGGCTGATGCTCTAAACAGTAGCAGAGTGAGTGCACAACGCTAGTGGGTAGGGTGGCGAGCCGGGGGGCCAGGGTGTTGGCTTGGGAATCATCCATGCGTGCCGTGAAATCGGCGATTCCTTGAAGCCCCAGTGCTTGCCAGTCAATGGTTTGCTGGCCGGTCAGGTAGGCTTCAACAGGCTCGAAATGTTGGCTGGCGGGCAGTTCACGCTCTTGCGTTGCGAAGGCGTTGAGCACTGCCTGGAAGGTTACGTTAGGCGTAAAGGCGAGCGGATTATCCGTCATTAAATGATCCACGTCTTTAGCGTTCTGGCCTACGTATGCAACATTTTTCCCCAGGGTTTCCATCAGGCGATTTAAAAATCCATCGCGCTGAGCGGGGGAGAGCAGCCCCTGCTCGTCAAGAGGAAGCGCTAAAAACCATATCGCCGGTTCGGGCATGTCGCCTAGCCGAAATATGGCCGCGAAGCGTGCCTGACCTTGCCAGGGCTCGGGCCAGGCACATTGGCCACGCTCAAAGCGACTCAGTGTCTCACGCGAGCAGGCACTCACGCGTCGGCCCATATAATAGAGCGAAACCTCGGCGCCACTACGTGTAAAAAAATCATCAATGGTCTGAATCGGTTGCATGATGTCCTTCCGCTTTGCAAGTCTGCACTCTACCTTGACCGCTGCACAGTGTCAGCCGTAACGGTCGATAAATTGGTGCTTTTTTATACGGATGATCAAAAAATGAACAACTTCCTGCAAGCCTCTTGAGAGTAGCGTTAGCGAGACCTTTCCATAGTTTATCCACAGCCTCTTGCAGGTTTTCTGTGAATCGGTGAATAACCCAAGTTGGCGGGGGATAAAGTGGTAACTCGTGAACAGAGTTGGGATAATGGGCATTAACCAAACTGATTTGACCAAGGTGTATATGAGCGTCCATCAACAGCTTCAAACCGCGCTTCTTGAGCTTGAAGCCGCCATGAAGGCCGCCAATTTATGGCGCGTCCCCACGCCGGATGTAACGGCGTTCGCAAGCCAGGAACCCTTCTGTATTGATACGATGTCGCTGCCCCAATGGGTGCGTTTTGTATTCGTGGCGCGGCTGAATGCGCTCGCCGAAGCGAAAGCGCCAATGCCTGCGAAATGCGAGGTAGCCCCGGCAATGGCCGCCTATCTTATTCAGGAAAAAGTACGCCCCAGCGACCAATGGTTGGTCGTGCGTGCTTTTGAGAAAGTCGACCAGCTGGTTACCGAGAATTAATTGGTAGTACGTCGCCTTGTATGCGTTGCGTCAGAATCCTTTGGTGACGCATCCAAAAGCGATGACCGACGGCGGTGACCGATCAGTTGCGCGTTTGTTAGTACCGTTGTGCAATACGAAAAGGCCACCTCGCGGTGGCCCTAGTAACGCTCTATTGATCTACTGCGGTTAAGACTCAATACGCTGATATTCACCGGCATCAGCGGTCATGCTACTTACCACCATAATGGCGATGAAAGAAGCGATGAAGCCGGGGATGATTTCATAGATGCCGGGGCCACCCATAAACTCGCCGTTCCAACCCAGGGCGATCCAGATAATAACGGTGAGAGCACCTACCACCATGCCTGCAATGGCACCCGCGCCGTTGGTGCGTGGCCACATGAGTGACAGAATGATTAAGGGACCGAAAGCGGCACCAAAACCTGCCCACGCGTTACTCACCAGGCCAAGTACCTGTGACTCTGGATCAGAGGCGATAATGGCGGCTATCAGGCCTACCAGCACGACACAAATCCGGCCAACGGTAACGGTCTGCTTTTCCGATGCTTGTTTGTTCAGGAACAGCCGGTAGATATCCTCAGTCAGTGATGAAGACGCCACCAGAAGCTGGCTGGAAATAGTACTCATCACTGCCGCCAGAAGGGCCGCAAAAAGGAAGCCGGTCACCAGCGGATGGAATAAAAGCTCTGCCAGGATAATAAAGATAGTTTCGGGATCCTGAATTTCCAGGCCATTACGAATAGCGTAAGCCCGGCCAAAAATACCGAGCGAGATGGCGCCAATCAGGGAAATAGCCATCCAACCCATACCAATATTACGGGCGGTAGGCACATCTTTCAGATGCCGGATAGCCATAAAGCGCACGATAATATGCGGCTGACCGAAATAACCCAGCCCCCAGGTCACCGCCGAGAGCCAGCCAATAAAGGTCAAGCCCTCTGTCCACGACAGTAGCGTTGGATCGACTTCATTAAGGGTCTGGGTTGCTTGGCTGAAGCCCCCACCGCCTTCGCCGAACAGCACCACTGCGGGCATGATAATTAGCGCCAGCATCATAATGCAGCCTTGTACAAAGTCCGTCAGGCTCACGGCCAAAAAGCCGCCCACTACGGTGTAGACAAGTACCACGCCCAGCGTGATGATGATGCCGGTTGCGTAATCGCTTAGGCCACCAACATTCACCAAGCCAGAAAACGCACTTTCGAATAGCTTACCGCCAGCCACCAAGCCTGACGCGGTGTAGACCGCGAAGAAGATGACGATGACTATCGCCGAGACCGTTTTCAGCGACATTGCCCGGGTCGGGAATCGGTTAGCCAAAAAGGCGGGGATGGTGATTGCATTGCCATAGTGAACGGTCTGTTCACGCAGGCGGGGTGCAACCAGAAGCCAGTTGAAGAAGGCCCCGACGAACAGACCGATGCCGATCCAGGCAGAGCCCAGGCCCGATACAAACATCGCGCCAGGTAAACCCAGCAGCAGCCAGCCACTCATGTCTGAGGCACCCGCTGAAAGAGCGGCTACTTTAGGACTTAAGGTACGGCCGCCTAGCACGTAATCTTCAGAGGTGGATGTCGATGTGCGCATCGCATAAAGCCCGATGCCGATCATCAGCGCAAAGTAAGCAAAAAGGCTGATCCAAACGCCAATAGCCATGAAATTCTCCCGTTTATCAAGTCGGATAGCACCGACCGGTGAGTGCGCTTACCGAGCCATGCTTGGTAATAGCACAGACTTATTGTTGTTAACCCTATTTCTTGTTAACCCAGCCTTTTGTTCACGCTGTAACCTGCAAACATTTGGCGAAGGTACCGTCAAAAAGAGGTTTCAAGCGTTTATTTGCCATATTCCCTGTGCCTAATGCCCCCCTTCTGTGGAGGGGGCATGTAAAGGCCGTTACGCTTTTATTTTCAACCATGAGAGATCCTTTTTGAGGAGTTCAGGTTTTCCATTTAGATGAGCTATTTACTCATCGCCTAGCGCCAGCAAGGACGCATTCCCGCCTAAAGCGGCCGTATTGTTAGTAATTGTCTTTTCAGTGATAAAACGCTGCAGGTAATTCGGCCCGCCTGCTTTAGGGCCTGTACCTGAAAGCCCTTGTCCACCAAAGGGTTGAACGCCTACTACGGCCCCAATGATATTACGATTAATGTACACATTGCCCGCACGAATTTTCTGTGCAATGCCCGCAGCAAAGGATTCATTACGGCTATGGACACCAAACGTTAGCCCGTAACCCCGGCTATTGATATCGCTGATCACCTGGTCAAGCTCGCTGGCCTTATAGCGCACAATGTGCAGTACAGGGCCGAATTGTTCGCGGGTTAACGCATTGATACTGTCGATAGTAAAGGCCACGGGGGCCACGAAGGTACCGTTTTCGGTGTGCTCGGCTGACATGGGCGTTTCGGCGACCAGGCGATCTTCCCCTTTAAGTTTTTCGATATGCTCAAGCAGGCCCTTGCGCGCCTCCTCGTCGATCACCGGGCCAACGTCAGTACCCAAATCGCGCGGATCACCGATACGCAGCTCGTTCATTGCGCCTTTTAAAATCGTGATGACGCGGTCGGCAACGTCGTCTTGCAGGTAAAGAACTCGCAATGCCGAGCAGCGTTGACCAGCGCTTTGGAACGCAGACTGGATAACATCCACCACGACCTGCTCGGGAAGCGCGGTAGAGTCGACGATCATGGCGTTCATGCCGCCGGTTTCAGCAATCAGCGTGGGCAGCGGCGCATTTTCACGCGCAGCCAAGGCACGGTTGATGATCTGCGCCGTGTCGGTGCCGCCGGTAAATACCACGCCAGTAATGCGTGGGTCAGAGGTCAGCACGCTGCCCACGGTCGGGCCATCGCCTGGCAGCAACTGAACCACATCGCGTGGCAAGCCCGCTTCATAAAGCAGCTCGATCACCCGGTGGGCGACAATTGACGTTTGCTCGGCAGGCTTGGCCAGCACGGTATTGCCCGCAACCGCCGCCGCAACAATCTGCCCGCAGAAAATCGCCACCGGGAAGTTCCACGGACTGATCGCGGCAAACACGCCTTTACCGCCCATGATTAGCTGGTTGGATTCACCGGTCGGGCCAGGCAACTCAATCGGCTCGCCGAAGGAGTCTTCCGCGCGCATGGCGTAATAGCGGCAGAAATCGACGGCTTCTTTGATCTCGTCCACACCGTCTGTTAAGAGCTTGCCGCCTTCGCGTGAGCAAAGGGTCATAAGCTCCGGCATGTGCTCTTCCATCAGGTCAGCCAAACGGCGCAGCACGGCAGCGCGTTCGGTAACCGGCGTGGTTTCCCAGCGCGGGAAGGCATCCCAGGCAGCGTCAAGCGCCTTGGTGGCCTGTTCTTTAGTTGTCCACTGAACGCTGCCTACGCTTTGACGGCGATCAAAGGGGCAGGTCACGTTGTGGGTATTGGCAGCATCGTCCGCCACATCGAACGCCAGCAGCGGTTTGACCGGGTACTGCTTATCCATAAAAACGGCCATCTTATCCATTAACGGATAGAAGTGGCTGCGGATATTCAGGTTGACGCCTCGCGAGTTGCGCCGCTTGGACCCATAAATATCCTTGGGTAGCGGAATCTGCGTATTGGCTAAGGATGTCTGCTTACGCAGAGCCTCTATGGGGTGCTGGCAAAGCCATTCCACCGGTACTTCGGGGTCGACCAATTGGTGAACAAACGACGAATTCGCGCCGTTTTCCAGCAAGCGGCGAACCAGATAGGGTAGCAGGTCTTTGTGCGCGCCGACTGGCGCGTAGATGCGGCAGTACGTACCTTGGGGAGCGCGCTTCAGGGCAGCTTCATAAAGGGCTTCGCCCATGCCGTGCAAACGCTGGAACTCAAACGGACGACTATCGTGATTGGCTAATTCAAGAATAGTCGTAACCGTATGCGCGTTATGGGTCGCAAACTGGGGGAAAATGCGCCCGAGGGTGTCGTTTGACAGCAGGAACTGAGCACAGGCCAGGTAGGCAACATCCGTGCACGCCTTGCGGGTATAGACGGGATAGCCGTCGACACCCAGCTGTTGAGACTCCTTGATTTCGCTATCCCAGTAAGCGCCTTTCACTAAACGCAGCGGAATTTCATCACCTTGCTCATCCGCTAAGCGGTTAATGTAGTGCAGGACCGGCAGGGCGCGCTTGGAGTACGCCTGCACGACCAGTCCAAAGTGTCCCCAGCCTTTGACCGCATCGCTTGAGTAAACGTCGCGGAAAACTTCCAACGAAAGCTCCAGACGGTCAACTTCTTCGGCATCAATGGTGACTGCCACATCCAGCTCGCGAGCTTTGGTGACCAGCTTGATAAGTGTATCAACCAGCTCTGCCAGCACCTGTTCGCGACGACCAAACTCATAGCGGGGATGCAGCGCTGAGAGTTTGATCGATACCGAAGGCTTGGGCGTTTTATCACTTAAGTGCTGGGACGTTTTACCCACCTGCTCTATGGCGCGGGCGTAGTCGTCAAAGTAGCGTTTGGCATCATCGTGGGTGCGTGCGGCTTCACCCAGCATGTCGTAGGAGTAGGTGTAACCTTTATTGAATAGCGGCTTGGAGCGTTTTAACGCTTCGTTAATATCACGGCCCAATACGAACTGCTTGCCCATGATTTTCATCGCTTCAACCATCGCGCGACGAATCACAGGCTCACCCATACGATTAACCATGCGGTTAATAAACGTCGCAGGCTGGCCATCTTTAGGGTGATCAAGCTTCAGGACACGGCCGGTCATTAACAGGCCCCATGTGGAGGCGTTTACCATCCACGACTCACTTTTGCCGGCATAAGATTGCCAGTCAGCGGGGCCAAGCTTATCTTCAATCAGCGCATCAGCGGTGGCTTTGTCGGGAATACGCAGCATCGCTTCAGCCAGACACATCAGCATTAGCCCTTCGTGGGTATCCAGGCTGTACTGCTGTAGGAGCTCATCAATGGTGTCTACCGCCGTGTCCATCTCACGAACATCGTGGATGAGCGCTGCGGTATTGGCTTCAATGCGGGAAAAATCGTCGCGATCCGTATCCAGCCACGTGATTAATTCGCTGACGTAGGTTTCTTCGTCCACAAGGTAGTGGTCGCTCACCTGAGCCATCAGCGTATCAAGGTCCGTTTGCCAAGTGGCAGAGTCACGCATGTTTTTAGCGTTGAGCATTGAGGCCCCCGTAAATTTACATAAAACGAGTAGGTGGTAGGGCATTTCGCCCAAGCTGCGCTCGAATGTAGAGTGGTCTGTGTTTCCGTGTATGTCGTTTTCTCGGTAAAACGTGTCAATTTCGCGGCAAGCAGGGCTACTTTGCGACCTTAGTAGTGTGTGCTTGATGCTGCCAGTGGTTTTTTGAGCATAGTGGAGGATGCTGTCGTTAGCGAAACCGGTGCCTCTTGGCGTAGAGCACGGGGCGATATGCCGTAGCTGCGCCGAAACGCATGAGAGAGTGCGCTCTGGTTGGAAAATCCTGTTTGAATGGCAATGTCGGTTAACGGCAACCGACTTTGCAAAATCAGCTGCCGAGCCGCGTGAAGTCGTCGGCGCTTAACGTATTGCCAGGGCGAAAGTCCTGTCTGATTACGGAAGCACTCTGAAAAGTGGGCTTCACTCAGGCAGGCAAGCCTGGCCAAGTCAGCAACGCGCAGCTCATCGGCCAAGTGGCGGTTAATAAAGCGGTCGATAAGAGAGACATCAATTCTGCGCAGAGAAGCCGATGGGGTATGCCCAAGGCGCGCTTTGAGCGAGCCCAGTAGCGTGGCGGCCAAGCGGTCTTGCTGAAACGAGATAGGAGAGGTATCAAACCCTTGGGCAAGCTCGCTTTCCATAAACGCCAGGTAGTGGCGTAAAGGGTTATCTAACGCAAAAAAGCGCGGCACATCAAACAGGGCGACCAACTCGCGGTGTTCACCTGTCAGGGCGGGCGCATTTTCTGGCAGATCAATAATCAACTGCCGGTTATGCCCATGGCCTGAGTAGTAGTGCTCGTGATTGGCAGGCACGATACAGCCTGAGAACGCATTTACACGCCCGCCGAGCCCCTCAATTTCAAACTCCGAGGAACCACACAACGTAATCACAATTTGGTGAAAGTCATGTGCGTGATGATGGGTTGCGCTCGCCAGCGGTATTTTGCGAATAGTACTGGGCATCAGGTTGTCTCCTCGGCGCTTTCAACCGCATCTACGTTTGACGCAAGGCGGTATGAGCCGCCAGATGATCTCGTAATACTTGTAGCTCCGCTTGCCCTTCCTGATTTAATAGCGGTTTGCCTTGGGCGATTTGCCAGCGTCGCCCATGCAGCTCCATTAAACGCGACGCTCTGCGTCGAATGCCGTCCAGATAGTCATTATGACGTATTGGATAGCCGATAATCGTATCCCACTCGGCTTCGCTCACTTGGCTATCCAGGGCCTTGTCAAACAGTGCCAGCAAATCCTTTGGCTCGGTACGGTAGCGCGGCGTACCTACCGTCATCAGGGCTAATAAAACAGCACCTATCACCAGCAGGCAGACGCCGAGTACCAGTAGGTACAGTGCCATGCATCCACTCCTGTGCTCTTTCATGAATTGAATGCTTAAGTATACGCGCGACCTCTTAAAGACAAAAATTTTAAACGATGGCGAACTTTTTCGGCGCAAGGTGTCTGAAGTAGTACGACAACGTAGCGATAGCAGTCGCTAATAGTGTTGTCCTAGCTATTGTTTCTCGATCCCTTGCTTCCGCTGCCTTTTGGGCAGCGGTTTTTTTATGCGCCACTGTTTTTTCATACGTACATCGTTATCAATGGCGGCGAATGGTTAGCAAGGCCATAAGAATATCGCGCCGGGTCACGATGCCGACGAGTCGCTGTTGTTCAACCACCGGGTAAACCTTGGGTTTGTCTCCGAGCATTTCCTGGGCAAGGTCTGTGATGCTTTTGTTGGGTGTGGTGGTAAGCACCTCTTCGCGCATCAGCTCACCCACCAGTGGGGACTCATGGTCATGGTATAAGCAGTCAAGCACACGGCCTAGCACATCTTTCTCAGAAATATAGCCGATTAATCGATCTGCCATATCGACTACCGGCACACCAGGCAGGCGATGAAGTGCCAGCCCCTGTGACAGCGTGGTAATTGAGGTAGATGGCGAAACGCGGTAACAATCCTTGGACATGATATCGCGGACAATATGCGGGCTTGGGTGTTTCATCTTGGCACTCCTTACGCACACTTTCATTTACCTTACTTGTGTGTGCAGCATTTGGCGAAGGCATCGTGGCTAAGTGCAACGTTTATGATGTTATTCGATAATAGGGTGAGTAACGTCTTAAACGTATTTACTCACTGTAGATGATTTAGGCGTAGTTGATGTAGGTGGACGCCACGCCTATTCAACGCTTTGCTGAACGTGACTCAAAGGAGCTTTACATGGATGCACGCGAATACCTGAACCGCAAAGGCGTCGGTGTCGAGCGGGAATCTGACCGCCCCAATACCCTTGAGGAAAAATCCTGGGAGCGAGCCCGCGGGGCAGGGGAGCAGCGGCCCAAGTCGGGTACCCCTCATGATTGGGAGGATTGGGAGCGCTATCACGACGAGCTGGCGAAAGATGCCAGCGAACTAGAGCAAAAAATTGATAAGCAGGCACATCGAAAAGAGACACTTGAGGCAACGCCTGCCGAGCAGGCGCACGAGGCGGTAGAGCACTTTACGCCTCCTAAGCCATCGTCAGCGCCCCATCCGCATGTCGCCAACCCCGATGCGCAAGTTGTAAGGCCTGGCATCACGCTTAGCGAGCCTCACTCAAGTGCTGATCAACCTTCGGCCAGGCGTGCGGATAGCGAGCCAGGCGCACTCAAGGCAGCCTATCTCGCCTTGGCTGTTTTGCTCCCGCCGTTAGCTCTGGGGCTCACCGGCGCGGGAGGCACGCGCCTGCTTATTGGCATTGTGTTAACGCTGCTGGGTTGGCTGCCTGGGGTTATCTATGCACTTGTGTGGCTCCAGCGTCGTTAACTTATTTCTTGGCTGTTGGTTTACCTGTTGGCAGGCCCTAAGAAATCCGTATAATTTGCGTAAACTATTTCTAAGAAACGAGGTTTACGGTGGGCTATCTAATTAGCGTGACAGCGCTTTGGGCGTTTTCCTTTTCTTTAATCGGGGTTTATCTAGCGGGGCAGGTCGATAGTTATTTCGCGGTGCTTGTGCGGGTAACCCTGGCGATGCTGGTTTTTTTACCCTTTTTGCGCCCCAGCCTGCTACGCGGCAAACAGCGTATTACGCTGATGGCGCTTGGCGCCATTCAACTTGGGGTGATGTACACCTTTCTTTATCAGTCGTTTCTACTGCTTTCAGTGCCAGAAGTGCTGCTCTTCACCATCTTTACGCCGGTGTATATCGCTTTACTGGATGATCTGATGTTTGGCCGTTTCACGCCTATCTACTTACTTACCGCACTATTGGCCGTTGTGGGGGCTGCTGTCATTCGCTATGACGGGATCGACAGCGGCTTCTGGCTCGGTTTTTTTGTGGTCCAGGGGGCCAATCTCTGCTTTGCGCTAGGCCAGGTCGGGTATCGCCGCTTGGCCGCAGACTTGCCGGCTGACCTTGCGTGGCATAACGTTTTTGGATGGTTTTTCATTGGCGCCATGGTCGTTGCACTACCGGCTTATTTACTGTTCGGCAATAGTGCGGCGTTACCCAGCACACCGCTGCAGTGGGGAGTGCTTGCCTGGCTTGGTCTGGCCGCCTCTGGTGTGGGGTATTTTGCCTGGAACCAAGGCGCTACCCGCGTCGATGCCGGTACTTTGGCGATCATGAATAATGCACTCATCCCGGTCGGGTTATTGGTTAATCTTGTCATCTGGAGCCGTGAGGCCGATATCGTTCGACTACTGCTGGGCGCACTGATCATGGCGGCCTCGCTCTGGTTGAATCACTGGTTACTCCAGCGACGTAAGGTAGCGACAGCCTAAGGGTTTCTCTTGATTTGGTTAGGCGTATTTGCCCCATACTCCCGGTATCCCCATAATGTCAGGCTGATGCTAGCGAGAGCCGCCCATGCCTAACACGTCACCACCCACTTCAGCGCCGCTAACCGGCCAAGGAAGCTCACGGCCCTTTAAAACGATTGGCTTAATTGGGCGCTTGGGCAGCGAGAAAGTCATCGACTCGTTGCAGCGGCTCATTAGCTACCTGGTCGAGCATGATTACAGCGTTTTGATTGAAGACCGTACGGCAACGGCGCTTCCCCAGCACGGGCAGCCGGAAGCCAGCCGCCGTATGCTGGGCGAGCTTTGCGACCTTGTTATTGTGATCGGCGGGGACGGTAGCCTGTTAGGCGCCGCCCGCACATTGTGCCGCAGTGGGACACTGATGTTAGGCGTTAACCGTGGCCGCTTAGGGTTTCTTACCGATATCTCGCCTGACGAGCTGGAAAGCCGAGTGGGCGAAGTATTGGCGGGCGAATTTGAAATTGAGCAGCGTTTTTTGCTGGAAGCGGTGCTTTATCGTAATGGCGTTGCGGTCGGCAATGGTGATGCATTAAATGAAGTCGTCGTGCATCCGGGTAAAGCCGTCCGCATGATTGAATTTGAACTGTTTATTGATGGTCAGTTTGTTTACAGCCAGCGCAGCGATGGCTTGATTATCGCAACGCCTACCGGCTCTACCGCGTATGCACTTTCCGGCGGTGGCCCCATCATGCATCCCAAGCTTGATGTCGTGACGCTGGTGCCCATGTTTCCGCATACGCTTTCCAGCCGACCGATTGTGATTGATGCCGCCAGTGAGATTCGAATTCATATTGGTGAAACCAACCAGACCTACCCACACATTAGCTGCGATGGACAAACCCGGGCGGTTG
Source organism: Halomonas sp. AOP43-D1-4 (assembly GCF_052446175.1). Classification (NCBI taxonomy): domain Bacteria; kingdom Pseudomonadati; phylum Pseudomonadota; class Gammaproteobacteria; order Oceanospirillales; family Halomonadaceae; genus Halomonas; species Halomonas sp. AOP43-D1-4. The sequence continues at coordinate 39,218 of NZ_JBQSVY010000016.1, forward strand.
CTAAGCCGGATGATGTACTGGTGATAAAGCGCAAAGCCGAACGTGTGCAGCTTGTGCACCCTATCGGACATAACTTCTATGATGTGCTGCGCAGTAAATTGGGTTGGAGCCACCGGTTAGGGGATTAAGCATGACAGGCTACGACCTGATTGGTGATGTTCACGGCTGCGGTGCCACGCTAGTCACCTTGTTAGAAATGCTGGGTTACCGCGAACAGCGTGGCGTTTATCGCCATCCGCAGCGTAAAGTTATCTTTTTGGGTGACCTGATTGACCGTGGCCCACGTATTCGCCTCGCCGTCACCGTTGCGCGACGCATGGTCGAGGAGGGCGAAGCCTATATTGTGATGGGCAATCACGAACATAATGCACTCGCCTATATGCACCCGGCGCCACCCGGTAGCCATAAGCGTTGGCTGCGTGAGCATACGCCGCGCCATAATCGCATCATGGAAGACACATTGGCGCAGTATCAGGATTACACCAATGAGTGGGATGACACGCTCGCCTGGTTTAAAACACTGCCGCTTTTTTTAGAAATCGATGGTATTCGCGTGGTACATGCCTGTTGGGACGATAGGTTGATCGAGCAGTTAAAACAGCGCCTGCCTGATGGCCGTATGGATACGCGATTTTTGATCGAATCTACTGATCCTGGCACGCAAGCCTATCGCATCATTGACCGCTTAACCCGTGGGGCCAACATTCCCTTGCCTGGCGGTATCGCGATTCATTCAGGCGATGGCTATACACGGCAAAGCTTTCGAGCGCATTTTTGGACCGCTAATCCAACCCGTTGGGGGGATGTGGTTTTTCAACCCGACCACTTGCCTGGCGACCTGGAAACACGCCTATTAACCGAAAACGAGCGCCAGCGTTTGAGTTACTATGGGCCGGAGCAGCCGCCTCTGTTTATAGGCCATTACTGGTGTGAAGGTATTCCTGCGTTACCTGCTCCCAATATTGCGTGTTTGGATTATAGTGCTGTCAAGTATGGTCGTTTGGTCGCCTATCGATGGGACGGCGAAACACCGCTGAATGCAGATAATTTCGTTTGGGTAGAAGTGATTAAAGAAGAGTGTTCCCAAGCCAATTTATATGGAAACGATTTTTATTAACCTATGTTGTCTTAATATACAAGGCTTTACATTTTTTTTATAAAACTGCTGAACTAACTGTGCGGTCGGCCATCAGAGTAGGTGTTCCCTTGAATGATCCCTTGCTTTATCCGGCGGCCCCCTCCGCCGGTTTTTTTTGGCCATGATTTTTTGCTTATGGTATTTGTCTTCATGCAGCAATAGTCGATGAAGGGGTTGGTTTTCAAAGGCGAGGGCCTCAATAGGGAGAGTTTATGCACCCCGTAATGCACTTACCAAGTGATGCTGATACGCAGGAACTGCGTAAAGCACTTTGGCACTATCGAATTGGGCATCGCATTACAGAAGAAGCCGAGGGCCCTCTGCTTTGGATAGCCGACCCACGTCAGCACGCAGAGCTTAAAAGCCTGGTAGCGCGCTGGGAGCGTGGCGAAGCACTTATTGTTGATCAGCCCGCCAATCGCCGCTACGCATCCGGCAATATACTAACCACCTTGCGCCATGTTCCTGTTACCGCTATCGCGATGGCTATTAGTCTTGTGATATTTGCGTTAACGGGGGTGTTGGGTGATAGCGTCGTGATGGCGTTAACCATCGTGCCGATAGAAATTTCGGGCAATCAGTTTGTATATCGCAGCTTAACCGATGGGCTAATAAACGGGCAGGTATGGCGGCTGCTTTCACCGGCATTCCTGCACTTTGGCTGGATGCACTTGATCTTCAACCTTATGTGGTTATGGTACTTTGGGCGCCAGGTGGAGGTGCTACAAGGCAGCCGTACCATGCTGCTTCTGCTTTTAGTTGCGGGTATCGGCGCTAATCTTGCGCAATATTTTACCGGAACCGTGCTGTTTGGCGGTATGTCGGGCGTGGTTTATGCCCTGCTAGGGCATGTTTGGGTGATGTCGCGACGTGCGCCACAACGTGGTTTTTTCGTTCCTCAAATGCTGGTTGTGTTTATGTTGGGGTGGATGGTGTTCACCATGACCGATATGGCCAGTTGGGTAGGTTTTGGCAATGTCGCTAACGAAGCACATTTAGGTGGGCTCCTCGTCGGGCTTATTACTGGCGTGTATTATTCGTCTCGCCGTTTGAAAACAGATTAAGAGATTCGTAATGAGCGATATGACGTTCGATAAAATGATCAACCAAATGACACCTGCGATTTATGAAAGCCTTAAGCAAGCGGTGTCGCTGCGTAAGTGGCCCGACGGTCGCTTTCTTACCGCTGAGCAAACAGAGCTGTGTCTGGAAGCGGTGATGCGCTTTGAGGCTGAAAATAACGTGCCTGAAGAGAAACGCGTGGGTTATCTGGAGCAGCGTACCTGTGGAGCGGCGTCTTCTGGCGCAGGCGTTACGCCAGAAATGGCAGGTTTGGGACGGGATGCAACGCGTGGTTGAACAGGCAGTGCAAGGGTGTTTACGCAAGATGTCGGTCGTATTGCCTGACCGGCCGGGTGACCAGGTGAGTTACCATTTGCGTGCTGGGGATCAGCACATCCCCCTCAATTCGCGCGTAGGCAAGCCGATATCGCTTCATTGGAGCGGCGCTATTGCTTGTACTCACTGTGGTCGAGCGACTAAAAAAAGCTTTGCTCAAGGGCATTGTTATCCGTGCTTCAAGCGCTTGGCGCAGTGCGATACCTGCATCATGAAGCCTGAGACGTGCCACTTTTTTCAAGGCACATGCCGCGAGCCTGAGTGGGGCGAAACGCATTGTTTCCAACCGCATATCGTGTATTTGGCGAACTCATCGGGCTTAAAAGTTGGCATCACCCGTAAAACACAGATGCCGACTCGTTGGATGGACCAGGGCGCTATCCAGGCGCTTCCCATACTTGAGGTCGACACGCGTCAGCAATCAGGGTTCGTCGAGATGCTTTTCAAAGAGCAGGTAAGCGACCGAACCAATTGGCGGGCTATGCTGAAAGGGGAGGTGGAGACGCTTGATTTAATTGCCGAACGTGATCGCCTGTTGGAAACGCTTGATGGCGGTTTGAATCAGCTGCGCGACCAGCATGGCAATGACGCAATTCGTGAGCTGGATGAAACGCCCTACACGTTTGATTACCCGGTGGAGACGTTTCCACGCAAAGTGACTTCCCATAATTTTGACAAACAACCCTTGGTCGAAGGCGTGTTACAAGGCATTAAAGGACAGTATCTCATTCTTGATAGTGGAGTGATTAATCTTCGTAAATTCACGGGTTACGAAATCACCCTAAGGTAAATCGGCTAGCCAGAGTGGCGAGCGTTGACTAAGGTGAGTGGAGTGTTCTTTCACTAAGCCTAACGCAATGCAAGGAAGCCTCAATGCCTTGGCTAAAACTTCTTCATATAGCCTCGCTTGTTGTCTGGTGCGGCTCGCTGCTGTATCTGCCTGCGTTACTCAGCTATACGCTGCAACTTCGTAAAGACGCAGGCTTTGCGCAGGGCTCTCCTCCCATGCCACGGTTTTTTTATATTTCTGTGGCAACACCGGCAGCGCTAATTGCCATATTTTCCGGCACGCTTCTCTTTATCTTGCATGGTTTGGTGGGCGGCTGGCTGGTGCTCAAGTTAGGCGCTGTTGTTGCCATGGTGGCTGCCCACGGCGCCTATGGATGGCTAATTTTACGTCTGGAAATGGGGATTTATAAAGGCGTAAAAACGGCGTTAATACTCGCGTTTTTGGTGGCCCTGGCGGGCATTCTTTGCGTGCTTGGGCTGGTATTAGCCAAGCCGCTGGATTGGAGCTAGCCCGCCATGACTACTATCGCATCACTCTTCAACTTCGACACCGACGGCGTGTTCATACACGAGTTGGCCGCCCAGCCAGCCAGCCAACGCTACCAGTCCGGCGGTTACCACAGAAACCGCAATGCCCCAAGGCAGCACCAACTCCGGTTCGCTAAACCGGATCAGCCAGTTAAGCGAAGCAAGCGAGAGCATGACAACAGCGACAATAGCGTGGCTCCAGCCGGTAATGAGACGGCGAATTTGGCCTACGCTCACCAGGTCAATGATGCCTGCAATACTCGCCAGCCAGCCCCCAAGCGCCCCTATACCCGCCAGCCACAAACCTACGCGCAGCCAGAAAGGATCGTCGGTATACCAGTATCCCAAATCGCAGGCTACCAGGGCCATCAGTGCAGCCACGGGAAAGTGAACCATCAGCGGATGCAGCGGGTGGCCAGAAATAGAAGCGCGACTTTTGATATTACGCCTATTGGAGTTTGCCATTATCACTTCCTGTGGGCAGAAAAAAGGAATAAACAATGAGGGAACGTTACTTATATCACGTCGCCTTGCTGTGTATTCAACGTGCTGTACCGCAGTGGGTCAACCGGTGCATGCTCACCCTGCTGGGCACTCTGACGTTAGGTCTTACAGGCTGCGCGGGTGATAGGTCTATTCTAGACCCCGCTGGGCAAGCTGCACGCGATGTGGTCCTAATCTGGTGGATAATGCTGACATTTGCCACGGTGGTGCTGATTGGCGTGGTGGCGTTATGGCTTTATACCTTCAAACGTAAGTACCAGGAACGTACGCCTCAAGAGGAGCGTAAAATTGCTCGCCGCTGGATTATTGGTGGGGGCATTTTACTGCCTGTTTTGAGCGTTACAGCGTTACTTATTTTTGGGGTGCCGACTGGCAAGCGAATGTTGCCGCTACCGTTGGGCCAGCCCCCTGAAGTGATTGAGGTGATCGGCCATCAATGGTGGTGGGAAGTTCGCTACCCGGGAGCAGAAGGCGGAGAAGTCGTCACCGCGAACCAGCTCATCATGCCTGCGGGGGAACCTGTAGATTTTCACGTTACCTCCGCTGATGTTATTCACTCCTTTTGGGTGCCCAGGCTAGGTGGCAAGATCGATATGTTACCCGGGCGCACCAATGTTATTCGTCTTGAGGCTGATGCGCCGGGCGTCTTTGGTGGTCAGTGCGCGGAGTTTTGCGGTGCTCAGCATGCGAATATGGAGTTTTACGTTGAAGCTGTAGAACGTGAAGCGTATGACGCGTGGCTCGCTGAACGGCAGGAAGAGCGCTTGGCCGAACGGGCACTTGCAAATGATGACTTTGCCCAAGCGCGGGATGAGTTTGCATCTACCTGTGCCAGCTGCCATAGCGTTGCTGGGCTCTCTGCCTCCACTATTGGGCCTGATCTTTCTGATATTGGTGCGCGCTATACCCTGGGCGCGGGCACGCTCCCCATGGAGGAGGGCGCCATTCACTACTGGTTGGAAAATCACCAAACGCTTAAGCCGAGTAACAAAATGCCATCTCATAACCATATGGATACTGCCACCTTGGAGTCCCTGGGTGCTTGGCTGGAGACCTTGACCCCATGACAACGATTGATCGCGACGCAACTGGCCCTGAAGATCTTCAAAAGTTACACAATGACCTTGCAGAGGTATGGGCAAATCCTCCTGGTTTAAAAGCGTTAACCATTGTTAACCACACCACGCTTGGCCTTCGATTTATGGTCACCGGGATGGCCTTCTTTCTGTTTGGCGGCATTTTGGCGATGCTGATTCGCACGCAGATTGCGACACCCGATCAAGGCTTTTTAACGCCCGAAATCTATAGTCAAGTCACCACCATGCACGGCACGGTGATGATGTTTTTGTTCGCCATTCCCATTTTGGAAGGCTTGGCGATCTATATGATCCCCAAGATGATTGGCGCGCGTGACCTGGTGTGCCCGCGGTTAACCGCGCTGGGCTACTGGTGTTATCTGTTTGGCGGCATCATTCTTTCTTTCAGCATGGTGCTGGAAATGGCGCCGGACAGCGGCTGGTTTATGTACACGCCGCTTAGCAGTAGCGAGTATTCGCCAGGCCTCGGTTCCGATTTCTGGCTGTTGGGGATCACCTTCGTTGAGATTTCGGCGCTTTCAGCCGGGGTAGAGTTGGTGGTTTCCATTCTACGAACCCGTACTCAAGGGATGGCGCTGCACAAGATGCCGCTGTTTGCGTGGTACATTTTGGCCATGGCGCTGATGATTGTGGTGGGGTTTCCGCCCCTTATTCTGGGCAGTATCTTGCTGGAGCTTGAGCGTGCTGTAGGCATGCCATTTTTCGACATCGCAGGCGGCGGCGACCCGGTACTCTGGCAGCACCTGTTCTGGCTATTTGGCCACCCAGAGGTTTACATCATCTTTCTGCCGGCTGCTGGTATTGTCTCAACGCTGATTCCCGTCTTCGCCGGTCGGCCTATCGTAGGCTACGGCTGGGTTGTATTCGCCATTACCGTGATGGGATTTATTAGCTTTGGGCTATGGGTCCACCACATGTTTACGGTGGGCATCCCCCAACTGGCTCAGGCATTTTTCTCAGCTGCCAGTATGCTGGTGGCGATACCTACCGGTATTCAAATCTTTGCCTGGTTGGCCACACTGTGGCTTGGTAAACCCAAAATGAAACTCCCGATGCTATGGATCGTCGGATTTTTGGTCATTTTTGTGTGCGGTGGTTTAACCGGCGTTATGTTGGCGCTAGTGCCCTTTAACTGGCAGGTGCATGACACGCACTTTGTCGTGGCGCATATGCACTATGTACTGGTAGGCGGCATGCTTTTCCCGTTAATGGCCGGGCTTTACTACTGGTTGCCGCTTTTTTCAGGGCGGATGCCCTCTGAAACGATTGGCAAGTGGGGCTTCTGGCTGGTGTTTATTGGCTTCAATGCCACCTTTTTGGTTATGCACTGGACAGGTCTTTTGGGAATGCCCCGGCGGGTTTATACCTATGACACGGGATTGGGCTGGGATATTTTTAACTTGTTGTCTTCCATCGGCGGGTTTGTGATGTCGGCAGGGGTCGCCATGGTGCTGATTGATATCGCGCTGCACTTTCGCTACGGCAAACCCGCCAAAACCAATCCATGGAATGCGGATACACTGGAGTGGGCCAATAAACTGCCACCGACTCCCTATAACTTTGTCAGCTTGCCTCCTATTGAAACACGCCACCCGCTTTGGGAGCATCCTGAGTTGCCGCAGGAGATGGAAGAAGGCAAATACGGCCTGGCCTCAGCAGACCACGGCCGCCGCGAGATGTGGGGCACCGACCCGCTAACCGGTAAAGTGCGTGAAGTTATTCATGTGCCCAGTAACTCCTGGTGGCCGCTTTTTGCTGCTATGGCGCTGGCGATAGTGTGTATCAGCCTGTTATTGCGCTGGTACCCGTTGGCCGGTTTGGGGGCAGTGGTGGCGGTCGTTTTCCTGCTGCGCTGGTCGTGGGAGAACGGGGCCCATCCTAAAGCGGCACCTAACGCTAATGTTACGCCTGGCGACCCACCGCTGCACTCCCGAACCATGGATGGCCCCGGCGTTTGGGCCATGACAACCGCAATGATCGCCAATGGATCTTTTTTCCTGTCTTATCTATTTGGCTGGTTCTATCTATGGACGATATCGCCTGAATGGCGGATGCCCGAGACATCGCCGCTTTCCTTAATAGCGCTTGTCATCGCGGGTGGCGCATTACTGGGTGGTGCGGCGTTAATGGAGAAGAGCGTACGAGGACTGCGTAAGCAACAAGAGCGTGGCTTGGCATTTAACTTTTACGGCGCCGCGCTATTGGGCGGCGTTCAGTTTGCGCTGATTTTATGGGTAATGGTGCGCGCTAACCTGGCGGTTACTGAAACGTCGCATGATGCAATTCTGATGGTAGGCCTCTACTACGCGCTGCTGCATAGCGCCTTGGGGGCGGTACTTTCCCTGCTCCAGGGCTTACGTGTTGGTTATCGCTATGTGGGATTGCATGCGCCGTTTGAACCGGTAGTCGTCGCTTATTTCTGGCGCTATAACGTGGTGGTGTTCTGGATATTGGTTATTGCGCTGGCCGTGTTACCGCGCGTGATTGGAGGCTAAGCGATGAAAGCAATCGTGCAGCGATTAAATCTTACTCATCCGGGCCATTTTGTAGGTGGGTTGACGCTTTGGAGCATCTGGTTTGTCGCCATTTACGGCGGGCTATCGGTTGCCTGCGCCGTGGTGCCGCCAGAGCCTGACTTGGGTGCATTTAACCATATCAATATCACTCTGTTGTTGCTGAGCCTGGTAACCGCCGTGCTATTGGCCGGGCTTGCCTGGGGGTGTTTTCAAGAAGCTAAACAGCATAAAGGGCGGCAGCACTTTAATGCCTTTGTGTCCGCATGGCTATACGTGTTTTCTGCCTTGGGCGTGGTGTTTGTCGCCGGGCCGATGGTTGGCTTACCGCCTTGTCTGTAAGCGGTAAAGAGCCACCGATGCAGGCGCAGGGGGAGCCAAGCGCTAAAGAAGCGCTGTACACGCTAAACGGCATGTGGTGCACCAGTTGTGCGCTCGCCGTGGAGGGTGTGCTTAGCCACCGAAAGGGGATTGAGAGCATCAGCGTTCACTACCCAACCGCCACGCTATGGGTAAAAGGAGCTGCTGAGGCTATCTCGCTCGACACGTTGGCCCCTGGAGTAAAGCGCCTGGGCTACCGATTAACCGAGCTGGAAGCTGGTGCAGACGCGCATGCGCGCCTTGAACAGGAAAGCCGCTATTTGAGTTTACGCCTGCTGGTGGGGTCCGTGTTTGGCATGTGGACCATGCTGGCATCTCTTTTGATTTACGCAGGAGCGTTGCCCAACCCAACGATTGAGTGGGTCGTCGCTTGGGTATCGGGGGCGTTTTCTATTCCCGTTGTGGCCTTTGCCGGGTGGCCGTTTTATCGGGCGGGCCTGCGCACGCTGCGTGCCAAACGTCCGGGCATGGACGTGCTGGTGACTCTCGGCGTTTGGTCTGCGGTCGTGGTGTCGTTCGGGCTTTTGTGGCGCGGCTCTGCCGAGGTGTATTTCGATACAGCTGTCATGCTCATTGGACTTTTGCTAGGCGGGCGGCTAGTGGAAACACTGTGTCGTCATCGCGGGTTAAAAGCCCTTGATGTCCTGCCCCAACCAAAGGGTGAGGCGCTGGTGTGGGAGGGCGCCAAGTGGCAGGTGAAACCCTTGGCTGAGGTGCTACCGAGTGCCAGGGTAATGCTCACGCCGGGTGAGCTTATTGCGCTGGACGGCATTTTAGAAGAGGCCGCGTGGGTGGATACCGCATCGCTGACGGGGGAGAGTACGCCTCGCCACTTTCCTAAAGGCGAGCCAATTTATGCCGGCTGTCGGTTACTAGGCAGCGATGATGTCAGTATGACGGTCACTCATGCCTTTGGCGAACGGCGTCTGGATCGTCTTCGCGACCAAATGCGCCATTACCAGACGCAAAAGGGCGAGCTGCAAAAACTCGCCGACCGCTTTGCTGCCTGGTTAAGCCCCGTGGCGTTGATACTGGGGTTAGCTACTCTGCCGGTGGGGCTATTATTGGGGCTTGGCCTTGAAGATGCCGCCGTTCGAGCGCTTTCAGTTCTGGTCGTTGCATGCCCCTGTGCCGTAGGTTTGGCCGTGCCATTGGCAAGCCTGGCGGGGAGCGGCCGACTGCTAAACCAGGGGGTCGCCTTGCGCGACCCGGCAGCGCTTGAAACGCTGGCGAGAGTAAAAACCATTGCGCTGGATAAAACCGGCACGTTAACGCAGGGCGAACCGGTGCTAGTGCATTGGGCAAACCGTGAAGGGGTGACCGAGCCAGCGGTTAAAGCCACGTTGTATCAAGCGGCAGCCAACAGCCAGCATCCCTTGGCCCAAGCGCTCACGCGTTGGGCGGGTTCTGACCCGACATACGTGCCTCGGCAATCCCAGGTGATAGAAGAGGTGCCTGGGCAAGGGGTGCACCTTCACTTGCCTGAACATGGCGATATTTGGCTGGGCAGCCAACGCTTTTTAACTCGCCAAGGTATTGAGCTACCAGAAGCAGATACCTTACTTGCCGCCTCTGAAGTGATACTGGCGGATGCTCAAGGCTGGTTAGGGAGCTTCTATCTTGAAGATACGCCGTATAAGGATGCCGCGCCGAGTATTCAATCACTGCAAGCCGATTACTGGGTGGTCATGCTGAGTGGAGATAGGCCTGGCGCCGTTGAGGCGGTGGCTGAGCGTCTAGGGCTGGCGCCTAATGCATGTTTTGCAGAGTGTTCGCCGGAGGCGAAAGCCCGCTTGGTTCAGGGGCTGCCAGGGCCTACGCTGTTTGTGGGCGATGGGGTTAATGACACCTTAAGCCTAGCGGCCGCCGATATTGGGGCAGCCCCTTTCAACGCCAGTGATGCCGCCCGTGAAGGTGCAGCTGCGCATTTACTGAAACCGGGCGTTGCTAGCCTGGTTGAGGGGCTTGCCACTGCTCAGGCAACTCGGCGTGTCATGTTGCAGAATTTAACCCTGTCGGCCGTCTATAATACGCTAGCACTGGGCTTGGTGATCGTGATGGCCATTCCCCCGCTGGTGGCGGTGCTGGCCATGGTCGCCAGTTCATTAAGCGTTACGCTGAATGCCGCCCGGCTTGCCTGGCGTGATTGAGCATCTGAACCAACAGGCAATCAAAACGAGAGCGAGGGATAATCCAGTGCCTCGGCCAGCCGTTTTGCCTGATTTTTGACCCAGGAAGGGTCAATTGGCCCCCAACTGATAATCCGGTATTCACCACTGTTATGGCGCTCGCCTTGGGTTGGTTGAAACTGGCATTCAATGTCCAGTTCGGCAAGTGACGCAATCGTATCCTGAGCCGTACGACGCGGCATGCCACAGGCGCTCACGAGCGCAGGTACGCTAGCGACGCCCTGGTCGATCAGGTAAGCCACGTAAAGACGTCGATAAAAGCTGGATTTTGTCTTGCTGAGAGAGTCGGTCATAAAATCTACTGTGTGAATGTCTTATAAATGAGCGCGGACTAAAGCATACTGAACGTCCTCTGCCACAGCCACCGTTTAATACGTATGCCTACTCTCTTTAAAGACGCCATGCCGCATGCGTTAACGCAGACGATTGATGCGCTGCACACGGTGAGCTTCACCTCACAGCTGACGGCGCTTATCAAAACCATTATCCACTTTGACTGTGCGGTGATCATTGGGTACCGGCCTGACAAACACCCTATCTACCTGTTCGATTCCATTCCCGAGCGCCGTGAGCTGCTTTTTCAGCGCTACTTGCTACAGGATTACCAGCAGGACCCTTTTCTGGTAGCGCTCGACCAGGCACCGCGCCAAGGTGTGCTGTGTATGGCCGATGTGGTACCGCCTGCCGGGTATAACGAGTATGCCAGCAACTTCTATCAGCGAACCGGCTGGCAGGATGAACTTTGTCTCGCCATTCGTCTGGATGACGCCCGCTGGATAGTTATCTACCTGGGATTGTTGGCGGAGAGTGGCGGGTTTTCTTCCTCCGATGCCCACTACCTTGAGCTGTATATTGAGCTGCTGGCCGCGCTGTGCCGCAAACAGTGGGGCAATAATCCGCTGTATCTTTCTGAGCCTTTGCAGCCCGATCAGCCGATTAGCCAGCACATTCACCAGGCCATTGGCAGCTTTGGGCAGGCGCATTTAACCCACCGTGAACAGCAGGTGGCTGCCTTGATGGTGCAGGGCCTGGATTCCGAAGAGATTGCCGAGCGCCTGCAGATCACCCAAGGTACGGTCAAGAATCACCGCAAACGTATTTACGCCCAGCTGGGTGTGGCGTCGTTAAGCGAGCTCTTTGGCCTGTTTATCAATCATGCCATTACCTCACTGCCCGTCACCCAATCCTGATTTCTATCCCTTTAGGGATATCGCGGATTGCGCCGCCAACTTTTAGCCTATGACCATCTTCTCTAATGGCTAAAAAGGCGAGCATGATGACTGTACAGGGATTGCTTCACGACCTTGAACGGCGTGGTTTGATTGCGCAGACAACTCACCTGGATGAGCTTCAGGCTCTGCTCGAATCACCGCAGACCGTTTACTGCGGTTTTGACCCCACGGCGGGCAGCCTGCATATCGGGCACTTGGTGCCCTTATTGATGCTCAAACGCTTTCAGGATGCCGGCCACCAAGGTGTGGCGTTGGTCGGGGGGGCCACCGGCTTGATTGGTGACCCCAGCTTCAAGGCGGCGGAGCGTTCGCTTAACTCTCCCGAAACGGTTGAGGGCTGGGTTAACGCCTTAAGCGAACAGATTTATTGGTTGATGGCCCCACACCTCGACGCGCCTTTGAAAGCCGTTAATAACGCAGAGTGGATTGGCCATATTAACGTGATCGACTTCTTTCGCGATGTGGGCAAACACTTCTCGATGAATGCGATGGTTAACCGTGAATCCGTTCGTCAGCGTCTTGAACGGCCTGACCAGGGCATGTCGTTTACTGAATTCAGCTATGCGCTGCTGCAATCCTATGACTTTGCCCACCTCAACAAGATGTTGGGCTGCCGGTTACAAGTGGGTGGCAACGACCAGTGGGGCAATATCGTCAGTGGTATCGACCTCACACGCCGCCTGAACGGCGAGCAGGTGTTCGGTATGACGCTGCCGTTGATCACCAAATCCGACGGTACCAAATTCGGTAAAACGGAAAGTGGTACGGTATGGCTCGGCCCGGAACAGACCTCGCCTTACCAGTTTTACCAGTTCTGGTTGAATACGGATGATGCTGACGTTTACCGTTTTTTACGCTATTACACGTTCATGGATTGCGATCACATCGACGCAATCGAAGCAGAAGACAAGCAGGCCGCTGGCAAGCCCCAAGCGCAGCGTGTACTTGCTGAAACCATTACCCGCTTTGTGCATGGCGAGGAGGGGCTGGCTGCTGCTCAGCGTATTTCCCAGGCACTGTTCAGTGGTGAAGTAGCTGCGCTCTCATGTAGTGAGCTACAGCAACTTGAACTTGATGGGCTACGCTGCCAAGACGTAGCGTTTGGACAGACGCTGGAAGAAGCTATGGTGGCAAGCGAACTCGCCTCATCCAGGCGGCAAGCCCGTGAATTGATTGACCAGAACGCTGTACGTATCAACGGCGAGCGCGCCGAGCAAGGGCAGCTAAGTCAAGCATTCGCGCTTTTTGACCAATACTGGATCGTACAAAAAGGGAAAAAGCACTTTCGATTGTTCAAGCGTGGGTAACTTACATGGGGTGCCGCTTCCAGGAAGTAGCGGTATTCGCTTGATGTTGCCCACTGTGAACAATCTCTCTTCGCTCCAACACCGTTCGCTCTAACACGATAGTGCCACGCCGTTGTCACGCCTATGTCACTTATAGACGCCACTCTTTGCAGGAGTGGGTGGGTTATACGTGCGTTCTTCCTTCCAAGAGGGTGTGGCAATGGCCGAAAATATCAATAGTGCTGTGCAAGAGGTCTTACCAAGCCAGGGTAGAAGAATAAAAGTCCGGCGCAAGGGCACGCTAAGGCAGTGGCTCACGCTTGCATTGCTGGTGTATTTCCTAATCTGTGCCGTATCCATCATAGGTAATGGCTTTAAGATTGCCGCGGGCGGCCATGCCGCTCAGTTGTTTGAATTTGCCACCAACCCCTTTGTTGGTTTGATGATTGGGATTGTCGCGACGGCCCTGATACAGTCATCTTCAACCGTTACTTCCGTTATCGTGGCGTTTGTGGCGGGTGGCCTGCCTGTCGCTACGGCGGTGCCCATGATCATGGGCGCCAATATTGGTACTACTGTCACCAATACATTGGTAAGCCTTGGCCATGTACGTGATAAAGCCGAGTTTAGGCGCGCGTTCTCTGCCGCAACAGTGCATGACTTTTTTAACTTGCTGGCCGTGGCGATTTTTCTGCCCATTGAGCTTATTTTTCATCCGCTTGAAAAGCTGTCGAACGCTACGGCGTTTCTGTTTTACGGTGATGCCGATCTTTCCATGGGTAGTATTAATATTGTTGGGATGGCAACAAAGCCGATTACCTCTTCGGTTGAAAGTGTCGCCATGAACCTGCCCACGATTGCCGGTGGCGTTGCCATGATTATTTTTGGCATTGCCGTGATCTTTTTAGCGATTCGTTATATCGGCGCACTGCTGAGAGTACTGATGGTAGGGCAGGCAAAAAACATTATGCATAACGCCATTGGACGTGGCCCCGTCGCCGGTATTGCTTCTGGTGCTGTGGTGACGTTTTTAGTCCAGTCTTCCTCTACCACCACAAGCTTAATGGTGCCGTTAGCTGGGTCAGGCGCATTCTCTTTACGTCAGATTTACCCTTTCACATTAGGCACCAATATTGGCACGACGTTTACCGCGCTACTTGCGGCCACCGCAATCACTGGGGCAACTGCCATACTGGCACTGGAAATCGCACTGGTTCACCTCTTCTTTAATTTATTTGCGGTTGTGGTGATTTTTGGCCTACCGTTTTTAAGACCACTGCCTGTTAAAGGTGCCGAGTGGCTAGGCCGTGTCGCCTCAGAAAGAAAAGCACTCGCCGCTGCTTGGGTATTAGGCGTATTTATCGCCGTGCCAGCTATCCTGATTGCGCTCACCACGCTGTTTTGAGGAAACGACCATGACCCATCAACACGAGCTAGTGTCAACATCGACCGCTGAGCTCAAGGCTATGCTGGATGACTCTTCCGAGCTCATTGAAGAAATAAGAGAAGAAATTGCACAAAGAGAAGCGCAAGAGCGCGAACTAGAACCTTTCGATACGCTGATTAAAGAAGCACGACCCAAAATGAACGAAATTCGTAGTTTCTTTACGTTAGTGCTTAATGAGCTACGCCACCGGCCTAAATAAGCGTTACGAATAGCGAAAGCAACAAGGCTACTCCTTTAGGTATTTGTTTGACACTTTCAGTAAGCTGAGAGTATGTCAGGCAAATGCCTTTTTATGGGACCTGTTAGGTGTTGCTTGTTGAATATTTATCTTTCTAATTCTTGGTCGAGTCACCCAGTATTCATTAAATGATGGCTGGATAAAATACCTTTTTCACTCATGATGCCTTATTGTAAAACAGTGGCTTAAGTTGTTTTTATTGAGTGGTCATATCGTGCTATGGCCTTGAAGATAATCCTATACCGTTGTGTAGATTAATATGGGAGCCATTGTTTGGATGTTTGTAGCGTCAAGGTTTTTAATCTATTGATGAGTTGGTATATTTTCTTATACTCGTTATTAAACCACTTTTCTACCCGTTGGGTGCTATGAGAAAGAGATGTCACGCCTTGGTTGGTAATATTTTTAGCATTTTCAAATGGATAGACGTTTGCTGGCGAAATAATTTTTTAAATCATACTTACGATTTTTCATTTTTAAGATTTTGTCATAGACTAAAAGCACCATCTATGTAGGTATAGTAAATGTTGATGGTTTGGTAGGGTGGTTTTAGCTGATCTTTGAGCAGTAAACGTGATCCATATAAAAAACTGGGGGTAGTACGATGGATGTCAAAGGGTTAAATGCACGTAATGATAATGACGATGTATATGCATCAATTGACTTGGCGACATCGTTGCCGAAATCCGGGTTTCCCGATGAGGAACGGAATCCTCACAATGTATTTAGCGCCATTCGTGACGAATTAATGCTTGATGGAAATTCCCGCCAGAACCTGGCAACATTTTGCCAAACGTGGGTTGATGATGAAATTCGTAATTTGATGGATCTTTCAATCGATAAAAACATGATCGATAAAGATGAATATCCACAAACTGCGGAGATCGAAGCACGCTGCGTTAGGATGTTAGCAGATCTCTGGAACTCACCCTCGCCAGAAACAACCATGGGATGCTCGACGATTGGCTCTTCAGAAGCCGCAATGCTTGGCGGGCTAGCGCTTAAGTGGCAATGGCGGAAAAAACGTGCGGCAGAAGGGTTGCCCACTGATAAACCAAATATGATTTGTGGACCAGTACAAATTTGCTGGCACAAATTTGCCCGTTATTTTGATGTTGAACTGCGTGAAATTCCGCTGGAAGGCGATCGCTTGATTATGAGCCCAGAGGAAGTTATCAAACGCGTTGATGAAAATACGATTGGCGTCATACCAACGCTGGGCGTTACCTTTACTTGCCAATACGAGCCAGTAAAAGCTGTCAGCGATGCGCTGGATCAATTGCAACAAGAAACCGGCCTGGATATTCCTATGCACGTTGACGGTGCCAGTGGGGGCTTCTTGGCTCCGTTCTGCGCGCCAGATCTAGTGTGGGACTTCCAACTCCCGAGAGTAAAGTCCATTAACACGTCTGGCCACAAATTTGGGCTTGCACCTTTGGGAGCTGGCTGGGTGGTCTGGCGTGAAGTAATAGACTTGCCCGAAGAGCTCATTTTTAACGTTAACTATCTCGGCGGTGATATGCCGACATTCGCGCTCAATTTTTCGCGCCCCGGCGGGCAAATCATTGCGCAGTACTACAACTTCCTGCGACTTGGCCGTGAAGGTTACGCCAAAATCCATAATGCCTGTTACGCTACCGCGCAGCATATTGCAGATGAGATTAGTAAACTAGGCCCCTTCGAAATCCTCTTTGATGGGAACAGCAATGAAGGTATTCCTGCGTTGGCATGGAAGCTGAAAGAGGGAGCAAATATTGGCGGTTATACGCTCTATGACCTGGCCGACAAATTACGTTCGCGCGGCTGGCAAGTCCCTGCTTATTCTATGCCAGCTCACCGTGAAGACTTGGTTATCCAGCGTATCCTTGTTCGTCATGGGGTGAGCTACGATCTAGGCTGCTTGTTAATTGAAGATATGAAGCGAGCACTTCAGCATTTTGAAGATCATCCCGTGGTTAATCCACTATCAGAAGATGAAGCCAGCGGCTTTAATCATTCCTGATTTGAGACTCTTTGGTTGTTAGGGCGGCTAGACATCGCCGCTCTAATTAGCAAATAAAAGAATGACGGATTAATAATTCGTTTCTTCGGGGAATAAATATGGATAATACACAATCGACAGCCGCGCCAAAGCAGCTTTCGTTATTGGGTTTCTTCGCGATAACGGCTTCAATGGTAATGGCGGTATATGAATATCCTACCTTTGCAACATCGGGTTTCTCGTTGGTCTTCTTTCTTATTCTTGGTGGGGTTCTGTGGTTTATTCCGGTAGGGCTTTGCGCGGCAGAAATGGCGACGGTTAAAGGCTGGGAAGAGGGCGGAGTTTTTACGTGGGTATCCAAAACGCTAGGTGAACGATGGGGATTTGCGGCAATCTCCTTTGGCTATTTGCAAATTGCTGTCGGCTTTATTCCTATGCTTTACTTCGTGCTAGGCGCACTCTCTTATATTCTTAATTGGCCTGCACTGAATAGCGACCCGATAGTCAAAACGATTGCGGCGTTGATTATATTGTGGGGATTAGCGTTAACTCAGTTTGGCGGTACCAAGAATACGGCGCGGATTGCAAAGCTAGGCTTTTTTGCAGGTATTCTACTGCCCGCTTTTATCTTAATTGGGCTTGCAGTTTTGTATCTTCGCTCAGGTGCGCCGGTCGCTATTGAAATGAGTGCACAGACGTTTTTCCCCACCTTTGGTAGTATGAGTACCTTGGTAGTGTTTGTCGCTTTTATACTGAGTTATATGGGGGTTGAAGCGTCGGCGACTCATGTCAATGAGATGAAAAACCCTGGTCGTGACTATCCTCTCGCCATGTTATTTCTTATGGTTTCTGCCATTCTCTTAAGTTCTCTCGGTGGGTTGACGATTGCATCTGTTATTCCTCACGAGCAAATCAACTTATCTGCGGGCGTGATGCAAACGTTCAGTGTGTTGATTAACCACTTTGGCAGCCATTTTGAATGGGCTATTCGGATTATTGCTGCGCTGCTATTGCTGGGCGTGCTGGCTGAAATAGCCGCATGGATTGTTGGACCATCACGCGGCATGTTGGTAACCGCGCAGCAGGGTATATTGCCGGCGCGTTTTGCTAAAGTAAACAAGAACGGCGTGCCGGTGGCGTTGGTTATTTCTCAGCTAACCATTACAACTATCGCATTGATTATTCTGACGAATACGGGGGGAGGAAATAATATGTCCTTCCTGATTGCACTAGCGCTAACCGTCGTTATCTATCTGTGCAGCTACTTTATGCTATTCTTGGCTTACATTACCCTTGTTCGAAAACAGCCTGAAAATCAACGTACCTTCAATATCCCTGGCGGTAACAAAATAAAAATTGCCGTTGCAGTAGTGGGGTTACTTACTTCTTTAGTTGCTTTTGTCGTCTCCTTCTTCCCTCCCACGGGGTTGCCAGGAAAAGAGTCTAACGAAGTGTATACCGGTTTGCTGATCGGCTGTTTCCTTGTAGTGCTATCGATTCCGTTTATTATTTATGGAGTGCATAATAAAAGCGCTGCGCCAAAAAACCTTAAACTACACCATATCAAGCCCCATACCGCGCCCGAAGGTCACTACTTTATTCATCCCAAAGCCCGCAGTACGCATCACATCACTGTTGATGGAGAAAAGCTGCATTGATGAACCATGGGAGGGTGTTTAGAAAGGTCGTCCATTAGATTTTAAGCAGAGCTATGACGAATAGCGAAAAACAGAAGTAGTAATCACTCAGGCATTTGTTTGGCACTTTCAGTAAGCTGAGAGTATGTCAGGCAAATGCCTTTTTCATGGGCTTTAATAAAAAAGCTCACCCTGAGCGTTGGGCGGGCGAAAGTCTCGGGTATTCAGCCCTTGCTCGGAACGAGATTGAAAGTTCCACTGGCGGCTGGCGCGATTAAAGCGTTGTGCAATCATATCGGCAAAAATACCTTCGCCGCGAAAGCGCTTACCGAACTGAGCATCGTAGGCCTTGCCGCCCCGGCATTGGCGAATCAGGCTCATTACCTTGGCCGCACGCTCTGGGTAATGGGCTTCCAGCCAGGCTTCAAAGAGTGGAGCGACTTCATGGGGCAAGCGCAGCAGCATCCAGGACGCCGTTCGTGCGCCAGCACGGCTGGCGGCCTCAAGAATCCGCTCCATTTCATGATCTGTTAATCCGGGGATGACCGGAGACACAAGCGTCCCGACGGGAATGCCAGCAGTATTCAGCTCACGGATAACTTTTAAACGCGCTTGAGGAGAGGCCGCACGAGGTTCCAGCGTGCGTTTCATATTGGCGTCCAGGCTGGTCAGGCTAATAAATACGCGCACCAGGCGGTGTTCGGCCATCTCAGCCAGCAGATCCATATCCCGTAACACTAACGTGCTTTTGGTCACAATAGTGACTGGATGGCGGCAAGCCAATAATAGCTCAAGCAACTGACGCGTTAATTGGCGCTTGGCTTCTAGTGGCTGGTAACAATCGGTATTACCAGAGAGATTGATTGGTCGGCAGACGTATCCAGGCTTGCAAAACTCCTCACTTAATCGCTCAACCAGGCCATTTTTGGCAATCAGCCTGGTTTCAAAATCAAGTCCCGGCGACAGATCCCAATAGGCATGAGAAGGGCGGGCATAGCAGTAAACACAGCCATGTTCGCAACCTCGGTAAGGGTTCAATGAGCGATCAAAAGGCAAGTCTGGCGACCGGTTCCAGGAAAGCGCACTCTTACTGGTTTCTTCGCGTACTTCAGTTGCCCGTGTGGGGGAAGTCTCTTCGCGCCACCATCCGTCGTCTTCTGCCACGCTATGGGTTGGGGCAAAGCGGTTGTGCGGGTCATAGGTTGCCCCGCGGCCTTTGTGCACGGTGGTCCGTATTGGTGATTTGCCGAGAGACGCCATACGCCTGCCTTTTTCTAGATTGGTGTATATATATACAGTATATGTGTTGTGACCAAGCGTGCAAGCGTTACTCAGGCAAAACCCACAATGAACAGTTTTACGGATCGGCTGCTGATTGCGATTCATGTTTATTAGAAATAATTGACTTACCTTCATTGATGTTCATGAAAATGACATTTTTAGGCGCTACGATTTGTTGGATATCGAATTAGCTAAATTTATTTTAGGGATGAAAATGAAGAACTTTACGCGCAATGCACTCACGTTGGCACTGGCATCGGTCATGGTTACGCCGGTATTAGCGCAGGAAAACACAGCTAAGAACGTTATTTTGATGATCACCGACGGTACCGGTATCGAGACGTTCCGTGCGGCAAGCTACTTCCGTCACGGCGCGCTGGGCCATGAAGTTTATGATGAGTTTGACACACAGCTTTTCATGGCAACGCATCCGTTAAACACCTCTACCACACCCACCAAGAGTGATGACGGTACGGTTACATTTGAACCAGCCGAGCTCTGGAACGACGAGGCGGTAGATACCGTTTACGAAGGTAGCCTGGGTAACTACAAGGGCTACTTTGCCGGTTACGACTACGCTCGGGCTGATTACACCGACAGCGCTGCAGCGGCAACGGCGCTGGCTTCAGGCCATAAGTCCTATAACAGCGCCATCAACTGGTCCAACGATGATGAGCCGCTTAAGCATATTGGCGAATACACTGTTGATAGCGGCCGCGCTCTGGGTGTTGTCTCATCGGTGCAGGTCTCCCACGCGACGCCTGCCGGTTTCATGGCCCATAACGTAAGCCGCAACGACTATAGAGCCATTGGCCGCGAAATTGTCGATTCTGGCCTTGCCACTGTCGCCATCGGTACCGGGCACCCCTATTACGATGCAGCCGGCGAGCATGTCGATAACCCCGGTGAGAGCGATTTCCGCTTTATCGGTGGCGAAGAGACCTACCAGCGCTTGGTAGGCGGCGAAACGGATTACGCCTTTATCGAAAGCAAGGACGATTTTGAAGCTCTGGCTGCGGGTGAGTTGGATCTTCCCAAGGACAAAGTACTGGGCCTGGTGCAGAACATTCAGACGCTGCAATACAGCCGCCCCGGCGTAACCGGCGGTAATCTACTGGATACGTCACCAAGCCTTGCCACACTGACGAGCGGCGCTTTGAACGTG
This sequence comes from Halomonas sp. AOP43-D1-4, assembly GCF_052446175.1. NCBI lineage: Bacteria > Pseudomonadati > Pseudomonadota > Gammaproteobacteria > Oceanospirillales > Halomonadaceae > Halomonas > Halomonas sp. AOP43-D1-4. The sequence continues at coordinate 60,022 of NZ_JBQSVY010000016.1, forward strand.
CTCAACGCCAGTGAAAACGGCAACGAAAATGGCTTTTTCCTGATGGTTGAGGGTGGCGCTGTGGATTGGGCTGCTCACGCTAACAACCTGCCGCGTATTATCGAAGAGCAAATCGACTTCAACGAAGCTGTGGAAGCGGCCGTTGAGTGGGTAGAAAACAACAGTTCCTGGGACGATACCTTGATCATTGTAACGACTGATCACGGTAACGGTTTGCTTCAAGGCCCTGACTCTGATGTAAATGCCTATAGCCCGATCGTTAATCAGGGGGCTGGCGCGCTACCCTTGGTACGTTGGCATTCCGATACCCACACGCGTGAGCTGGTACCGCTGTATGCCCACGGCGCGGGCGCTGAGTTCTTCTTCGACATCGCTCAGGCAGAAGACGGTCTTTCCCGCTATGAAGTAGACGAAGACAGCCACTACTGGATCGACAACACCGACGTATTCCGCGCGGGCCTAAACGCTTTCGGTATCGAAGCTGATTAAGTAGACAAGTATAGCAAGTACAGCAGAGCCGCCTTCGGGCGGCTCTGTTCCGTTGGTAACCACTGACTGATATCACTTCGCCAACGACCACTCCACTCACTACCCCGAAAAGAGCCAGATATGAAGCTTCGTAACACGCTTTCACTGCTGTTAATGACAACACTAGCCAGCACGTCAGCATTTGCACTTAATGCTGAGCGCGCGCCCACCGCCAGTGGTCACGCCTACGCTGAGCCTTATAAAGCCGTTCGCAAAGAGGGCGTTTTACATATTGAAGTACGTTTCGTGACGGACTACCCAGGTTACTCTGGCGAGATCATTTATGAAGATATCCCGCTAGATCGAATTGACGGGCAGATCTACGCCGAGTTCGGCGACCAGTCGTTCTCGCTGCTGCGTGAGGATGGAGGTGTGGTCGCGCCAGACAACTTGCGCCTGAGCTTTAACTACGAACCAGACAAGAACCCACGCGTAGGCACCTGGAAAGCCGATTTTGTCGCCCCTATGCACGACGTTAACGAAGTCATGCTGTTCATGCCTAATGTTGCGCCCATTGGTCCGATTGTCATTCGGGATCGTTAAACAACCGGTTCTACATTTGTGCGTTATACAGAGTGTAACCGTACTGCTTCATTGCCTTGGTAAGAAATTACCAAGGCAATGTTGTATCGGGTACCATGTTTTTGGGCCAAATTTGGCTTATGCTGGAGGTTTAAATGTAAGGTAAGCCTATGAAACCTTTCTCCATTCTTTTGATTCGATTACTCGCTATTTACCTCGCCATTACGCCTTTGCTAAGCGTATCGCCGCTGCTGTTTAGTCCAGGCTACGATGCGGAGCTAGCCCAGTGGCTGCCATGGCTCGCAGCCACTGCTGTTATTCCTATCATCGCGGGTATCGTACTGTGGTTTTCTGCGGTAACGCTGGCCAATAAATTTCTTGGAGAAGAGCGTGCTGAGCCTGCTTTAACGATTGCCGAGGAGGGCCTGGTACGCGCAGGCAGCTTCTTGATCGGTGTGTATCTTTTCGTTCAGCATTTGAGCACAGCGATTGGCCAATGGGCGTGGGGAGGCATAGTGGCCTACGGCTCGCTAGCAGCGGTGGTGCTCAGCATTGGCCTAATAGTTGGCGCTCGCTTTCTAGCCAAGCTGTATAGGCGGTTAAAGTATTTCGAGTAATTTTGGGAAGGGGCTGGCTAGTAACGCACAGCTTTCACGTAAGCACTTGGATTTACGCCTGATCCAAGAAGCCTATAAAAGAGGATGTTGGATTGGTAACGAGTAATCAACCTGTCGCCCTGATGATCATCGATATGCAGCGGGGTATGAGCGATCCTGCCGCTGGCGAGCGCAATAACCCTAATGCGGAAGAAAATATCCAGCGCCTGCTTACAAAGTGGCG
>NZ_JBQSVY010000017.1:0-58818 GCF_052446175.1 Halomonas sp. AOP43-D1-4
TTATCCAGAACTCTATTATCCAGGTTAGCCGCGTCGTTCGCTGCTACTCATGACCGTTAACACACGGTGGAGGGGATATGAGCCACACAGCCAGCGTCAAGTAAGAGTTCAGTGCATTAGAAGAGCGCTTACATAGCATCAGCCATGGGGTGGGCGCATTGTTAAGCGTTGTTGGGGCAGTGGTACTGCTGGTCATGGCGAGTATTGCCGCTCAGGTAGACCCATGGAAACTGACAAGCCTTGGCTTGTACGGCATGACGCTGGTATTGCTATATACCGCCTCTACGCTTTATCACGGTATCCCGCATCGGCTTTGGAAGCAGCGCTTTCAACTGTTGGACCACTGCGCGATTTACTTGCTGATTGCAGGCACCTATACGCCTTTCTTACTGGTGAATATGCGCGGCCCAACGGGCTGGGCACTGTTTGCCGCCGTGTGGTCGCTGGCGCTGATAGGCATTACCTGCAAGCTGCTGTGGCCGCAGCGGCTGTCGATTTTTCGCGTGGTTATTTATTTGCTGATGGGGTGGATGATACTGCTGGCATCAGAAGAAATGGCGGCGAAGCTCTCGGTAACCGGCATCGCCTTACTGGCCGCGGGCGGCATTACGTATACGGTGGGCGTAATCTTCTATGCCGTGCGTGCGATTCCCTACAATCACGCTATTTGGCACCTCTTTGTGGTGGGAGGAAGCATCTGCCACTACTTTGCAGTAGTGGCAACGGTACTGCCTCATACGGTGTAAAACGCGGTGCTGGCTTACTGAGCGGCGGCTTGCTCGCGCTCACCGGCTTTTGCCAAGCCCGGACGCTGCGTATGGCGTTTGTGGTAGATCAAGAACGGCTCGGGGAGGCGATGCTTCATGCCGATGGCCCAGGAAAGCGTATGGGTGAGAAACAGGTCGGCCAAGGTGAAGTCGCCGCCAAGTAGCGTTTCCTGGCCCTGAAAACGGCGTTCAAGAGCGCCCAATGCGCGCTGAAACTCCCACTCTGCGGTAGGAATTACGGCCGGTACGCGTTTGTCTTCAGGTAGCGCAAAGGTGTGCTTGGCTTGGGTCCAGAGCGGCTGTTCGACTTCGGTCACGATAAAGCTTAACCACTGGTCGACCAGGGCACGCTCGGCGGCGTTAGTCGGCAGCAGTTTGCCGTTACCGTAGTGCTCGGCCAGGTAGCGGCAAATGGCCGACGATTCAAACAGGGTAAGTTCGCCATCCTCCAGTACCGGTACTTTGCCAGCCGGATGATGTGCCAGATACGCCGAGGTTTGGCCTCCCCCTTTCTCCAACGCAACATGCTGACACTGGTATTCAAGGCCCAGCTCTTCAAGCGTCCAGGCGGCACGTAGCGAGCGTGAGCGAGGATAAGTGTATAGCGTGATCATGGCGCGCTCCTGACAAAGTGCCAGCCGAGGCTGGCGAAAAGAAGACACTTCCAATTTAGCGGCCTGGTGTCAGGATGTCGATATTGGCAGGATGATGGACGCGGCCTTTGCAGGGCCGCGTGTTCGGCCTGACCCCCTTCTTATAAGCAGCTTACGCTTGGTTATCGCGCGCCTTGCGAATGCGCTCGTAGGCATTGCCGATTTCACTGGTGCGCGCCTGGGCCACTTCACGCATGCTTTCAGGCAAGCCTTTACCGGCCAGCTTATCCGGATGGTTTTGGCTCATTAAGCGACGGTAGGCTTTTTTGATCTCGGCATCGCTTGCCTCTTCACCCACACCCAGCACGCGGTAGGCGTCCTTAAGCGCCTCTTCACTGGCTCCTTGGGAGTTGGCGGCTGCGCCATGCAGCATGGCTTCAATCTGCTGTACTTCCGCTTCACTACAGCCAATGCCACGCGCTACCCGCACGATCATTTCATGCTCTTCAGGATGCAAGACACCGTCAGCGGCGATAGCCGACAGCTGAACCTGTAAAAACACCTGGCGCATAACCGGTTGATGGCGGGTTAGGCGCCCGACGTTGGCAAGCTCAGCGTCCAGATCAAAGTTATCCGCACGGCCTCGCTCAAAGGCAGCGCGTGCCTTGGCCCGCTGCGCCCCTTGCAAATGCATCTGGTCAAACAGCTTTTCGGCAACGCTAAGCTCGCCTTCGGTCACTTTGCCATCGGCCTGGCAAAGGCAGCCCATAACGGAAAAAATCGACTCTAAAAAGCCTTCCTGAAGGCGCATGCGCGCCTCTCTTAACCGCTTGGCGAGGCGTCGTGCTAGCCACCAGCCCAGTACACCGCCAATGAACAGGCCAGTGGCGCCGCCGATGGCATAACCCACCAGGGCAAAAAATATAATCAGTAGTAACATGGCTCTCTCTAAGCGTCAGAAGTCGTGGGTTTGCAGCTGAGGGCGGGCATTCTCAGCTATTGTCGCTTGACCAAACGGCGTTTTTCGCTGAACGTAAGGCGGTAAAAGAAAGCGTGCTAACTTTTGTTACCAGGCTTTCTGCCCTTTTGTTTGGAGAAGCGCAATGCCCTCGTTCCACCAGGGTGCCCCAAAAAACTCTACGGTACACGATCTCAGGGTTTTTGAGTATCACAACCCGGCAGGCGGCCAACGCCCGTGCCCGTTCACTGTTTAAACTCAATCAGCCCGATGGGTTCGATTGCCCCTGCTGCACATGGGGCGACCCTGATATAGAACTCCTGGTTTGAGTTCTGCGAGAACGGGGTAAAAGCCGCTTGAGATGCTGCATAACGGCAGCCATGGGATCACCTCGCACTACTACGTCTTCCCAAGCTGGGTGGCGCCTCGCTATTGAGGGTGCTTGTCGATCAGTCGCGGTGTTGCTTTTAACTTGAAAGTGAAGGCAGTCGCTGGCGAATGGCGGCTTCGATGCCCTCTGCGTCCAGGCCACAGTCCCGCAGCAATTCATCCGGTGTGCCGTGCTCTACAAATGCGTCGGGCAGGCCGAGATTGAGCACTTCTACCTGCACACCTTCAGCGTTGAGCAGTTCGTTAACAGCGCTTCCCGCGCCACCCGCAACGACGTTCTCTTCAAGGGTTATTAGAAGCTCATGCTCGTCGGCCGCGTGGAGGACCGTGTCGCGGTCCAGCGGCTTGATAGAGCGCATATTGATATGCGTGGTGTTGAGCTTTTCGGCAACTTCAGCGGCTGCGGTGTTTAGGCTACCAAACGCGAGTAGCGCAATGCGCACGCCATCGCTTTGTGACTGACGGCGTACCTCCGCCTTGCCAATCGGAAGCGATTCCAGGTGCTCAGGAATTTCCACGCCGGGGCCAGTGCCGCGCGGGTAACGCACTGCCGCAGGGCCAGGATGATGATAGGCCGCACTCAACATGGCGCGACACTCGGCTTCATCGGCAGGTGCCAGGATGACCATGCCGGGTACGCAGCGTAAAAAGGACAAATCCATGCTGCCGTGGTGAGTGGGGCCGTCTTCACCCACAAGGCCCGCCCGGTCGATGGCAAAGGTAACGTCCAGGTTCTGCACCGCTACGTCATGAATGAGCTGGTCATAGCCGCGCTGCAAAAATGTTGAGTAGATTGCCACCACCGGCTTCATGTCTTCACAGGCCATGCCCGCCGCGAGCGTCACGGCGTGCTGTTCGGCAATGGCTACATCAAAGTAGCGCGCCGGGTACTCCTTGGAGAAACGAATCAGGTCGGAGCCTTCGCGCATGGCGGGGGTAATCCCTATCAGGCGTGAATCGCTTGCGGCCATATCACACAGCCAGTCGCCGAATACGTTGCAGTATTTTCTCTTGGGGGCGGACGGCGCTTTGGGCGGCGGCGTGGGTGTCACGCTGGCTTTCTCAAGTTTGGTGATGGCGTGGTAGCCAATCTGGTCCGCCTCGGCGGGTAAAAAGCCTTTGCCTTTGCAGGTTTTGATATGCAAAAACTGCGGGCCATCCAGCTCGCGCAGGTTACGCAGTGTTTCGGTCAGTGCCTCAAGGTCGTGCCCGTCAATCGGGCCAATGTAGTGAAAACCCATTTCCTCGAACAGCGTGGCGGGGCTGACCATGCCTTTCATGTGCTCTTCGGTGCGCTTGGCAATTTCCAATGCGCCGGGCAGATGAGAGAGCACTTTTTTGCCCTCTTCGCGCATTTTGAGATAGGGTTTGCTCGACATCATCCGGGCGAGGTACGTCGCCAGGCCCCCGACGTTTTCCGAGATCGACATCTCGTTGTCGTTGAGCACGACCAGCATGTTGGCGTTGACGTGGCCTGCATGGGCCAATGCTTCAAAGGCCATGCCCGCCGTGAGTGCGCCATCACCAATAATCGCGCAGACGCGGCGGTTGTCGCCTTTGGCCTGGGCGGCCAGTGCCATGCCGAGTGCCGCGGAAATAGAGGTGCTGGAGTGGCCCACGCCAAAGGTGTCGTATTCGGATTCAGCGCGGCGCGGAAATGCCGCCAGGCCGCCGTGCTGGCGAATGCTGAGCATCGCTTCACGGCGGCCGGTAAGAATTTTGTGCGGGTAGGCCTGATGGCCCACGTCCCACACCAGGCGGTCCTTGGGCGTATGAAAGGCGTGGTGCAGGGCCACGCTCAGCTCTACTACCCCCAAGCCTGCGCCAAAGTGGCCGCCGGAAACGCCCACGCTATAAAGCAGGTAGGCACGCAGCTCGTCAGCCAGTTGGGCAAGCTGCTGGGTATTCATGGCCCGCAGCGCAGCGGGGTGATCAAAAGAGTCGAGCAGCGGCGTTGCCGGACGCTCGCGGGGAATCTCGTCGAACAGCTTCATGGGCATCTAGTGGTCGCGCTCGATCATATAGTGGGCTAATTCGGCCAAGGGGGCGGCTTGCTCGCCTAATGGGGCGAGAGCGGCAATGGCCTCGTCAATCAGGGTGCGCGCTTTTTGTTGCGCGCCTTCCAGCCCCAACAGGCTGGGATACGTCGGCTTGGCGCGTGCAGCGTCAGCGCCGGATGTTTTGCCGAGTGTCACGGTGTCACCCGTCACATCAAGGACATCATCATGAATCTGGAAGGCTAGACCAATGGCGCGCGCGTAGCGAGTCAGGGCGTTTAAACGCGGGTCGCTCTCGTCAACGGCAATCAGCCCGCCCATACGCACTGCCGCCACAATCAGCGCACCGGTTTTATGAGCGTGCATGTGCGCTAGGGCGTCCACGTCAGGGTGGCCGCCGATAGCGGCCAGGTCCAGTGCTTGGCCTGCCACCATGCCTCCACGGCCAGACGCCGTGGCAAGCGTCGTGATCAGGCTGCCAAGCCGCGGGTGAGCGGTGCGTGCCAGCACGTCAAAGGCCAGCGTTTGTAGCGCGTCGCCTGCCAGAATCGCGGTCGCTTCGTCATAGGCGATATGCACGGTGGGCTGGCCGCGGCGCAGATCGTCGTCATCCATGGCGGGCAAGTCGTCATGAATCAATGAATAGGCGTGGATGAGTTCAATGGCGGCGGCCGGCGCGTCGAGGTCTTTATCGCGTGCCCCCAGCGCCTGCCCAGCAAGATAAACAAGCAGCGGGCGCAAGCGCTTGCCGCCCACTAAAAGACCGTGTCGCATGGCGTTATCAAGCCGCGGTACCACGGCGCGCTCGTCAAAAAGCGCGTTTAGCGTGGCGTCTACCCGGGCATTGCTGGCCTGACGTAAGGCGGTCAATGAGGGAGCGTTGGTCGCTACCATGGGGGCGTCTCCTTACCCTCGTCAGTGTCATCCTTGGGCGATTCACTATCAGCAAACGGCGTGACGTTTAAACGGCCTTCGCTATCTTCGCTCAGCGCGCGGACTTTTAGCTCGGCGGTATCCAGGCGTTGCTGGGCATCGCGCGTCAACCGTACGCCCTGCTCAAAGGCGCCCAGCGCATCTTCCAATGAGAGCTCGCCTGACTCCAGACGTTCTACGATGGTTTCCAGCTGGTCAACCGTGGCCGCAAAATCCTGCGGTGAAGGTGTGGTATCGCTCATTGGTCAATGCCTACTGTTTTCTGGCGCCCCATCAAAAAGGCTGCGCGTGTGCCTGCCATGACAAACGCACAGTATACACCGAGGCCAGGGGGTGGCGTCTGCCCCAGGCCGCTTTGTGCGTATGACTTGCACTGTTTTCATCTTGATAACGCACACATTTCATCAGTTCGTATCGGCCTGATGGGTGTGCGGTGTGCTACTATACGGCCTTTCCGTGAACCGATACACGGCGCACGCCGCCGACCATAGAGGTTGATTCAGCCATGGCTAAAACGTCCCTGGAAAAGAGCAAGATCAAGATCCTGCTACTCGAGGGCGTCCACCAAAGTGCGGTGGACAATTTTCAAAATGCCGGATATGAAAATATCGAGCATCTGCCGACATCGCTAGATGAAGCATCGTTGATCGAAAAGATCCGTGATGTACATTTCATCGGTATTCGCTCGCGTACCCAGCTTAATGAGCGAGTATTTGCAGCGGCAGAGAAGCTGGTCGGCGTTGGCTGCTTCTGTATCGGAACCAACCAGGTGGACCTGAATGCGGCGCTAAAGCGTGGTATTGCCGTGTTCAACGCGCCGTACTCCAACACCCGTTCGGTCGCTGAGCTGGTATTGGCAGAAGCGATCATGCTGTTGCGTGGTATCCCTGAAAAAAATGCCCGTGCTCATCAGGGTGGCTGGCTGAAATCAGCCAAAAACTCGCACGAAGCACGTGGTAAAACGCTGGGTATTGTTGGCTACGGCAGCATCGGCGCGCAGCTTTCTGTGCTTGCCGAGTCGCTGGGCTTTAACGTTATCTACTACGATATCATCACCAAACTCGGCATGGGTAATGCAAGCCAGGTCGCCAGCCTTGAAGAGCTGTTAAACCGCTCGGATGTGGTGAGCTTGCACGTACCGGACTTGCCCTCTACCCGCTGGATGGTTGGCGCGAAAGAGATTGCTGCGATGAAACCAGGCGCCATCTTCATCAATGCCTCACGCGGCAGTGTCGTGGAAATTGAACCCTTGGCGGATGCCATCAAATCAGGCCATCTCAACGGCGCTGCGGTGGATGTATTCCCGGTGGAGCCCAAGGGCAACGATGAAGAGTTTGAAAGCCCGTTACGTGGTTTGGAAAATGTGATCCTGACCCCGCATGTGGGTGGTTCTACGCTCGAAGCCCAGGAAAATATCGGTATTGAAGTGGCCAAAAAGCTGACGACCTACTCGGATAACGGCACCACGATCACCTCGGTCAACTTCCCCGAAGTGGCGCTGCCTGCCCACCCCGATAAGCACCGCTTGCTGCATATTCATGACAACGTGCCGGGCGTACTGTCGGAAATTAACCGCGTGCTGTCCGAAAACGGCATTAACATCTCGGGCCAGTACCTGCAGACCAACGATAAGGTCGGCTATGTGGTCATTGATGTCGACAAAGCCTACGGCCCGCAAGCGCTGGAAGCATTGAGGCAGGTAGAGCACACGCTGAAAATCCGTGCGCTTTACTCTGCGCACAATAGCTAGGATTGGCAGCAGCGAGGCTTGGTGACAACGCAAAACACTTGGCTGATGGCGTAAAAAAACGGCTCCCGACAGGGGGCCGTTTGGGTTGTTAAGGCGGGTAGCACTGAGCAAAAGGGCTAAGCAAGATCAAACAGCAGTACTTCGCTTGTATCCTGGCCGGTCACGCTGATCGCGTCGCCAGGCTCAAACGCAGCGGCATCGCCGGTGCTGAGCTGTTCGCCATTAACCTCGACCGCGCCCTTGACCACGTGCAGCCAGGCATAGCGGGTAGCCGGTGTCTTCACGCTGTCGCCTGCATCAAACGAGCCTGCATAAAGATTAACGTCCTGGTTCAGGCTCACTGAGCCTTCACGGCCCTGCTGTGATGCTACCAGGCGCCACTGGTTTTGGCGGTCTGCGGCTGGAAATGCTTTCTGCTCGTAGCTGGGCTTAATGCCAAGCGCTTTGGGCTCAATCCAGATCTGCAGGAAGTGCAGTCCGTTCTCTTTGGAGTGATTAAACTCGCTGTGCACAACGCCGGTGCCCGCTGACATGCGCTGTACATCGCCCGGGCGCATGACCTCGCCATTGCCCATGTTGTCCTTGTGCTCCATTTCGCCTTCCAGCACGTAGGAGATAATCTCCATATCGCGGTGCGGGTGGGCACCAAAACCATGACCACCGGCAACGTGGTCTTCGTTGATCACCCGTAGGGCGCGAAAGCCCATATGCTTGGGATCATGGTAATTGGCAAACGAGAACGTATGGTACGAACGCAGCCAGCCGTGGTCTGCATAGCCCCGCTCATCCGCGCGACGAATTTTCATGTTGTGCTCCCCGCTGTGTTGAAGGAATAACTGTTGAAGGAATGCGCTCAATATACGCCTGAAATCGCACGGCGTGGGGTGAAGGTTTCTGCATGATAACGTCGATTAAATTGACGAATTTTTAAACCGCGAGTGACCTGCGTCAATCTGGCAGGATTCAAGCGCTGCGCTGTTTGCGCTAGACTATGCGCGTTTATTAACCCGGTCCGCCCTTTACGAGGGTGACTACTGGAGCTTGTTATGTCTGCACCTGTTTCTGAAACTGGCGATACGCCGCGTATTGTCGTGGCGGCGTTGTATAAATTCGTTACGTTAAATGACTTTGAAGCGCTGCGTGAGCCGCTGCGCCAAACCATGGTCGACCATGATGTTAAAGGCACGCTGCTGCTCGCTAAAGAGGGTATCAATGGCACCGTCGCGGGGACTCGCGAAGGTATTGATGCACTGCTTGGCTGGCTGACCGCTGATCCGCGCTTGACCGATATCGACCATAAAGAGTCTTACTGCGACGAAACCCCGTTCTATCGCACCAAGGTTAAGCTCAAAAAAGAGATCGTGACCCTCGGCGTACCGGGCATTGATCCTAACGACACCGTTGGTACCTACGTTGAGCCTGAAAACTGGAACGAGGTGATTTCAGACCCCGAAGTGTTGGTGATCGACACCCGCAATGATTACGAAGTGGCGATTGGCAGCTTCGATGGCGCGGTTGACCCAAAAACCACCACGTTCCGTGAGTTCCCCGACTACGTACGTGAGCATTACGACCCGGAGAAGCACAAAAAAGTCGCCATGTTCTGCACCGGCGGTATTCGCTGTGAGAAAGCCTCCAGCTTTATGCTCAAAGAGGGGTTTGACGAGGTCTACCACCTCAAGGGCGGTGTTTTGAACTACCTGGAGAAAGTCCCCGAAGAGCAGTCGTTATGGCGTGGCGAGTGCTTTGTGTTCGATAACCGCGTCACCGTGCGTCACGACCTGAGTGAAGGCCTGTTCGAGCAGTGCCACGCCTGTCGTATGCCGATTTCCGAAGACGACATGCAGTCGTCAGCCTACGAGCCTGGGATTAGCTGCCCACACTGCATCAACTCGCTGCCCGAGAAAACGCGTGCCGCCGCCCGTGAGCGTCAGCGCCAAATTGATCTTGCCAAAGAGCGTGGCCAGCCCCATCCGCTGGGTTATAACCATCGCGAGAAGGCCTGATAGCAGCACCAAGGAGTGGCGTAATGTCGGCGGCCACGCCTGTAGCCGTTTTCTATCTATAGCGATGTTCTGCCATTCGCTAGTTTCCTCCATTAGTGGAATTCGTTTCCGTAAACGCGACAGCGGCCTTTGCGGCACGTTATCCTGTTGCTCTTTGCGTCTTTAGGAGAGAGCAGGGTGAGTGAAGCCAAGCGTAGGACGGTCGGGCGTCCGGCAAATGCCGCTAAAGCGAGTGGCGGGCATAGCCAGTCGCTGGTACGCGGCTTAACGTTATTGGAGTTTTTAGCGGCAAGCCCACTAGGGCTTGCGCTGTCAGACGTGGCTGAAAAAGCCGAGTTAGCCCCTTCTACCACCCACCGCTTGCTCCAGGCTCTGCAAAGCCAGGGGTTTGTTAGCCAGGAGAACGAGCAGGGGTTATGGCGTATTGACGTCAAAACCTTCCGTATCGGTAACAGCTTTTTAGAAGCTCGCGATGTGGTGGCATCAAGCCGCCCCTTTCTACGCCGCTTAACCGCTGAAACCGGCGAGACCGCCAATTTGGGTATCCGCGATGGCGATACGGCGGTATTTCTGGCCCAACACGAGTCGCCCCAAATGATGCGCATGATTACTCGCTTGGGTTCACGCGCTCCACTGCATGCCTCTGGCGTGGGTAAAGCGCTACTGGCATGGATGCCCGCTGACGAACGTGCTCGCTTGTTGGATAATCGTGAACTCGCCCGCGTTACCGACAATACGTTGTGCAGTCCAGGCGTGCTGACCGCCGAAATGCACCAGGTGTGTGATCAAGGCTTTGCCTGCGACCGCGAGGAGCACGCCATTGGCCTGCATTGCGTCGCGGCCTGTATCTTCGACGAGCACGCCACGCCGCTGGCGGCTATTTCTGTTTCAGGCCCCATGGCGCGTATCCCTGAAGCGCGCCTGCTGGCGCTGGGTAAGCTGGTGCGCCAGGTAGCCGATGAAATTACCACTCAACTGGGGGGCCAGGTGCCGCATTAACGTTCGGCTACCCGTTACATGCTGAGTCTTTTCCTTGTTGCGTTTGTTAGTGCGACCCTGCTGCCTGGCGGCTCTGAAGTATGGCTTGCCAGGCTTTGGTGTCTGGGTGAGCCAGCTATTTTACTCTGGGTGGTAGCGACCACTGGTAATACGCTGGGCAGTCTGGTCAATGTGGCGATGGGCCGCTATGCACGTCAGTTTCAGGATCGCCGGTGGTTCCCTGCATCGCCTAAACGCCTTGCCCAGGCCGAGCGCTGGTATCACAAGCTTGGCGAGGCCAGCCTACTGCTTTCCTGGCTGCCGGTGGTGGGCGACCCACTGACGGTACTGGCCGGATTGTTTCGGCTTCCCTGGTGGCGTGCTTTTTTGTGGATTGTGGTTGCCAAGGGCGTACGCTATGGCGTGGTGCTGGGCCTTGCAAATCAGTGGCTGTTACCGCTTTGTCAGAATTGAGCGTCACGCGATCACGGGTTAGTTGCGTCAAGTTAACGGCCAGACCTTATTATGTTCCCATGTTACGCTGTACGCTTTATACGTTATCAGCCTGCTTGGTGCGTGCATTTGTAGTTGCATAAAGCAGGCTAGCAATTAAATTTAAGAAAGCATTTCTCTAACGGAGGTACAGGCGTGACGTCAATACGTATATTTCCCTGGCTAGGTATTTGGCTAATGACACTGCTTGTGTTTTTTGCCACGCCGGTATTAGCCCAAACGACGACGGTCGAAAGTGATCGTGCATCGCCTCCAGCGGAAGTGCCCGCTTCTTACGAAGCACTTGCTGATCTCCTCGAAAATGAGCAGTCGCGCCAAGAGCTAATTGATGTATTACGTCAACAGGCATCCGCGTTGCCCGCCGGTTTAGAGGCTGAGTTATCCCCTGAAGCCGCCGCTCAAGGAAGCGATTTGGCTCCAGAGGATGTCTCATTGCCGCGCCAGTTGGCGGAGCTGACAAGCGATGTTGTCAGTAATATTGGCCTGCAGATTGAGCAAGCTTTTTCCATCATGGGTAACCTGTTTACCGGGCAAGGCGCGAGTGCTTTTGATTCGTCAGCTTTCGTCCAGGCCGCGATTAATCTGGGCCTCGTGATCGTTGCGACCTTCGTGATTTTCTTCGCACTACGTCGGATGGCCAGGTCTGCCTTTACGCGGGTGAGCAAATGGTCGCTCAATGGCGCCGGAATGACGCCAGTGCTGCGCTTGATTTGCTGCGTCATTATTGCGGCACTTATTGACTTTATATTGGTAGGGCTTGCGTACGTGGGCGGTAACCTAGTGGCCACGTTCGCGATTGGTGAAACGGGCGAGCTTTCCACGAGGGCTTCGCTGTTTCTCAATGCCTTTCTGGTCATTGAGTTGATGAAAGCAGTGATGCGGATGCTGTTTTCCTCACACTACGAAGGCCTGCGATTGTTGCCAATTTCAACCGGTGAAGCCTCCTACTGGAACCGTTGGATAGCACGTCTTATCGGCATGGTCGGTTACGGACTAATGGTTGCCGTGCCGCTGATCAATTTCTACCTGGCTGCCAGCGTAGGCCAAGCGGTTGGCACATTAATTATGATTGTGGCCTTTGTTTATGCGGTCAGTGTGGTGCTCAAGAACCGTATTCGCATCCGAGGGCACTTGAATGATGCGGCGGCCAATACGTCGATGGTGGCAAGCCGTGTATCGCTTCAGCTCTTTGCACGTACCTGGCACTTTTTTGCGCTGATCTACTTCTTAATGGTCTTCGTTTTGATACTGACGCGCCCTGGCGATGCACTGCCTTTCGTGCTTTTTGCAACACTGAAAACATTGGCTGCGGTGGTTATAGGGCTTCTGGTATCGACCTTCCTGACCCAAACGATTGGGCATCGCATTCGCCTGTCGGACGATTTGCGTCGTAAGTTGCCGCTGCTTGAGCCGCGTCTTAACAGCTACGTTCCCAACGCGCTGCGTGTGCTACGCACCATCATCCTGGTCGTCGTTATCATGGTGGTGCTGGATGCCTGGGGTGCGTTCAATCTAGCCAATTGGTACGCTTCTGAACGCGGAACGATGCTGGTAGGACGACTGGTCAGCATTGCCTTGATTCTGATTGTTGCGCTGGGCGTGTGGTTAGGGCTTGCGAGCCTGATTGAGCATAAGCTCAACCCGGAAACCGGCGGTGGTGAGCCCTCTCCTCGAGCCAAAACGCTGCTGAGCCTGTTCCGCAACGCGCTGGCTATCGCCATGCTCACGATTACCGGGATGATCCTACTGTCCGAAATCGGCATTAACATCGGCCCGCTGATTGCCGGTGCCGGGGTGCTGGGTTTAGCTATTGGTTTCGGTGCGCAGAGGCTGGTACAGGATGTTATTACCGGGGTCTTCATTCAGATCGAGAATGCCATGAATACAGGCGATGTGGTAACGCTGGGTGGCATCACCGGGACCGCAGAACGATTAAGCATTCGTTCGGTAGGCATTCGGGATCTTTCGGGCACCTATCACATCATTCCCTTCTCAAGCGTTGACACCGTTTCTAACTACATGCGCGACTACGGTAACCATGTCGGTGAGTACGGCATTGCTTATCGTGAGAGCATTGATGATGCGATTGAGCAGCTCCAGCTTGCCTTTAATGATCTGAAAGCCAGCGAAGAGTATGGCTATAAGATCCTTGCTGATCTGACGGTCGCCGGTGTTATAAGCCTGGGCGACAGCGCCGTCAATATTCGTGTGGTTATCAAAACCACGCCGGGCGATCAGTGGGGTGTTGGTCGGGCGTATAATCGTCTGGTCAAGCTGCGCTTTGATCAGGCGGGCATTGAGATACCGTTCCCGCATACCACGATGTACTTCGGTCAGGACAAGTCCGGTTCAGCGCCGCCTGCCAACCTGCGCATTATGCAACAGGACTTTACTATCGACGGTAGCCCTGCTGGGCAGCCAAAGGCAGGTGAAAGTGAGGTAGATGACCGTTTTTCACCTCGCCGGAAAGATAAGTCTAGTGAGACGACTGAGCAAAATCTACCCACGGGTGACGATGTCTAATGCTTAGGTGTTAGCACACCTACTTTGCGTTTTGGGGCCGCCTTTGGGCGGCCCCACTGCGTTCTACGTTGTTAGAAATGTTTTGGAGTGGCTGTTAATTTGGTTGTTACTCTAGATAGTTCTCCGAATGCCTGCCTTCCAGGTAGATCGACTCACCTCCATCGACACATAACACTTGGCCGGTAACAAAATCGTTTTCCAGCAGGTAGTACAGCGTCTTTGTTAAGTGGGCGGGCGTTCCCTGCCGGTTAAGGGGGATGCCTTCCAGACGCCATGCAATATAGTCGTGGCTACGCTGGGAAGTGGGCAGTACTACGCCGGGAGAAATACCATTGACCCGGATACGCGGTGCGAATTCGAGTGCGGCCATTTGGGTCATCTCTTTCAGCCCCTTTTTAGACAACAAATACGCCGCATAAGGGTATTGATGATAGGCCACTTTATTGTCAATGATATTCACCACACAGCCGTTAGACACCGCGTTAGCAAAATGTTGAATTAACAACAGCGGGGTAAATAGGTTGACGCGAAACTGCGTCTCCAGGAGTGCCATGTCCGTTTGAGCAATGGATGCGGCTTGGTAAGTGGAGGCGCTATTAACCAGAACATCTAAATGCGGAAAGCGCCGTATAGCGGCTTCAATCAGTGTATCCAGCGGATCGTGCAAAAAATCACAGGGCAGTATTTCGCACTCGCGCCCTTTGCTGCGGATAGTGTGTGCTACCTCTTCAGCTTCATCTCGTGAGCTATTAACGTGGAGTGCAATATCGTATCCCGCTTCTGCTAATGCTTCTGAAAAATGCCGTCCCAAACGGGTAGCACCCCCGGTCACTAATGCTGCTTTAGTCGTCATTGTTATCCCTGTCTTTAATAATTATATGGCGTGCTTCGTTTATCTTGCGTTTGTTATTAGTTGTCTGATTGCTTGCACACTTAGAGCATAGCGCTAGTCTGAGGTATGATCATTACAGTGCTTAATAATATTTCGGCTTCTCTCTAGTTGAGTGATCGTTATGTCAACAACGGCGTTACGAGCAGGGCGAGATACACGGCTGCATGAATGCCTCATCTCGATAGGCTCGAATATTGAACCTGAGCTGAATGTCACACGAGCGTTGTCTCTTTTAAACAGTGAATGCGATCTGGTCACGCACTCTCAGCCAATCCGTACCTCCCCTGTTGGCTTTTTACAGCAGGCCGATTTTCTCAATGCCGCGCTATTGGTGCGCACGCCGCTTCCCTATGCAGCGTTTCGGCTGTATTTAAAAGCGGTCGAGAACCGCTTGGGTCGCGTACGAGGTCTGAATAAATCAGGCCCACGCACCATGGATCTGGATATTGTGGCGTGGAATGGCGAGTTAATGGATCAGGGATACCTTGAGTATGATTACGTCAGGCTCCCTATTGATGAAGTGTTGGCCGCTAGTGGGCGCTCATTAACGATAAAGCATGAGCGGTAAAAATAATTAATGCTTTACCCGTTCAGGCCGATAAATACGTCACTGACGTTGTTATTGGCAAGTCGCCGGGCAGCGTAGCTACTTTGGTGCGGTGCAAAACCGCTTTGAAAGCGTCATCGACGGGCTCAACAACAATATTGTCAATCTATCAGCGGCCCAGTCGCGCATTCAGGATGCGGATTACGCCCGGGAAGTTTCCAACTTGATCCGCGCACAAATTCTCCAGCAGGCGGGCATGGCGATTCTTGCCCAAGCCAACCAGCAGCCGCAGATGATCCTGCGTTTGCTGGAGAGCCTGTAGCGTTGCTCTGCCATTTCACAAACGTTATCCATTCCTTTTTTTGACCTGCCTTTCGATATGACGGTTTAGAGTGCGTGCTTCTCTGCTTATGCATTCCAATTTGGCATGCGTTAAGCGTTTTTTTTCGTTTGTGGTCTTGTCTGGTAATTTGCTTTGATAACGCCATTCACCCCTGAACGGAAGGAAAATAATGGCAATGAACCTTCCCTTGTCGGCCATGGGGTCCATACTGAATTGGATGTCACAGAGAGCCGTAAAATGACTCAGTCCTCGCTTTTAGCCACCAACGTTATTCGTGATCGCTTCTCCAGCGCCATGTCGGCGATGTACCAAACGGAAGTCCCCCAATACGGCACGCTGCTAACGTTGGTTGAGCAGGTCAATCAGGAGACGCTTCGCCAGCAGCCAGAGTTACGCCGTCGCCTGGAGGCTCAGGGCGAGCTTGCGCGCCTGAGCGTAGAGCGCCACGGAGCGATTCGCGTGGGTTCAGCCGCAGAGCTATCCACGCTGCGCCGCTTATTTGCCGTCATGGGCATGTATCCGGTGGGCTATTACGATCTTTCTGAAGCTGGGGTACCGGTTCACTCCACCGCGTTTCGCCCTATTGAGGATGATGCGCTGGCCTGTAACCCATTCCGTATTTTTACCTCGCTGCTGCGCCTGGAGCTTATCGATAGTGAGCTGCTGCGCCAGCGTGCTGAGGAAATCCTCGCCCAACGGGATATTTTCACGCCCAAAGTGCGTGAGCTGATTGAACGCTTTGAGTCACAAGGCGGGTTAACCTCTGAGGAAGCAGATCAGTTTGTTACAGAGGCCTTGGAAACGTTTCGTTGGCACCAGGATGCCACGGTCGATCTGGGTACTTATCAAGCGCTGAGCGATGAGCACCGTCTGATCGCCGATGTGGTATGTTTTCGTGGGCCGCATATCAATCATTTAACGCCGCGCACGTTGGATATCGACGAAGTGCAGCGCCGTATGCCCAGCGCCGGTATGAACCCCAAGGCGGTCATCGAAGGCCCGCCGCGCCGTGAAGCGCCCATTTTGCTGCGTCAGACAAGCTTTAAAGCGTTAGAGGAGTCGATCCGCTTTGCAGGCGATACCCAGGGCACGCATACCGCCCGCTTTGGTGAAATTGAGCAGCGCGGTATGGCATTAACGCCAAAAGGGCGCGCGCTTTATGATCAGCTGCTTAAGGAAGGCCGCAAGCAAACCGCCGGGCTGGATAACAACGCTCACCAGGCCGTTATGGACAAGGTCTTTGCCACCATGCCGGACAGCGATGAGGCAATGCGCCGCGAAGGTCTGGCCTACTTCCACTATCACCTCACAGAAGCCGGAAAAGCTGCTACAGGTGATGCCCGTACCGATATGGACGCCCTAATTACCAAAGGCCTGGTGGAAGCCCAGCCGATTACCTATGAAGACTTCTTGCCGGTCAGTGCGGCGGGTATCTTCCAATCAAACCTGGGCGGTGGCGAAAACGCAGCCTATACGGGCAATGCCAACCGTGAAGCGTTTGAAGAAGCACTTGGCGCCCCGGTGACTGACGAGTTGGCGCTTTATGCCAAAAGGGAGCAGGCTTCCAAACAGCGCGTGCTGGCATCATTAGCGATGTAATCCGTTCAGTATGCGGTGATGCTTAGGCTGCCTAATCGGTGGCCTGAGTGGTTGATACGCGGCATTCGGCACTCGCCGTTATATGTGCCACAAACCGACGTACTTTACCCAGCTCACCCAGGTGCTCAGGGTAGACAAGATAATACGCACTTTCGCTGTACAACCGATGCGGCCAGGCGAGCACAAGGCGTTCGGCGGCCAGCTCTTCATCCACGGTAAAGTGAGGCACTAAGGCAACGCCGCCGCCAGCCATGGCGGTGCGTACCAGCATGGGAAAGGTTTCAAAGCGGGTGCCGTGGTAGCTGCGATCAGTGGTGATCTTTTGATCTGCAAACCAGTGGTGCCAGGCATCCGGGCGGGTAGATAGGTGAAGTAGTGGCAACTGGGCCAAGTCGCTCGCAGTATGGATGGGGTGCCGAGCCAGAAGCGATGGGGCGGCAACCGCGACCATCTCCTCATTCACCAGCTTATGGCAGGCAAGGTTAGGCCAACTACCGTGACCGTAAAACAACGCAATATCAATATCCTGTTGCTCAAGATCAAAGTCTTCCACCCGGTCGTGAAACTCCAGGCTAATACCCGGATTGGCGGCTAAAAAGGAAGGAAGCTTATCCGCCAGCCAACGGCTGCCAAAGCTTGGCAGAGTGGCTACTTTAAGTACTTCACTGTTGCCGCTATAAGTCATGATGGTGTGGGTCGACATCTCAATCTGGGCGAGTACCTTGCGCACGTCGCTTAAAAAGATGGCGCCCTCTGGCGTGAGCACAAGCGTGCGTCTTACGCGGCGAAACAGCTTATGTTGCAACGCTGATTCAAGGTGGGCGACCTGCTTGCTGACAGCACTTTGGGTCAGGCTTAGCTCATCGGCCGCCCGGGTAAAACTCATGTGGCGCGCCGCCGCCTCAAAGCACTGCATAGCGGCGGTTGAAGGAAGGTTGCGTGAGGCCAAAGGGGATGCTCCTGATCACCTGTTCATCATGGTGATCATAGCGTACGAGGCGAGCAGATTCGCCTCATACGCAGCAGGTGCTGGGCTAGCGGTTAGTCAATAATTCCCTGCTCACGCGCCATGGCAAACGCTGCCTTGGGGCCATCCCAGAGAGAGGGCAGCAGAATCAGCGATACCGGCACGGCGGTAATCACGATGAACTGCTGCAGCGCAGCGATCTGTCCTTCACGCATGGCCAGCAGCACCGCAGCCATGATTGTCATGATCACGCCCCAGAAGGCGCGTAGAAAGGGGCTGGGCTCGTCGTGGCCAGCACCGACCATGGCAATGGAGTAACTCATGGAGTCGCCGGTGGTGGCCACGAAGATGGTCGTCAGCAGCAGGATCGCCAGCGCCATCCAAGTGCCGCCGGGCAATGCCTGGGCCAAGGCGAGCGTGGCGATGTCGAACTGAAAGTTCGTCAGCGCATCGGTCAGGTCGATCACGCCGGTCAGCTGGTAGTAAATGCCCGAGCCGCCCAGCAGCGTGAACCAGACCGTGGTGGCGATGGGGGCGATGACCGCCACGGCCAGAATCATCTCGCGAATGGTGCGCCCGCGGGAGATACGCGCCACGAAGATCGCCATCAAGGGTGCAAAGGCGATGAACCAGGCGTAGAAGAACACGATCCACCACTGCATCCAATCCGCCGGTGCGGTTTCCGCGGTGGTGGTGACCATCTTGAAGAAGTCGTCCAGATACGTGCCCATGCCGGCAAAGTAGCTGTTGAACAGAAACAGTGTCGGCCCGAACAAAAAGATGACCGCGCCGATGCCCAGCGCCAGCATGACATTGAAGCGGCTCAAGAGCTGCATGCCCTTGTGAACACCGCTGACCGCGGAAAGCACGTACACCATGCCCAGAGTCGCCAGAACCAAAAGCCGGGTAACGAAGGTGTTGGGCAGCCCAAACAGCACCTCAAGGCCATGGCTGACCTGGGTAGCCAGAAAACCGACCGGCCCGACGGTGCCCGCTACTACCGCCAGTACGCAGCAGGTATCCACCACGCCACCCAGCGGGCCACGCATTACGCGCTCGCCGAATAACGGGTAGAGCAGGGTGCGCGGTTGCAGCGGCTGGCCTTTCACGTAGTGGGCGTGGGCCAGCACAATCGCGGTGAGCGAACCCAGTATCGCCCAGCCGACGAAGCCCCAGTGAGTGAACGACTGCGCCAGTGCCCCGGGCACCGCGGCGGCCACGCCCGGGTCGGTGTCGAAGGTAGGCGGTACGTTTACGAAGTGATAGATCGGCTCACCGGCGGCGAAAAAGACGCCCCCACCGCCCAGTAGCGTACACAGGATAATCGAAAGCCACTTGAAGGTACTCAGCTCCGGTTTATCCAGGTTGCCGATCTTGGCGTTGCCGGCTGGGGTCAGCACAAGTCCGATGGCGATAAAGAACGTCAACAGCATCAGAAACTGGAAGTAGGTGCCGAAGGTCAGCGCGCTCCAGGCAAAACCCTGGCTGATCGAGTCGGCGACAAGGTCCAAGTCGTAAAAGGAAAGTGCTAGAAAAAGCACGATAAATCCTATGCTTAGCGTGAGTACGATGGGATCGCCAAGCGATGGGTGCTTATGGCTTTCAGCACCGGAGGTTGGTTGGTTCATCAATAAGAACACCTTGGGTGGAACATGAGGAAACAGCGCAAATGCGGAAAGCGCAGCAAAAAAAAAGCGCCATTCATTGAATGGCGCGAGGACAGGAAACTGGCGCTAGTATATCGTGCCACTAGACCAAAGTCGAACGCGATTAAAGGGGAGGCTTAAAATGAGGGCTGGAAAACAGGCCAATGCCCCCCCTATTGAAGCACTGCGAAAACAGCGACAGTACTTCTACTGGCGGGCCATTCACACCCATCGCCGCTTTTGCTACCAGTGGTACAGCAACGAGGCGCTGGTGGTGTTATCGGTACGTTCGCTGGCATCATCCGGCGGTTGAGAGTTGTGCTTAACCTCATGCGACAAGCGTAACGACATGCGAGAGTTGAGCCGTGCGGTGAGCGCGGTTAGCGACCTGCCTGTGGTGTTTTTATCGGTATATTCCACCGACATTTCCTGATCAATATCGGCGTAATCCGAAAAGCTCCAGTGATAGGCCAGAGCGGTATAGGCAACCGCGAGCTGTTCATTCTCAGCTTCCCGCAGGCGGTCATTACGGTAACCAGGGCCTGCCTCAAGCGAGAGTGAATGGCGCGAGCCTTCTAACAGCTGGCGCCCATACCCGCCAATCACGGAAAGCTGTTGGTCGTAGCCCGCAAAGCGATCTTTCTCCCAGCGGGCAAACCCAAATACATAGTGCGGGCCTTTAAAATCGTAGCGCTCGCGGGCAGCGAGCAAATATTGTTCGGCGCTGGTTTCGCCATCCTTGCTCACGTTGCGCACCTCGCCGCGCAGCGAGTGAATAAAATTGCCGGTTAGCCAGGTCAGGCGGGTTTTGCCAATTAGCGTCTGGCTATTGGTGTTGCCGGAAAGGTGCGTAAAGCCAAGTTCAGCATCGCCACTAAAAACCGGCGCGTCGTCGGTAGGCGGCGGAGGTGCATAAAAAGGGTTAGCGACCGCGGGACTGACAAGCACAACGCTTAAAAAAGCAGTACTGGCAAACAGGTAACTGCTCGACGAAATAACGCGTTTAAATATGCTGAACACCCAGCGCCTCCCTAATGACATAAAAGATGGCGATTAACGCCCCCTTACCGCGCATGTCATAATGACGCTGTCGCGTACTTTGAGTTCCACCATGACTAATTCCCGCCCCCGTACCTTAGCTGAATTACAGCGCTGGCGCCGTACGCGTACTAAACGGCGTTGGTATAAACGCAGTTTCCGTTTGCAAGTGATGTTGCTGGTGGGGTTGCTGCTGGCCGGCATGCTACTGGCTCAGGGGGCATATC
Source organism: Halomonas sp. AOP43-D1-4 (assembly GCF_052446175.1). Taxonomy (NCBI): domain Bacteria; kingdom Pseudomonadati; phylum Pseudomonadota; class Gammaproteobacteria; order Oceanospirillales; family Halomonadaceae; genus Halomonas; species Halomonas sp. AOP43-D1-4. Next base: position 20,668 of record NZ_JBQSVY010000017.1, read on the forward strand.
TCAATCATCGTAAGGCCGATATCATCAACCATCAAATGGGTGAGCGGGCGTTGGCGGTGGCGAAAACAGTGGCCGGTATGCCCCAAATCGTTAGCGCCTTCGCGACTCCCGACCCGGCGATGATTATTCAGCCACTGGCAGAGCGGGTGCGTATAGAAACCGGAGCGCGCTATGTGGTCGTGGGTAATGCGCAGTCGATCCGCTATTCACACCCCGTGCCTGAGCGCCTTGGCGAGGCGATGGTGGGCGGCGATAACGACCAGGCGCTGATTTATGGGCAGTCCTACGTGTCCGAGGCGACCGGCACGTTAGGCACCGCCATGCGCGGAAAAACGCCCGTTTGGGATGAAGAGGGCAATATTATCGGGCTCGTTTCCGTCGGCTTTATGATGGATCGGGTCGAAATGGATGTTGCCCGTTATACAAGCTTTGGCTGGGTACTGGTCGGGCTGATGATTGTGCTGGGGTTTGCCGGGGCATACTGGCTTTCCCAGCACCTTAAAAAGGTCATTCTGGGTCTGGAACCTTATGAAATCGCCCGCTTAGCGATGGAAAAAGAAGCGATCCTGCAATCCATTCACGAGGGTATTCTGGCCGTCAACCGGGATGGCCACATCACGCTGGTCAACCAGCAGGCCAAACGCTTTCTTAACCTGCCCGATGAGCACGTCATACTGGGGCTGCCGATTCAGGACGTGGTGCCTAACACCCGTTTACTGGAAGTGCTGAAGCACGGTGAGCAGGAGTTTGACCAGCAGATGTGGCTGGGCGATCACCCGGCCATCGTCAATCGGGTGCCCATTTTGCATGATGGTGAAATCGAAGGCGCTGTGGCCACGTTCCGTAGCCGCCGCGAAATTGTTGATCTTTCCCAAGCGCTTACCCAGGCAAGCCGCGATGTGGATATGCTGCGTGCCCAGGCGCATGAGTTCTCCAATAAGCTCTATACCATTTCAGGGCTCCTCCAGCTTGAGCGCATCGATGAAGCGCTGGCGCTGATTCATCAGGAAACCGAGCGGACTCAGGCGCAAATGAGTTTTTTGATGCGCCATGTTGCTGACACGGTGCTCAGTGGTACGTTGCTGGGTAAGCTTACCCGGGCACGCGAGCTGGGCGTAACGCTTGAGATCGACGAGCAGAGCTCGCTCTCCTGCCCACTAACGCCCACTGGACAAGAAGTCATGATGAGCGTGGTCGGTAATCTACTGGATAATGCCTGCCATGCCGCGCTTAATGGCCCCAATAGCAGTATGCCCAGCGTGCGGCTGTTTTTCACCGACCTGGGGGAGCAATTGCTGCTCGAAGTAGAGGATAATGGGCCAGGCGTGCTCCCCGAACATGCTGAATCGATATTCGAGGAGGGCTTTTCTACCAAAACGGGCAAGCACAGTGGTATCGGCCTGGCGCTGGTGGCAAGGTTGTGTCGCCAGCATGGCGGAGCCATCACGCTTGAGGAGAGCGAGCTGGGCGGAGCCTGCTTTATTGCGGTGCTGGACCGCTCGCTATGCGCTGAACCTGACACGCACGACTCACCATAATAATGACGACCGTAAGAGGAGTGAGCATGCCTGCAGCTCAATACGGCATTCTGATTGTCGAAGATGATTTTCGCATTGCCGATATTCATAAAGCGTTTGTTGAACAGGACGAAGGCTTTTATATCGCAGGCGTTGCCCGTAACGGTAGCGAAGCCAAGGCGTTAATGGCGGAACAGGCTGCCGCTATCCACCTGGTATTGCTGGACGCCTATCTGCCTGATGTGGAAGGGCTGGAGCTTCTATGGGCGATCAGGCGTGACTATACCCATGTGGATATTGTGATGGTCACCGCTGCCCGTGAGGTAGAAACCATCAGCGAGGCGCTGCGTGGGGGCGTATTTGATTATCTGATCAAACCGATTGAAGCTGCCCGCATGGGGCAGATGCTGGCGCGTTTTCGTCGTGAGCGCGAGGCGCTTTCAGGGCGTAATGAGATGAACCAGGACGAGCTGGATCACGTGTTTAAAAGACTGCAGCCAGGCGAGGCGCCGCGCCCGACGTCCAGCGCGCTGCCCAAAGGCATCGACCGGCTAACGCTGCGCCGAGTGGGGGAGGCCATGGCCGCTGAGGCGACGCCGCTGACCGCCATGCAGGTTGCCCGCATTATGGGGGCTAGCCGCTCAACCGCTCGACGCTACCTGGAGTTTCTGGTGGCTGAACAAAGAGTCAGTGCCGAACTTGGCTACGGTGATGTGGGTCGGCCAGAGCGGCGCTATCAGCTGCTTGAGGCAGCCCATAGCTGGCTTAAGTCGCTTTAGGTTGGCTGGTTAACGTGCCTGTGAACAAAATGAACAAAATGCCCACAAAGAACATTTTGTTTTTTATGTTCACAAGCTTGTCGTAAAGGCCCAGCGCTTCTAACGTTCGCGGCGTAACCACGACATAATAACAGTGGACCACACAACAACATTTATATGTGGAGAACGCCAAATGACCGTACTTTCCTTGAAGCGCTTAGCCGTGATCGCTCTACCGATGGCTGCCCTGGCAGGCATGACGACCTCCGTTCAGGCACAAGAGTGGACACCGAGCAAATCGGTTGAGTTCGTGGCACCCGCCAATCCGGGTGGCGGCTGGGATACGCTGGTACGCACTGTATCGCGCGTTATTCAGCAAGAAGGGCTTGCTGACGAGAACTATGCGGCTATTAACGTACCTGGCGGCGGCGGTGCCGTGGCTTGGGCGCAAATCGCTCGTGATAGCGGTAATCCGCATAAGCTGTTTGCCACCAGCCCGCCGATTATTCTGGTGCCTCTGGCCGGTGCCTCACGCTATGACCACACTGATTTCACGCCAGTTGCTCGCCTGATCACTGACTACTCCATTGTGCTGGTGTCGGCGGACTCTGAGTACGAGACGATCAACGACCTGTTTGATGCGCTCAAGGAAGATCCCAGCTTAAGCGTAGGCGGCGGCAGTGCACCTGGCTCCATGGATCATATCTCTATTGCGGGCCTGGCATCCGCAGCGGGCCTTGAGGCATCAAGTGTCAATTACATTCCGTTCTCCGGCGGTGGCGATGCCATGACCAACCTGATGGGCGGTCATATTGAAGCGGTGATTACCGGTGCCGGTGAGTCGGTGGGGCAGCTGGGTGAAGGCAGCCAGATCCGTGCGCTAGGTGTCTCTTCACCGGAGCGCCTGGGTGGCGGTCTGGCCGAAGTGCCGACTTATCAAGAGCAGGGTGTGGATTACACCTTCGATATTTGGCGCGGCATAATGGGCACCCCAGATATGCCGGAAGAAGCAGTGACCTACTATCAGGACCTGTTTGCCGAAATGCTCGAAACCGATGGCTGGCAAGAAGCCCGCGATCAGTTGGGTTGGATTGATGCCTACCAGAACAGTGAAGAGTTCGGTGTCTTCCTTGATGAGCAGCAAGAGCAGTTCAGCGGCGTGTTAAGCGAACTGGGTCTACTGCGTCAATAAATAACCTATAGTGCTATAGCGTGTTATCCCGGTGGCCTCTTTGTGCCGCCGGGAATGCCTGTTCGTGACGATTAGGTACGTGCTCCTCGGAGAAACTCCAATGACGAAATTAAATACCAATCAGTGGTTAGCGCTGGTGTTGGCATTAGTGGCGGCTGCGTATATCGCCATGGCATGGCAAATCCCCACCTTTCCCTTGCCGCGACCGGTCGACTCTGACCTGTTCCCTAAAGTACTCGGCTTTTCGCTGCTGATTCTCTCTGTGTTTCTGTTTTTCGAGAAACCCTCACCGCTTGCCGGTGCCGATGAGATTGATCACGACGCGCAACAAGGCCCGCTGCTGATGACGCCATGGGGACGTGTAATTGTTACGTCACTGGCCATTGCCGCGTATGCGCTACTTCTGGTGCCATTGGGGTTTGTACTGGCCTCAACGCTTTTGTGCACGGGGTTAACGGCTTACTACGGCTATCGTCGTCATGCGGTCAACCTGGCGACATCGCTAGGGGTTGTGTTGGCGCTGTATCTGACGATGACACGGGTGATGGATGTTTACTTGCCGACCGGTGTTATCCCCTTCTAATGCCGATGTGGTAATGCCTCCTGCGTTGTTTCCGAGCTGGTTTTTAAGAGAGTAGATCCCATGGATGCCTTAAATAATTTAATGTATGGCTTCGGCATCGCGCTTGAGCCTATCAATATCGCTTACGTATTTGCCGGTGTGTTTGCCGGTACGATTATCGGCATGCTGCCCGGCCTTGGGCCGATCAGCGCGCTGGCTTTAATGATTCCCATCACCTTTGCCATGGAGCCTTCATCCGGCTTGATCCTAATGGCAGGGGTGTATTATGGCGCTATTTTTGGTGGCTCCACCTCCTCTATCCTGCTCAATGCCCCAGGCGTTGCAGGTACGGTCGCCACATCTTTTGATGGCTACCCAATGGCCAAAAAAGGCATGGCGGGTAAAGCGCTGGCCATCGCCGCCTACTCCTCGTTTGTGGGCGGAACTGTCTCGGTTATCTTCTTGATGCTGGTCGCGCCCTTGCTCTCCAAGGTAGCGGTAAGCTTTGGCCCTGCTGAGTACTTTGCATTAATGGTGCTGGGCTTAACCGCCGTGGTCTCATTGTCGGATAAGTCGCTGGTCAAAGGCCTCATTGCCGCTGTGGTCGGGGTGATCATCTCGATTGTGGGCATCGACCTGCAAACCGGTACCGAGCGCTTTACCTTTGGCTCTATTCAGCTGCTGGATGGCATCGACTTCCTGGTCGTGGCATTGGGTATCTTTGCGTTAGCCGAAGTGTTCTACATGCTGCTGCGCGGCGGTGGCGGTAAAGAAGCCCCGCGTAATGCCATTGGTTCGTTAAAACTCACTAGAAGTGAAGTGAAAGAGATCGCAGGCCCTGTCAGCCGTAGCTCTGTGCTTGGGTTCTTTACTGGTGTACTGCCGGGCGCAGGAGCGACGATTGGCTCATTTTTGGGCTACAGCATGGAAAAGCGTCTTGCCAAAGACGGTGACACTTTCGGTAAGGGTAATATCAAAGGCGTTGCGGCGCCGGAAGCGGCCAACAATGCGGCGTGTACCGGCTCGTTTGTACCGCTTTTAACCTTGGGTGTACCGGGCTCGGGCACCACGGCGGTACTGCTGGGCGCGCTACTGGTGATGGGTGTTACACCAGGCCCGATGATGCTTGAGCAACGCCCGGATGTGTTCTGGGGTGTGGTAGCCAGTATGTATATCGGCAACATCTTCCTGCTGGTCTTGAACCTGCCGCTGATCCCGCTGATTGCCAAAATCCTCGATCTTCCCAAGCCGCTGCTGCTCTCACTGATTCTGATCTTCTGCATGATCGGCGTGTATGGCATGAGCTTTAGCGTGTTTGATCTGTTGCTGCTGTTGGGCTTTGGCCTGTTGGGCTTGGGCATGCGTCTGTTTGGCTTCCCGGCGGCGCCGCTGATCCTGGCGTTGATTCTGGGCAATATCATGGAAGAGTCCATGCGCCGTGCGCTACAGATCTCGGGGGGTGACTGGATGACGTTTATTGATAAACCAATTTCACTCTCGCTGCTGGTAATTGCATTACTGTCACTTGGCTTACCGCTGTTGAAGAAGCGTCGCAAGCGCGCTATTGCCGAGTAGACGGTATCGTCTCAACATTGGACGCGTGGCTGATAAGCGCCCTGGGTAACCCAGGGCGCTTTTTTTAAGCGCTAGCGCTGCTCTTCGGCAGCTTCACGAAGGCGCTCCATGGTGATTTCCTGAACGGCGCCATGGCTGCTTCGGATATGCGACCCTAGGCGTTTGGCGGCGAGCTGGGCATCGTTTTCGTCAAGAGCCACCAGAATGGCGGCGTGTTCGCGATAGGTGGCATCAACCCGATTATCGCGGGTGAAGTCCAGGCGTCGAATGACGCGCAGGCGCTCGGTAATTTCACGATGAATACGGCTCATCTCCTGATTGCCAGCGGCCACCACTAAATCGCCATGGAAACTTTCATCCAGTGCACGAACCGTACTGCCCACCGCCCGCTCAGCGTGGCTGGCGGGATTCCAGATATCGCGTAAAGTTCGCAGCACCAGCGGCTTTTCAGGCAGGGCACAAAGCTTGTGAACGGCCGCCTGTTCCAGAGTAATGCGTAGGTCGTAGAGTTCAGCGATCTTCTGGAAGTCCAGCGGCTTCACCTGCCAGCCGCTGCGAAAGAGCACATCGACATACCCCTCTCGCTGGAGCTGAAAAAGCGCTTGGCGCACCGGGGTTCGGCTTGCCTCCAGCCGGTCACCGATATCGCCTTCGCTAAATTTATCGCCGGGAAGAAGGCGAAACTCGAAAATATCGTCTTTCAACGCATCGTAGACACGGTCAGCGATGGATGATTTACGCAACGCCATGGCAATAGGCCTTATTGAGAGAGGCCGCCGCATGATGCGGCGGCACGCCAGCAGCAATGTGAATGCCTTAAACTTCAATACTCAGCAGCGGCTCCCCTGGTGTTACCGCTCGGCCCGGGGTGACGTGCAGAGCGCTTATTTTGCCAGAATGCGTCGCCATGACTTCAAATTCCATCTTCATGGCTTCAACAATCACCAACGGATCGCCTTTGGTGACGCTATCACCGGGTTGTACAAGGCACTTCCAGATATTGCCCGCAATCTCAGCGCTGATCAGCTCGCCGTATTCAGCCAGGTCATCCGTCTCTATGGGCGGCGGCGCTTTGGCCAAGCGGTCCAGGGCCTTTTCTTCGCTCTCACGCCATAGCGCAACCTCTTTGGTGTAGGCATCCTGTTGAAGGGTGCGAAACTCGGCGATGGCCTGCTGGTGGGTATCTAGAAATGCCTGGTGTGATTTCAGGTCAAACGTATCTTCCTCGATCTCGATAGTTAGCTTACCCGCCCGAAATTGGTCGCGCAGGCTATCCAGCTCACTCTCGCTGACGGGGTAGTAGCACACCTGATCGAAAAAGCGCAGTAGCCAGGGAGCGCCTTCTGAAAACTGTTTGTTTTTTAGATGCTTGTTCCAGATGGGGAGGGTGCGCCCCACCAGTTGGTAGCCGCCGGGCGAGTCCATGCCGTAAATACACATATAAATGCCGCCGATGCCGACCGTGCCTTCGGCGGTATAGGTGCGCGCCGGGTTGTATTTGGAGGTCAGCAGCCGATGCCGAGGGTCCAGGGGCACGGCGCAGGGCGCTCCCAAATACACATCGCCTAGCCCCAACACTAAATAACGCGCCGAATAGAGCACATCCTTGACCTCGTCACGACTGGCCAGGCCGTTGATGCGCTGCATGAAATCCACGTTGTTGGGCAGCCAGGGAGCGGTATCGCGCACCGACTGGCGATACTTTTCCACTGCTTCCAGCGTCGCGCTATCTTCAAACGCCATGGGAAGATGAATCACCCGGCTGCGTACTTTCAACTCGTCGGTAGGTGGCAGGGTGGCTTCCAGGTCGAGCAGGTAAGTCATCAACGCCTGCTGGGTCAGCGTCAGAGGGTCGTAACGCAGTTGCAGCGAACGCACACCGGGGGAAAGTTCCAAAAGGCCGCGTGGCTGTATATCGGCAATCGCCTCCATCAGTGCGTGGATACGCATACGCGCGCCTAAATCCAGCACATTAAGGCCGTATTCCAGCAAAATGTACTGATCGCCTGCCTGACGGTAGGTAACTTCCGGGCGCTCCTGCGTCGCCTCAAGGTGGGCCAGCACAGTGGCGGATAGCCCGTTAAGCGGCGCCAGCTCGGCGCTGCTCAGGGGGGCGGCGGGCGGCGCAGACAGGTATTTGACAGCCAGCTCCTGACGCTGTGCGAGCTTGACGGCGGTGGCGTTGTCGATGGCGACAAAGCGGATGGTATCGCCGGGTTTGACCTGACCCACTTTCCACAGCTCGGCCTTGGCGATGGTAACCGGGCAGACAAACCCACCCAAGCTGGGGCCATCTCGGGTCAGAATAACCGGCATATCACCCGTGAAGTTAATCGAGCCGATCGCATATTCGCAGTCATGAATATTTGAAGGGTGTAGCCCCGCTTCACCGCCATCTGCCCGACTGAATTCAGGTTTAGGGCCATTCAGGCGAATGCCCAGCCGGTTGGAGTTGTAATGGACTTCCCAGTCCTGTTGAAAGAAGTGCTCGATGGAGTCTTCGGTAAAGAAGTCGGGCGCGCCGTGCGGGCCGTAGAGCACGCCTATTTCCCAGTGGCTCGGGTAATTCGGGATGAGCGCCGGGTCAACGGGGGCAGGGTCGTGGGTGGGCGCTGGCGTGGTGCAGGCAGGTAACCCCGGCTGGCTGATGCCGAGCAGATCGCCTGGGCGCAGCGGTCGCCCGCCGTGACCGCCAAACTGGCCAAGGGCAAAGGTAGCGCGGCTGCCAAGATACACTGGTACATCAAATCCACCACGCACAGCAAGGTAAGTGCGACACCCTCGGTTGGCTTTGCCCACCACGAGCGTTTGGCCGGCGGTGACGTGGATAGGCGTCCAGAAATCCACCGGAGTATCGTCGAGTGTGGCGTCGGTGACGGCGCCGGTCAGCGCCACGACGGTCGCCTGATGAAACGTAAGGCTTGGACCTATCAGCGTGGCTTCCAGCCCGGCAGCCTCTGGGTGGTTGCCGACAATCCGGTTGGCGATGCGAAAGGCGAAGTCATCCATCGGGCCGCTGGGCGGCACGCCGATGTTCCAGTAGCCGACCCGTCCCGGGAAGTCTTGCACCGTGGTGTAAGTACCTGGATAGACTACCTCGGCAACGCAGGGTTGAAAGTGAAAGCTTTCCAAAGCGCGGGTCGAGACCTTGCCTTCGGCAAAACTCGCTTGGGCGACCACCTGACGCAAGTAGTCAAGGTTGGTGGCAATACCCATCAGGCGGGTTTCATCCAGTGCTTTACGCAGCTTGGCCAGAGCATCCGCGCGGTCGTTACCATGCACGATCAGCTTGGCGATCATGGGGTCGTAGTGAGCGGATACCTGGCTGCCATTTTCGACCCAGGTGTCGATACGCACGCCATCACCGGGCCAGTGTACGTCGGTTAATTCACCGGGCGAGGGCTGAAAATCCTTTAACGGGTTTTCGGCATAGATGCGCACTTCCATGGCCGCACCGCTCAAGCTGAGCGTAAAATTAGCCAGGTCCAGGTGGTCGCCCGCGGCGATCTTGAGCATCCATTCGATCAGGTCAAGGCCGGTCACGGCTTCGGTGATTGGGTGCTCTACCTGCAGTCGGGTGTTGACCTCCAGAAAGTAGAACTCATCACGCTCGGCGTCGTAGATGTACTCAACGGTACCCGCTGAACGGTAGTTGACCGATTCACCCAGCGCCACGGCCGCATCCAGCATCCTTTGACGGGTGGCCGTGGGCAGGCTGGGGGCCGGCGTCTCTTCCACGACTTTCTGATTGCGGCGTTGCAGTGAGCAGTCACGCTCACCTAATGCCACTACGTTGCCGTGGCCATCGCCGATAATCTGGACTTCCACGTGGCGGGCACGGGCGATAAAGCGCTCAAGAAAGACGCCGCTGTCGTTAAAGAAATTTTTGCCCTGGCGTTGAACGGTTTCAAAGGCGTCTTGCAGCTCTTTGGCACTATTGCAGCGGGTCAGTCCGATTCCGCCGCCGCCTGCGGTGCTTTTGAGCATGACCGGGTAACCCAGGCGTTCAGCGGTGGTCAGTGCCTCTTCCACGCTGTCGAGCAGCCCACTGCCTGGGGCTAGCGGCACGCCTGCTGCTTCGGCCAGCTCACGGGCACGGTGCTTTAACCCGAACTCGCGCATCTGTGTGGGCGTGGGGCCGATAAAGACGATGCCCTCACGCTCACAGGTTTCGGCGAAGTCGGCATTTTCAGACAGAAAGCCGTAGCCGGGGATAATGGCCTGCGCACCGGTCTTTCGGGCGGCATCCAGAATCTGGCGTTTATCCAGGTAAGTTTCGCTGGCGCCATTGCCTGTAAGGGTCACGGCTTCGCTGGCGCTTTCCACATGCAGGCTGTGGCGGTCTTCATGGGAATAGACAGCAACGCTGCCGACACTGAGCGCCTTTAAGGTGCGGTTGGTACGTACGGCGATTTCACCGCGATTGGCAACTAATACTTTATTGAACATGGGTCGTAGCCTCGTTATGCGTGGGAGGTTTGCGCCTTGATGTAGGCACGCCAGCCACCAAACTCGGTGACATCCTGAGCATCTGTGATTCCATGCCCTTCGCAGATAAAGCCGTTGATCCAGCGGCCGTCGGCAAGCTCGACACTGCCGATACCCAGCGGCGCGGGGATCAGGTCGACAAACGAGCCAAATTCCGACGCGGCCATTTCCCATACTTCAACAATGATGGCGGCACCGTTTTCGTGAACGCGCTGCAGGCCGGGCTTGGGCGGTACGGTGTTGGGCAGGGCAAACAAGCGGTAATTGGCGGACGTTGTCGTGGACGCCACGCGCCAGGCATGGCGCTCGGTCAGTTGGGTATTCAGCGGCATGCCGGAAAGATGAGCGCCTACCACAGCGACCTGAACGGTGGGGACGGCAAGGGTGGTATGAACGGTTTCCGGCGGGCGTGCCTGGTCAGTGGCACCCAGCGGCGTCGGGTGGGCATTTAGCCAGCGGCTGGCCAGGGTCTGCAGTTCCCGATCCTTCCAGGCGCCGCTCACCAGGGTAACGCCAAAAGGCAGTCCATCGTCGCGGAACCCGGCGGGTACCGCCAATGCGCAAAAATCGGCCAGGTTAACGAAGTTGGTATAGGTGCCGAGCTGGCTATTGAGCGTTAACGGGTCAGCATTAACCGCTTCGATAGTGGGCGCGGTAGGGGCGGTGGGGACTAACAGGCCATCGATATCATCCAAAAGATTATCGATCACCCTAACCAGCTCTTCCTTGCGGTATTGCGCCTTGAACGTATCGGTGGCGCTGTATTTACCCGCGTTACTAATAATGCCGCGCACCACGTCATTCATGTTCTGGGCATGTTCGGCCATGAAGGTTTCCACGGCGGCGTGGCGCTCTGCTACCCACGGCCCTTCATAAAGCAGGGCGGCCAGTTCAAGCATGGGGGCAAAATCAAGTTCGACGAGCGTTACCCCTTCAAGCTTTTGCCATTTTTCCACGGCCGTTTGCCATGCCTTTTCAGCCACCACGTCGCCGAAGAACTGGGGCGACTGGGGAATGGCAAGCCTGGCTAGCGGGCCAGGACGGCGTATGGCCGGGGCATCCAGGGGGAGGGCGCTTGGCGCCTTGCGTGAGAAAGCGTCGGCAGGCTCGAAGCCGGCCATTAGCTCGGCGATCTGCCCGGCATCATTGACAGTCAACGAGAAGATGGAGACGCAGTCCAGCGAGCGGCACGCCGGTACTACACCATCAATGCTGAACAGGCCTTTGGTGGGTTTAAGCCCGACCAGGTTATTTAAGCCAGCGGGCACGCGACCGGAGCCTGCCGTGTCGGTACCCAGTGAGAATGGCACTAGCCCGCGTGCCACCACGGACGCCGACCCAGAACTCGAGCCGCCGCTCACCACTTCAGGATTGAAGCTATTGGCCACGGCACCAAACGGCGAGCGGGTACCCACCAGGCCGGTGGCAAACTGATCCAGATTGGTCTTGCCGATGAGTACTGCGCCCGCGGCGCGCAGCTTGTCAATCAGAGCAGCGTCACGGGTGGGTTGATAGGCGTAGGCCGGGCAGCCCGCCGTGGTGGCAAACCCGGTGGCATCAATGTTGTCTTTCGCCGCAAACGGAATGCCGTAAAGCGGCAACTTGTCTATCTTGCCGTCTGCCTCGTCCAGACGTGTTTGAAGTGCTGCCAGGGCATGAGCCAGCCCCTCCTGGTCGAGAAGTGAAATCCAGGTATTGTCGGCACTATCAAGTTTGGCCAGTTGCGTGATCAATTCACCGAGTAAGGCTCCCGGGGTTGCGCCCTCGTTATATGCCTGCCGCCATTGTTCGAGTGTCCAGCCGCGTGTGGTCATCATGTTTGGCCCTTGGTTATCCATGGTCTTGTATACAAGTCATTTTGCAAACCACAGGCCAAGAAAATGCTAAATGTTTTAAAAACAGAAGCTTGGCGATAAAAGGATAAAAATGGACAGTTTTTATGCACTTTTATCGTGCGAATCAGACCGCTTTAGCACCAATGAAGTGCTTTAAGACCCTGAATCAAAGATGGAAAACTCCTGTAAAACAACTTGTATACTTTTTATATGGTTGAATTTTTTATGTTTTTTTAAAGTGTGGAACGCATCGTGCAATGTGCAGGACGAGTTACAGGCGCTTTCAGGCAATTGAGTACACCTGATTAATGACAAATATCTAGCTGCCCGCTTGCAGCTTGGGGATGCGAAACATGAACTTGAAAAAACAGGCACTGCTGGGTCTTTCTGCACTGGCCCTTTCGGTATCGTTTCATGCGTCAGCCAATGATGACCCTATCAAAGTGGGTATCCTTCACTCCCTTTCTGGCACCATGGCTATCAGTGAGTCGACGTTAAAAGACACTGTTGAAATGCTGATCCAGCAGCAGAACGAAGCCGGTGGTCTGCTGGGTCGTCAGCTGGAAGCCGTGGTAGTGGACCCGGCCTCCAACTGGCCGCTGTTTGCCGAACGCGCCCGCGAGCTGCTGGCCCAGTATGAGGTAGACGTGGTGTTCGGCAACTGGACATCGGTATCACGTAAAGCGGTGCTGCCGGTGTTTGAAGAACTCAATGGTCTGTTGTTCTACCCGGTGCAGTACGAGGGAGAAGAGTCGTCTGCAAACGTCTTCTATACCGGTGCCGCGCCCAACCAACAGGCGATTCCCGCTGTCGAGTATTTGATTAACGAAGTCGGCATTGAGCGCTTTGCTCTGGTGGGTACCGACTATGTCTATCCGCGCACCACCAACCGCATTCTCGAAGCGTTTCTGAAAGATGAGCACGGCGTGGCAGGCGACGACATCATGGTCAACTACACGCCCTTCGGCCACTCCGACTGGCAGAACATCGTCTCCGAGATTCGTCGCTTCGGTGAAGAGGGCAAGTCTACCGCGGTGATCTCGACCATCAACGGCGACGCCAACGTGCCGTTCTACCGCGAGCTTGCCAACCAGGGTATTGATGCCGCTGATATTCCAGTGATTGCGTTTTCGGTAGGTGAGCAGGAGCTTTCCGGTATCGACACTGCGCCGCTCGTTGGCCATCTGGCTGCCTGGAACTACTTCATGAGCGTGGATACCGATGACAACTACGACTTTATCGACGCCTGGATTGAGCACACCGGTAATGAAGAAGCGGTCACCAACGACCCAATGGAAGCCCATTACATCGGTTTCAACATGTGGGCCGAGGCGGTGCGTAAAGCGGGTACCACCGATGTAGGCGCGGTGAAGGATGCCATTATCGGCGTGAGTGTGCCCAATCTCTCGGGTGGCTATGCGGCGATGATGCCCAACCACCACATCACTAAGCCGGTACTGATTGGCGAAGTGCAGGACAATGGCCAGTTCGATATCGTCTGGCAAACGCCCTCAACCGTTGCCGGCGATGCCTGGTCCGACTACTTGCCCGGCTCGCGCGACCTGATTGCCGATTGGCGCAAGCCCATGGAGTGCGGCAACTTCAACGTTGTGAACGGCTCATGCGGTGGCAGCACCGCTACTGAAGAAGCCGAAGCGGCGCTCGCCGAATAATACTGGCCACCCCTTGCCGCCCGCCTGATCGGGCGGCAAGGGAGCACGCTAACTCTCCACCTTGACCACCAAAGGAACAACCCCATGAGGCGTTTCCTTTCCTGGGGGTTTTTGTGCGCTGTGTTGTTGGGCATAACACTCAACGTACAGGCACAGACAGGCCCCGATACTTCTGATAATGACGCCGCGCTTGAGCTTCTTGAGGCGCTGGATGTCGATTCCTACCGCGATAAAGGCGAGGCGATTACCGCCATATTGCAAAGCGACGACGAGCGCGCCCGTGATTGGCTGCAGGCTCTGCTGGATGGCCGCTTGCAGCGTGCCGACGATGGTCAGTTTGTTGTCGTACTCGATAACAGTGGCCGAGAGTGGCCGGTGGCCGACGCCTTGACGAATGAACCGCTGGGTGAGATGTCACGCCGCGACCTGGACCGCGTGGGCATCAATAACGCCCTGCGAAACCAGCTGCGCAGCGCGATTGCTGTGGTGGACCTTTACTCGCCCAATCTGGATCGCCGCCGTATCTCTGCCGAACGTTTGCTGGGTGAAGTCGATGGTGAGCTGCTTGAACCCATCAATGCGCTCATTCTGGAAGAAAAGGATAGCCAGGTACGTTATCGGCTGAGCCAAGCGGTCGCCATTTACCGTGCTGAGCAGGGTGAAATGGCGGGTATCGAAGCGCTAACCGGAAGCCTTCATCCACGCGCTAGAGTTGCGCTAAGTCGTGCGGCCAATGGCGACGACACCGTAGCTGCGGATGCCGCCCGCGCCGCGCTTGCCAGCGTGGAACAGAACCTGAAAATCAACCGTGGGGTTGAAACGCTCTACTTTGGCTTGAGCCTGGGGTCAGTGCTGGTACTGGCCGCCATTGGTCTTGCGATTACCTTTGGCGTGATGGGCGTCATCAACATGGCCCACGGTGAGCTGATGATGCTGGGCGCCTACACTACCTGGATGATGCAACAGCTGTTGCCCGGCCAGCCGGGGCTGGCGTTGATTCTCTCTATTCCGGCAGGTTTTCTGGTCGCCGCATTGGTGGGGGTTGCCATTGAGCGCAGCGTGATTCAGTTTTTGAAAGGCCGCCCGCTGGAGACGCTCCTCGCCACCTTCGGTATCAGTCTGATCCTGCAGCAGCTGGTGCGTACGGTGATCTCGCCGCTCAACCGCACGGTAATTACTCCGGAGTGGATGAGCGGGTCGCTCATTATCAATGACGCGCTGTCGCTGACCATAAACCGCATGGTGGTACTGGGTTTTGCGCTGGTGGTGTTTGCCGGTTTGATGCTGATCATGCGCCGCACCCGCCTGGGCCTTGAAGTACGTGCCGTGACCCAGAACCGCGCTATGGCACGCTCCATGGGAATTCGCGCGACCCGTGTGGATATCCTGACCTTTGCACTCGGCTCTGGTGTAGCCGGCCTTGCCGGCGTGGCGCTTTCCCAGCTTACCAATGTCGGCCCGAACCTCGGCCAGAACTACATCATCGACTCGTTCATGGTGGTGGTGTTCGGCGGTGTGGGCAATCTCTGGGGGACGCTCGTGGCCGGGCTGTCATTGGGGGTGATCAATCAGGTGCTGGAACCCTGGGCGGGCGCGGTACTCGCCAAGATTATCGTGCTGGTCTTTATCATTCTGTTTATTCAAAAACGCCCGCGTGGACTCTTCCCGCAGAAGGGCCGGGCTGCGGAGGGCTAACCCATGATGTCACAACTACCTTCAAGCCAGTTTTGGCTAACCCGCCCGTTTGGTGAGCGTGCCACACAGGTCTTTTTAGGAGTACTGTTCACCGCGCTGCTGGTCGTGACGGTACTCCACGTGGCACTGCCTCAAGGCAGCCCGCTGCATGTGAACGCCTACACGGTGAACCTGTTTGGCAAGTACCTAAGCTACGCGCTGCTGGCCGTGGCGGTTGAACTGGTGTGGGGATATCTCGGCATTCTTAGCCTGGGCCACGGGGCGTTTTTTGCGATTGGCGGTTACGCCATGGGCATGTACCTGATGCGCCAGATTGGTGACCGGGGCACTTACGGCCACCCGGTGCTGCCGGACTTCATGGTGTTCCTAAACTGGGAAAGTCTGCCCTGGTACTGGCAGGGCTTTGATATGGCTTGGTTCGCCTTTGCCATGGTGCTGCTGGCGCCGGGTATGCTGGCGCTGGTGTTCGGCTTTTTGGCGTTTCGCTCGCGGGTGACGGGGGTTTATCTCTCGATCATTACCCAGGCGTTGACCTTTGCGCTGATGCTGGCATTTTTCCGCAATGAGATGGGCTTTGGCGGCAATAACGGGCTGACCGACTTCCGCGAACTTTTGGGCTTCAACCTGCGCAGCAACGATACTCGTCTGGGACTTTTTCTGGCCACCGGCGTGGCGCTGGCGCTGGGTTATATCCTCTGTCGGGCGATCGTGACCAGCAAGCTGGGGCGTGTGTGCGTGGCCACTCGCGACGCCGAGGCGCGCACGCGCTTTATCGGCTACCGGGTAGAGCGCTTTCAACTCTTCGTGTTTGTGGTGTCCGCGATGCTCGCGGGCCTGGCAGGCGCGCTTTACGTACCTCAGGTGGGCATCATCAACCCTAGCGAATTCTCGCCGCTGTTCTCGATTGAGATCGTGCTATGGGTGGCGCTGGGTGGTCGGGCCACGCTGTACGGCGCGGTGATCGGCGCAATTCTAGTCAACTATGCCAAAACTATTTTCACCGGTGTCATGCCTGATGCGTGGCTGTTTGCTTTGGGCGCAATGTTTGTACTCGTCACGGTACTGCTGCCCAAGGGCGTGGCGGGGCTGTTGCGCAAGCGCCGTCGCGCTGTTGAATCCGATAACGCAGGCACCAAGGAGGCTATTGCATGAGCTTGCTGCAGTCATTCAAAACCCGCGACCGGGTATTTGACTTTATAGCGCCAGCCGCCTCCCCGGTGGACGTACGCCACGGCCCGATTCTGTATATGGAAGACGTCACGGTGAGCTTTGATGGCTTTAAAGCGATCAACAAGCTGAATTTGACCATCGACGACGGCGAGCTGCGTTGCATTATTGGCCCCAACGGGGCGGGAAAGACCACCATGATGGATATTATCACCGGCAAGACGCGGCCCACTGAGGGCAGCGTATGGTTTGGCAGCCGTCATAACCTGCTCAATATGAACGAGCCGGAAATTGCCAGCCTCGGGATCGGGCGCAAGTTTCAAAAGCCCACGGTGTTTGAAGTACTGAGCGTGTTCGAAAACCTGGAGCTGGCCATGGCCGCCGACAAACGGATCTTTCCCACCCTGACTGCGCGTATGACCGGTGAGATCAAAGACCGCATCGACGAAGTGCTGGAGACCATTGGTTTGACTCAGTTGCGCTTTCAGCCTGCGGGCATTCTCTCTCATGGTCAGAAACAGTGGTTGGAAATCGGCATGCTGTTAATGCAGCGCCCACGGTTACTGCTGGTGGATGAGCCGGTCGCCGGTATGACCGAGCAGGAAATGGAGCGTACAGCCGAACTGCTGACCGGTTTGGCGGGTAAGCAGTCGGTGGTCGTCGTGGAACACGATATGGGCTTTGTGCGCTCAATTGCCCGCAAAGTGACCGTGCTTCACCAAGGCAGTGTGTTGGCCGAAGGCAGCATGGATCAGGTCTCAAGCGACCCCAACGTAGTCGAAGTGTACCTGGGTGCTGACGATGAGGAGGCTGCCTGATGCTGGCAATTGAAAAGCTCAACCAGTTTTATGGGGAAAGCCATACACTTTGGGATCTGGACCTGGACGTACCCGCTGGCCAGTGCACCTGCGTGATGGGCCGCAACGGAGTGGGTAAAACCACGCTGATGAAAGCCATCATGGGTGAAGTGGCGGTAAAAAGTGGCCAGTTGCGCTACCAGTCGAGCAGCGAAGCGGTTGAGTTAACCCAAAAAGCCGTGGAAGCACGTTCACGGCTGGGCATTGGCTTTGTACCGCAAGGGCGGCAGATTTTCCCGCTACTCACCGTAGAAGAGAATCTGCGTACCGGCCTTGCTGCACGCAGTGACAAGCTGAAAAAAATCCCCGAGCGTATCTATGAACTGTTTCCAGTGCTCAAGGAGATGAAGCACCGCCGCGGCGGTGACTTATCCGGCGGGCAACAGCAGCAGCTTGCCATTGGCCGAGCGCTGGTAATCGAGCCCAAACTCTTGATTCTGGATGAGCCGGGGGAGGGCATTCAGCCCAATATCGTCGCGCAAATTGGCCAGGTGATTCGCCAGCTGATTGCCGAAGACGCCCTAACGGTGCTGCTGGTCGAGCAGAAGCTGCCCTTTGCGCGCAAATACGCCGACCGCTTTGTGATAATGGACCGCGGCCGCCCGGTGGCCAAAGGTGATATCAGCGAGCTTTCCAACGAGCTGATCAAGCAGCACCTAACGGTTTAAGTTATCCACACCTACGCCCGCTCGGCGAGCGTAGGTGGGGAGGTTTTACGGAGTTAGTAGTGAAAAATATTCGGTGTTATGGCATTAGCACCGCTTGTTACAGTCGTCTAGAAGTCCAGTGAGGCCGAAAACATAAAGGTGCGGGGGGCGCCTAATGCGAGGCTTGAGAGTTGTGGCATTGCCCAGTACGTTTTATCGGTCACATTGTTAACAGTGGCACGCAGTGTGAGTGGATAGCCGGAAAGGTTAGAGGCGTAGCGTGCTCCAACGTCATAAATAGTGTGTCCGGGTACTGATAGGGAGTTGTCACTATTAATGTACTGCTCTGACATCGCGGTGGCATTAGCGGTCAGTGTCAGCCCTGGTGCTACGGATAGATCCCATTCAGTGCCTAGCTTGGCTTGCAGGTCTGGTACGCCGGTTGCCTGATTGCCTTGTTCTTCATCGCTCGCGGCGCGCGTGATTTCTGGGTTTACATAAGCGATGCCCCCCATCAGGCGCAGGTTGCTGAGAGGACTGCCGAAGAAACTCCACTCCACTCCTCGGTTCCGCTGCTCGCCCCCAACCGAGAAGATATTGGTTGCCAGGTCGGTGTAGCTGCTGGGCCGCTTTATTTCATACAGGCTAAGCGTGTGTGAAAAATCACCCAGATCAAGTTTCACGCCAACCTCGCTCTGTTTGGTCTTGTAAGGCTCGAACACCTCACCAGCGTTGGCGGCAGTCATAGGTGCCGTGGCCCCCTGGCTGAGCCCCTCGATATAGTTGGCGTAGAGCGATACCTGGTCGGTCGCTTTGAAAAGTAGTGCTGCGGCGGGTGTGACCGCGCTTTCATCATAGCGGGAGATACGTGTGCCGGTCATCACGCTGTAGGTGTCGCTCACCACTTCCTGGCGTCGGGCGCCGAGCGTCAGCTGTATGCGATCATCGGCAAACGAGAGCGTGTCTGCCAAACCGTAGCTGTTCAAGCGTAGCTCTGTATGCATGATGTGCGGTGTAATGAAATCAGCGGCGGGGCCCCATTGCGGATTGTATAGGTTGGTGATCCAGTCCGCATCGGGAACGCTTCTGCGCCCGTAATCGTGCTGCTCGTGCTCATAATGGGTGGCATTGACGCTGATGTCGTGACTGACAGCGCCGGTCTGGAAGTGACCGCGAACCCCGACTTCCGCCGATGTTTTTTCGACATCGAAGGCAAGCTGACCAACGCTTGTGCGATAGTTGCCTTGATCATCAAGCACCTGGGCTGACATGGCACCGTTGTAGGTGTAATTGGTTTCGCTTTGACCTATTGACGCGTACCCCATGATCTCGTCGGTAAAGTCGAATTCGCCACGCAATATGGCCCCCTTGTCGCGCGTGTCGGCAAAGGCCCAGTCCGGGTTGATCAGTGTATCGGGGGCGGGAGGCGTCGGAACTGCCAGGCCGGGGGCCAGGTTGATACCTCGAGCGGGTCCATCAATATGGTCGTCCGCACTGTACAAGTCGGCTGATAGTCGAGCGTGATCACCGCGCCAGTCCAACCCCAGAGAGCCCATTTGAACCTTTGGTGTCTGGTTATCCACAGCCCCCTCGCCGTCGCGGTATACGCCGTTAACGCGAACGCCAAACTGCTGGTCGTCACCCAGGCGTCGGCCGACATCAAGGTGCCCGCCAATCTGGGCGTCGGACATATACGTGGTGGTGAAACGCGTCAACGGTTCATCGCCAGCCCGTTTGGGAACCAGGTTA
Source organism: Halomonas sp. AOP43-D1-4 (assembly GCF_052446175.1). Lineage (NCBI taxonomy): Bacteria > Pseudomonadati > Pseudomonadota > Gammaproteobacteria > Oceanospirillales > Halomonadaceae > Halomonas > Halomonas sp. AOP43-D1-4. The sequence goes on from NZ_JBQSVY010000017.1 coordinate 40,383, forward strand.
ATGGCACCGCCAACGGAGCCACCTGGCGGCATCCCGTTGAGTAGTGCCGAAGGCCCCTTGAGCACCTCGATACGCTCGAACATTTCTGGAGACGTACGGTAGTAGGGGGCCATCCCGGCCAGACCACCGAACGTGACGTCACGTGTGCTGGCGTCAAAACCACGGATCGAATAGGTTTCGCTCCAGGCACTGGTGACGCCGTTGCTGAAGACACTCGGATCCGTCGCTGCAATTACATCGGTAATACTCTGAGCTTGTTGATCCTGGATAAAGCGATCCGTATAGCTGATGGCATTGAAAGGCGTCTCCATGAAGTCTCTTTTCCCCAGGAAGCCCGCCCGGTTGCTGTAGGTGACTTGGCCGCCGGCATACGTATCGTTAACGGATGTCGCTTCTCCGTGTACGGTGATGGGTGCTAGGGCAGTAGTACTGCGGGTCTCGGTCTCCTGGGCCTGTGCGAGAGCTTGTGAAGACAGCAGCATGACAGCACTCGCGCTCAGAGCGAGCAGAAATGCGCTCCTGACGAGCGATAAAGGGTTTGAGCAAGAGGCGCAATGTAGTGCTCTCGTCGGCTGTAGGGGACGGTGGTGGCAATGTAAGGGCATGTCGATCTCCATTTTTAAACACAGAGGAACTACACCGCTTCAATTGAGCGCCTGTTAAAAGGCGCATTGAAGCAGTCGATGAAAGCGTTTTTTTAGGTGCTTTAGTGCTTTAGTGCTATGGTCTGCTAGTGCCGGTAGCCGTCGATAATGTCATCCGCGATGATCGCCAGAGCGCTGACGCTGGCGGCGGTGACATACCAGGCTTCGGGGTCGACAAAGACCACCCGGTCATTTCGCCAGGCGTTAGTTTGGCGTAATAGGGGGTTGGCCAGGCTGTCGGTACTCATGGTGGGCCGGTGCTCCATTACGGCAGTACGATCCACGACATAGATGATGTCGGGGTCGGCCTGCTGGATGAATTCGCTAGAAACCGGCTGGCCGTGCAGGCCGGTATCGATGTCGGGAGCGGCGGGGGCAACGCCGAATTCAGTGAAGATGAAGCCGTAGCGTGACTGCACGCCAAAGGAGTGGAAGGCCCCATTATTATGCAGCAGGATAAGGGCTTTCTCAGGGCGGCCTTGGGTAACACGCCGGACCTCCTCGACGGTATGAACCAGCTCGGCTGCCCGCTGACGGGCCAATTTCTGTTTGCCAAAGATCTGCCCAAGATCCATGAGATGATCCATGACAACGTCAATGTGGTTGGTCTGACTGTTGCGGTAATCCACGTCAAAGTGCAGCGTGGGTGCGATCTGAGTCAGCTCGTTATAGTCGTTGGCCTGTAACGACGTCATAAGAATGAGGTCAGGGTTAGCGCGATGCACTCGCTCAAGGTTAGGGCGTACGATAGCGCCCAGATCTTCAATCGTCGGGTCGTCTCGATACTTCTCCAGAAAATGGGGAATAAAGTCCTTTGGCATGCCCACCACCGGAACGTCCAACTGATCCAGAAAATCGACTTCATTCATGTCTAATGCCGCTACCCGGTGTGGACGGTGATCGATCACGGTGCTTCCCAGCGCGTGGTGAATCGTGATCGGTGTTATGGCCTCCTGTGCGGACATATTGTTGGCTGAGGGCTGATCGCACCCTTGTAGCAACGCCACCAAGGCGAGTGGGAGAAGGCGTGCCAAGCGGTTGTTTAGAGATCGTTTCATTCCAGGTTTCCTGAGGGCTTGAAGTAATTACATAGATAACCGCGTTCGTTATGGGCGATGTCGAACTTCAGTCCGTAAAGCTCACTCAAGCGCCGTTCGGTGATGACGTCGGTGACGTTGCCATCGCAGTGCACTTCCCCATCCTTCATGGCGACGATGTAATCGGAGTAGTTGGCGGCAAAGTTGATGTCATGAACGACCAGGATGACCGTTCGTCCATGCTCGTCGCAGAGACGGCGAAGAGCCTGCATGATCTGAACGGCATGTTTGATATCGAGGTTATTCAGTGGCTCGTCGAGCAGCAGGTAATCGGTTTGCTGTGCAATGGTCATGGCCAGGAACGCCATCTGGCGTTGGCCGCCGCTGAGCTCGTTCAGATAAGCACCGCGTAGTGCCGTCAGCGATAGAAACGACAGGGCGTCGTCAATCACACGATGGTCGTGCCGAGTGAGTGTGCCACGGCTATAGGGAAAGCGGCCAAAGGCGACCAACTCCTCGACGGTCAGGCGTAGGTTGAACTCAGGCGTCTGGCGTAGCGTGGCCACCTGCCTGGCATACTCGCTGATGGGAATGCGCGTTACCTGGGAGCCGTCGAGTCGAATATCCCCCCGAGAGGGCTTAAGTAGTCTCGCGAGCATCATCAGAAGCGTCGTCTTACCCGCGCCGTTGGGGCCCACCAGGGACGTCAACTGACCTGATGGAAAGCAGAGATTGATCGCCGATAGCACCGAACGGTCGCCGTAGGTTTTATGAAGGTCTTGAACCGTGATCATGCTGCGCCTCGCGTACGCACCATCAGCGACAGGAAGTAAGCCCCACATACGAGGTTGACGAGGATGCCGACGGTGGTTGTGTAGTTGAAGAGATGTTCGACCAGCAGTTGGGCGAGGATGAAAAGGGCGATGGCGAGGGCACAACCCACCGGTAGCGTGACCCGATGACGGTAAGTGCCTGCAAGCGCATAGGCCGTATTGGCCACGAAAATGCCCATGAACGCCGTGGGGCCAAGCAGGCTGGTCGATACAGCCACCAGCGAGGCGATCAGAAAGAGCTGGTGTTGCACGCAGCGTCGATAATCGATGCCAAGTGACATGGCCTGCTCTCTGCCCAGCAAGAGCACATCTAGCATTGGGAGGCTTTTCAGTCCCACCAGACAAATCGCGGCCACGATCAGTGTGGCGTATAGCAGTTGTGTGGTGCTGGCGTTACCGAAAGCGGCTTGGCTGTAACCCATCAGAATGGAAAACTCGCCTGGACTCATTTTGAGCTGAACGAACTGTGTGAAAGTGGTAATGACCATTGTCAGTACCAGTCCTACCAGCAGCAGGAAATAGACATTGTCTCTGCCGTCTCTAAACAGCCATCGATGCAGCGTCCAGGAGTAGCCAAGCATCAGCAGGACCGAGAGTGCGGCGTTGCCATGCTCGCCGAGCACCATCAGACTGTGGGTGCCCAGCACCAGCATCAACAGGGCCTGAAACAGCAGATAGACGGCCTCATAGCCCATGATGGCAGGCGTTAATATCCGGTTACCGGTAAGGCTCTGAAACGTAATGGCGGACCAGGCGACACAAATGCCACCGATCACCATGGTGGCCAAGCGCTCAAGTCGTTTCGGTATCACATACTCGAAGTCGAAACCGGAGCGTACAAAGACAAAAGCGAGCGCAAGAGCGATCACGGCCGCCCAAACGGTGTGGCGAGCTTTGATAGTCATCACTGTGCCCTCCTGACAATCAGGATCAGAAACAGCACGCCTCCGACACAAGCCGACGTTAAGCCGATGGGCACTTCAAAGGGATAGATCAGCAGGCGTCCCGCAATGTCGCAGACCAGCAGCAGTGTTGCCCCCGACAGTGCTACGGCGGGTAGGGTGCGAGCCAGGTTATCGCCGTAGTAGAGCGCTACCAGATTGGGAACCACTAATCCGACAAAGGGGATGGCGCCCACCGCGATGACCGTGACCGAGACAGTAATGGCCACCAGCATCAGCCCAATGGCGGAGGTGACGAGATAGTTCACGCCTAAACTCGTCGCCATGTCTTCGCCCATGCCCAGCACCGTGAAGCGATGAGCGTAGACGTAGGCGAGCACAACGACCGGCAGGATTAGGTAGATGATTTCGTAATGGCCCTGGACGATCTTTGAAAAATCTCCCAGCAGCCAGCCCTGCATGCTTTGCAGGATGTTATGGCGGTAGGCGTAGAACTCGGCTAGGGCGCTTAGCACGCCGCCGTACATCAAGCCGATGACGGGAACCAGTACCGTGTTGGTGAACTTGATGCGGCGAACGATAGCGATAAAGACAACATTCGCAGCGAAGCAGAAGAGCAGGGCTGCAAGCATTCGTGATCCAGCGCCAGCCGTAGGCATTAGAGACAGCGATACGAGAATGCCCAGTTTGGCGGCATCAAGCCCACCCGAGGTGGCGGGCTCCACGAACTTATTGCGCACGATATGCTGCAAAATCACACCGCAAATCGCGAGGCCCACTCCGGTCAAGGACACCGTGATCAGGCGCGGCAGTCGGCTGGCCGTCAACGTCAACCAAGCATCATCTGACAGGGTGATAAGTTGGTACCCGCTTATCTGCCGCGCGCCTGTCAGTAATGACATCCCGCACAGCAATACAAACAGGAGAGGCAGATACACGCGCATCACTGTGAGGTTTCTCCCGTTTTATCCGGGGTGATGCGCCACCCTTTGGTGGTTTGGCGTTGGTCAAGAAACGTGGCGTATCGCCCCTGCTGAGCGAGCAGTTCATCGGGCGCGCCTTGCTCAATGATGCGTCCGTCATCTAGCACGATGATCTGATCAGCCATGCTCACCGTAGAGAGTTGGTGGGCGATCACCAATAGCGTACGTTGGCCTCTCAGTCGCACCAGCGCCTGGGTAATGATGGCTTGATTTTCCGCATCCAGTGCGGCAGTCGCTTCATCCACCAGCAGAATGGGCGCATTCTTAATGAGTGCTCGGGCGATGGCGATACGCTGCCGTTCGCCGCCGGAAAGGCGGGCGCCTCCCTCGCCCACTGGTGTGTCCAATCCTTGGGGCAGGCGTTCGACGATCTCGATGACACCGGCCAGACGCACGGCGTCCATCAGGTCGGCATCGCTGGCGTCGGGATGGCCAAAGCGAATATTGTCAGCAATGCTGCCGGCAAACAGGTAGCTCTCCTGGAAGATCTGGCTGACGTGATCCGCCAGCTGGGTACTAGACATATCGCGGACGTCCACGCCGCCGACGAGCACACTACCGTGATCTGCATCGAAAAATCTCGCGACCAGGCGCGCCAGAGTGGTCTTGCCTGAACCTGACTCACCGATCAATGCGGTCATGCTACCGGGCGTGATAGATAGGCTAACCCCGTTGAGCACGTCGGGCTCATGCGGCGCATAGCGAAAGCGGACGGCTCTCAATTCGATGGAGGCATCGCGCGGTGGCTGAGGGACCGTTGGCTCGGTTAGGGGGGCAGCGTCGAAAATCGCCTGGATCTCTTCGAGTTGCCCCCTTGCACTACGCAAAATGTCGCTGTGTTGAGCGATGTCCAGCAGCGGTTCGACGAACCGGCTTACCAGTACCAGCGCAATGATGACGCTTATAATGCTCGCTGCCGTCAGTGATCCTTCCAAAAGCGTATTGATCCACAGGGTTGTGACGATCAGCAGCACGGCAAAGACTGTCTGCACTGCCCAGGCATTGAGCAGCGCCGAAAGTGCCGATAGGCAAGCCAGCCTTGTTCCCGAGCGGTGCTGTTGTTCCATGGCCTGTTCTAAGAAGCGTGTGCTGTGGTTGTTCCCACTAAAGGCGCGTAAGACTGTCTGGGCACTGGCGAACTCGACCATGCGCTGACTGGTATCAGAAAAGTGTTGCTGGAAGGCCCTGTCGGCATGCTGGGCAAGCTTGGCGGTGAGTAATAAAACCCCCAAAAGTAGCGGCAGCGCGACCAGCGCCGCAATGCCCAGCGGTGCATGCAACACCAATAGCGCGGCAAGGAGAACGATAGGCGTGACAAGCCCGCTGATCACCGGTGTAAAGACGTGAGCAGGAAGCTGGGCCACCGCCATCATACCCTGCGTGGTTACATGGCTAAGGCGCGCGGTATTTGTCGCGGTAAACCAGCCAACCGGCAGATGGATCACGTGTTCGCCAAGGCGATGGCGGCCCGACTGCAAGATGGCGACGCCGACACGGACGCCTGCCTGCTCCACGTGCCATCGCACTCCCCAACAGATTAGGATGCCGAAAAGCAGCACTACTAGCCATGTGGTGGCCACACTGAGTTGGCCAATCAGGAGGTAATAGAGAAGAGGGATAAGGGCCAAGATGGTCAGACCGCTTAGCACACCATAGACAGTGACCAGACCGAGATAGCGACGCAAGAGCGCGGTGTCTTCGCCAAGCAGTTGATTGAGCATTTTCAGCACGCTGCCACCTTCGATTCCAGTGAGTTTGTTTTCTCTTCCAGTGCCCAAAGGCGAGCATAAAGGTCATTGCTGGCCAGTAGCTGGTCGTGATTGCCTTGCTCAGCAACCGTGCCGCCATCGAGTACCAGAATATGGTCGGCGTGGATGATCGACTTTAGGTGATGCGAAATAATCACAAGCGTCCGCCCCCGGGTTAAACGCGACAGAGCCTGCTGGATGGCCAGCTCATTGCTGGCGTCAACCGCTGCTGTCGGCTCGTCCAGCACCAATAGAGGCGGATCAAGTAACATGGCGCGGGCAATACTGACGCGCTGTTGCTCGCCACCTGACAGTTGAATATCCTCGCCAACCATCGATCGATAGCCGTTAGGGAGTGCGGCGATACGTTCGTGAATATTCGCCGCGCGAGCGGCATCCTCGATTTCCTGTTGGCTGGCCGAAGGGCGGCCCAACGCAATGTTGTCTCGAATGCTGGCATGGATCAGACGCACGTCCTGCAGAACAAAACCAATCCGCTGGTAGAGCGTTGACATCTCAAGATGGCGCAGATCCACCCCGCCTAACGTAATGCGCCCATGGGTGGGGTCAAAAAAGCGCAGCATCAGGCGTGCCAGGGTGGATTTGCCTGCCCCCGAAGGGCCAACAATCGCCGTAACGCTGCCAGGTGCAAGAGTAAAGTGCAGGTTCGATAGCCCGTTTTGGGCATTGTTATAGACGTAACTGACATTTTCAAAGCGAACTTCATGATCGTTGGGGAGCTGGCACTCACTGGAGGGGATTGATGGCAATACCGGCGTTTCAAGCAGTGCCATGACGCGTTGGGCGGCGCCAACGGCACTGCCTAAGTCGTGCAGCAAGGTATGCAGCAGCAGTAACGGAGCACAGATACCGGGGGCTACTAGAATGAATGGCAACAGATCGACCGGTTCTGACCAGCCGTTGGCGACGCAAAATATGCCAACCGTGAGCGCCAGTCCCAATATCGTCACCGTTGTCACCATCGCATGAACATGTGCCATAGAAGCGACCAGAGGGCGGGTAAATTGCTCAAATGCATGGGCAAAGCTATCCACTGCTGCTTGGTAGCCACGATAGGCTTGTCCGGTCGTACCGAAGGCCTTGACGACGGGAATGCCGCAGACAAATTCATTAATGGCGTTATTCATGCGCTCAAGCTGGGCAATAAACTCACCCATATTGGCTTTGCTGGCTTGCATGAGTCGGCGCAGGAAAAGAAAGAAACCGGGAAGAGGCAGTAACGTAATAACGGCGATTTTCCAATCCAGCATGATCAGGTAGACCACCGAGATCAGTAAGGCGCCAAACGCGCGTCCTACCGCCGTGTAAAAGTGCGCGGTCAGGCTGTGCAGCGTCGCAATATCGTCTTGCATCGCCTGTTTTACGTCGCCGGATGCGCGGCTGGTAAACCAGCCAAGCGGTGCTTGGGACAAGCGTCGCATAACAGCCAAGCGTAGCTGGTAGGTGAGTTTGTTATCCGCCAGGTGCGCTACCAGCTCGCCGAGAAACATGCACCCCATGCCGACAAAGAGGCTCACGATGCTGGCTGCTACCACCCAGCCGATTTCACGCATGCTGGCGGTTGATAACTCCCAGGCGGCGCCTGGATCAGACACAAGAATCTTGGCGATATGTGCCATACCGGCAAGCGGCACCATCGTTAATATCGTGCCGATGCCCGCCAGCATTGCCGCGGCAAAAAGCCGTGTGCGTATAGGGGCCAACACTTGGCTGATGGGGCTCTTACCTTGGGATCTCGATGTATCGTGCGTGCTCATGAAGCGTTATGACTCGGCCATAGGGGATTATCGAACCTGCATAGCAGTAGTTTGTAACGAGAATTAGTCGCGTTTAAATAGGCTAATAGATAATTAGTTTCATGGCAATAAACTAATTAATATAATTGCATGCCAATCAACTAATTGACCCTAAAGTGAGTGAGTGGCTAGATAAGGAACGTCAGCGATTAAGGATGCAATATGACCACGCAACAGCCAGTTAAAGCACGCGGGCGGCCGCCTACCATCACGCTTGAGCGTATTGCGAATGCGGGTATCGAAATCGGCCTACCCAACATCACCTTTGTCGGGGTGGCCAGCGCGCTAGGCATCAGCCATATGGCGCTTTATAAGCATGTGCCCAATTTAAAGGCGCTGAAATGCTTAGTGGCCGAAGAAATATTTCAACGTTGGAATATTCCACGAGCTTCCAATGATGCGCCCGGGGAATTGAAAGAGTATCTATCCACTTTTGCCGCATCGATAAGCGAGTTTGTCAAAGCTCACCCAGGATTAACGCCCTATGTGATCCGTCGCTTGGCTGCCACTCAGCCCATGATTGAAAAAATTCGTGCACATCAAAACCATATTGCTGAGGTTTATGATATCTCCCAGGAGCAAGCTCGCTGGCTTCTGGCGACTATAGCTTTTCAATGCTTTTCCGTCGCCGATACGATTTATTCGGTAGTGGGGAAAGAGCCTGTCGAGGGGGCGAGCCGCGGCCTGGAGGAGGCCGAAATGGAGGCGGAATTAGAGGAAGGTATGCGAGCGCTTATTACTGGTGCGCTAGTAATACTGAACGAGCGCTCACGTGGATAGGGCCTTTATAAAAGCGTGCGTCTTCGTCGTTGCAAGTGGCGCCCTGGTCTGGCGTTTAGCCTTTCAAAACAATGAAGGCGGCTCCATCGGCGCCTGCCGCGCCCGGCGGCGCTTCAGCATTTGGGTAATCAGCCCGTAGCGCGGCCCGCCCAAAAAGGCCAGTATCAGAAATACGCCGGTCATTACCGCCATCATGCCACCGATGGAGACGTTGAAATGCACCGCGAGGAAATAGCCGGAAATGCTCGAGGCGATCGAGATCAGCGCGCCGAAAATGAACATCATCCACAGGCGGTCAGTCAGCAAATAGGCGGCGGAGGCGGGAACAATGGCAAAGGCGATGAACAGCACCGCCCCCACGGCGTCGAAGGCCGCCACGGCGGTGGAGCTGGTCAGCATCAAAAGTACATAGAACAGGATCGTCGGCATGAAGCCAAAGGTTTTGGCCAGCGCGGGATCGAAGGTGGCGAGCTTCAGCTCTTTATAGAAGAGCCCGATAAACGCGTAGTTGAGCAGCGTCATTACGCTCATCGAGACCAGCGCCTGGGGAATCGGCAGGCCGAAAAGCTCGACGGTATCCAGCCAGACAAACCCGATTTCACCCAACAGCACGGTGTGGGTGTCGATATGCACGTCGTGGGCGTAGATATTGAGTAGTAACACGCCAATGGAGAAGAGTGCTGGGAACACCAGTCCGATGGCGGCGTCCTGCTTCACCCGCTTGGTATTGGCCAGCGCCTCGGTGAGAAATACTGTCAAAAGCCCGGTCAGCGCGGCGCCGATGAGCTGCACCGGCCCGCTCTGCTGCTTGGTCAGTATCCAGACGATCACGATGCCGAACACGATCGAATGGCTGATGGCATCCGACAGCATGCTGTTGCCGCGCAGCACCAAAAACGTGCCCACCGCTGATGAGGCGATACCCACCATGGCGCCGACCAGAATGATGGGAAGCGCGGTACTGTTGAGAAGCTCTGCGATCATGGCGCGACCTCCTCGAACGTGGCGACCACCTGGCGCGCTTTTGCCTGCCCTGTTGTCGTCAGCCCCCAGTCCGCTTCACCTTGTGAGCGGGTCAGGTAGCCTTGGCGTTTTAACAGGGCAAGGGTGAGCCGTGCGCTCAGCGATAAACGCCGTGATGCAGGCCGGGCCGGGTGTTTATATAGCGTGTAGAGAAGCTGGCGTTTTTGAAGCTCGGCTTTCTGGAGGTAGTGTTTCATGATGCCCCATAAAAGCCCGCGCCCTGGCGCCAGCGCCAGCGACAGCAGCACGATGGCCGTGGCGGTTAGTACGATCAGCGGGCCGGTAGCAAGCCCGCGCGACAGCGTGCTGATCGTCGCGCCGGAGACTCCGCTGACGATACCCACGCCCGCCGCGATGGCAAGCATGGTGCCCAGGTGGCGGCTCCACTGGCGCGCGGCCGCCGCCGGGGCAACGATCATCGCCGCCATCAAAATGACGCCGACCATCTGCAAGCCGACCACCACCGCCAGTGCGACCATGGCGGTCAGTGTCGCCTCGATGGCCGTGGCGGGCATGCCAAGCGTTCGGGCGTACTCGGCGTCGAACGTGACCAGCTTGGCCTGCTTCCAGAAGGCGGCGAGCAGCGAAAGCGTTACCAGCGTCACGCCACCCATCACCCACAGATCCGAGCGCAGCGTGGCGGCGGCCTGGCCGAATAAAAAGGCCTCAAGCCCGCCCTGGGCGGCGTTGCTGGTGCCTTGAATGTAGGTGAGCAGCACGATACCAACGGCAAAGAAGAGGCTCAGGCAAACGCCTAGCCCCGCATCGGTTTTCAGGCGGCTTTTGCGGGTGAGCAGCAGCATGATCAGCGCGGCAAGAGAGCCGGTAGCAAGCGAGCCGATCATGATGCCGCCAATATCGCGGCTGCCGGTAATGATGAAGCTCAGGCATATTCCCGGAAGAGCCGCGTGGGAGATGGCGTCGCCCAGCAGGCTTTGACGGCGCAGCACCGCAAAGCAGCCCAAGGGGCCGCTGATCAGGCCCAGAAGCGAGGCGCCGATCACCACGTTTTGAAAGGTATAATCCGATAGAAGTTCGAGCCACTGCATGGGTCAGGTCACTTTTGAGGCGGGAAACGTTAATGACTCGTGGTCACCCAGCAGCGCGATCTGGCCGCCGTAGGCCTGGCGGAGGTTGTCGATCTTGAAAACGTCTTTGGCGTCGCCACTGGCAATCACGCGCACGTTCAGTAGCAATAGCCAGTCGAAGTAGGTACCGACAGTTTGCAGATCGTGGTGGACGACGATAAGCGTCTTTCCCGCATCACGCAGGCGGCGCAGTATATCGATGATCGCCCGTTCGGTGGTGGCATCGACCCCGGCCATGGGTTCGTCCAGAAAGTAAACGTCGGCCTGTTGCACCAGTGCGCGGGCCAGAAACACGCGTTGTTGCTGGCCGCCGGAAAGCTGGCTGATCTGGCGGTGGGCAAGCTCGCTCATGCTGACCATGTCGAGCGCGTCCATCGCCTCTTTACGTTCTCGGCGCCCGGGGCGCTTGAACCAGCCAAGGCGCCCGTAAAGGCCCATGGTCACCACATCGAGCGCGGTGGTGGGAAAGTCCCAATCCACGCTCGAGCGCTGGGGCACGTAGCCCACTCGCTTGCGCTGGGCGGCATAAGGCTTGCCGTGCACCAGCACCTCGCCGGAAAGCGATGGCACCAGCCCTAAAAGGCTTTTGATCAGCGTGCTTTTGCCTGCGCCGTTGGGGCCGACAATTCCCGCCATCACGCCCGCCGGGATATCGAGATTGATATCCCAAAGCACGGGCTGGTTGTGATAGCTCACGGTCAAATTGTTGATGCTGAGAGCGGGCTCGGCACTTGCAGATGTTACCATCGAGAGTATGCCCTTTTATCCCTGTTGGTCGAGCTGCCACTCGCTTGCCCAGTCGTTGAGCTCATCGGGCAGTGGGGAAAGTGTGCCGCCGAGTGCGTTAACGATATGCTGGGTATTACGGTAGATCATACCCATATAGGTGCCGTCGACGGTACCGTCATCGCCCATGGCGTCGGAATAAAGCTCGCCGCCAACCACAACGTCATGGCCACGCTGCTTGGCCGCGTCGATCACCGCCTGGACGGTGCGCGGATTGATGGTGCTTTCAACGAACACCGCCGGTACGTCGCGCTCTACCACACTCGTCGCCATGTTGCGGATATCGGCAATGCCGGTTTCGGTTTCGGTGCTGATGCCTTGAATACCTTCAACGTCGATATCGTAGGCGCGCCCATAGTAGCTAAACGCATCGTGGGCGGTCACCAGCACGCGCTGACTCTCGGGAATGGTCGCGATACTCTCCTTGACCCACTTGTGGAGCGCCAACAGTTCGGTCTGGTATCGTTCGGTGTTGGCCTCAATAGTATCCGCGCAGTCGGGGCGCGCTTCAATAAAGGTATCGCTTAGCGTCGGCAGCGTTTGCGCCCAAAGCGAAACATCCATCCACAGGTGCGGATCGATGCCGTAGATATCCTGCGCGGTAATCAGCGATGAAGGGTCGATCGAAGAGGGCGCGACAGCAAGCGTCGGGGTGCGCGAAGAGAAATTTTCCAGCACCGAACCCAGCTGGCCTTCCAGGGCGTAGCCCGAGTAAAGAATCTGTTCGGCGCCGCGCAACAGCGAAACATCGCTGGCGCTGGCCTGGAAAAGATGCGGGTCGATCCCGGGGCCCATCATGGCCTGGACGCTAACGCATTCGCCGCCTACCTCCTGTGCCACATCGGCAATCATGCCAATGGTTGCCACCACGTTGAGGGGCGTTTCATCAGCCGCTGCCAAGGTACTGAAAGGCAGCATTCCCAATAGAATCACAGCATGTTTTGTTGCCATTATTAAGCTCCAGACTCGACATGAGGTAGATAGTAGACGAAGCAGTGTTACTCCGTGTAATCATTTTGCGCTGTGGAAACAAGTATAGCCTCGGCTAAGTTTGTGGCGCAAATAATTTAATGTCAAGCGGATAAACGTGCTGAGGTAGACTGAAATAGGCATGAGTTTATGAGGCAATAAGCGCAAATGCGCTATTAATGTATCGCTTTAGTTGGCCAAGGCATCAACGGGTCTTGCGCTGGCATCGTTCGATACTTGAAGGCATACCGATAGTGGCTATTCTGTGGCGCGTGTGAGTAGCGGGAAAGATAGAGCGAGAGGCGTAAATTGAGATTTAGATAAACCTGAGCTTCTGGCCCCAAGGGGGCCAGAAAGAGGGAGTGATAGAAACTGAGGTGTTACCTTGGCTGGTTAACCAGCCTCCGCTCCTGGAGCGGGCGCACAATCAGCCAATCAAGCAGCAGCATGACGATCAACGACGCGCCTACCAGCGGGAAAATCAATCCGCCTATCGCCAGAATGGCAATCAGACCCCGGAAAACGCGTTTGTCTGCCGGTAGTGGCGGTACGCCCATTGCGCGTGAGGGGCGGCGCTTCCACCACATTACTGCGGCCGATACCGCCAGCAGGATAATCGCCACGCACACGGTCAAAAAGAGCAGTTGGTTGGCCAGACCAAACTGCTGGCCCATATGCACGTTGATACCAAATTCCAACCAGCGACCCAGGGGCCCGTAATCGGAGTAGCTCATGTCGATCAAGCGCTCGCCGCTGTACTGATCAAGATGCACCACGCGCTGTTGGCTAAGGTCATTAGGATAGACTGATCCGGTGTACACGCCGGTCTCTGTGGTGGGCAGGCTGACCGCATAGCCATGATGCAATCCCAGCTCATCGAAGATGGCGACAGCGCCGTCAAGGCCAATGCTCGTTGCCTGGCCTGGTCCCTGTGTGGATTCTGGAATTTGTGCCTGTTCGAGTGACCAGTTTGTCGGGCTTTGCGCGTTTAAACGCGCTTCCGACATGGGCACTTCAACGCGCACACCAGAGGGGTAGCCGAAATTGTTACCGTTAGCCCACTGATTAACCTGCGCGCCCCACACGCCCGACCAAGGCATTCCGGTGATCGCCAGAAAGACGATAAACCCACCGACAAAAATACCCAGCACGGCATGCAGATCACGCCAGAACACGCGGCTTTTTGGCTTGCCGCGCACGCTAATCACGCCGCCTTTGCCTTTACGCCGTGGCCACCAGAGGTAAATGCCGGTGAGCACTAGCAGGGTTGCCCAGCCGCCGGCTATTTCAATCAGTTTGCGCGCTGTAGGTCCAAAGTATTTCAAACTGTGCAGATAGCGAACGGTCCACATCACCGTGCCGCGGTCATCCAGCGCCCCCAGCACATTGGCAGTATACGGATTGACGTAAACGGCTAACCGCTCGCCCGAGGCAGTATTCACTGTGATCTCCGCCGAGCTTTTCGGCGTGGCGGGGTCGGTGAATTTTACGGCAGTGCCAGGGTGAGCCGTAAGGGCTGCGCTTACCAGCGTAGAGGGAGGGAGCGTCGCCTCTTGAACGGCTACGCGCTTCACATCAGCGTGTATTAGTGCATCCAGTTCGTCCTTGAAAAGATAAAGGCCCCCAGTAATTGCCAGGGTGATCATGAACGGCAGAACCAAAAGGCCGGCGTAAAAGTGCCAGCGCCAAACGGCGCGATACAGGTCGAAGGTCTTGCGTTTACCTTCTTGTGGGGGTGACGTGGTCGACATGAAGTCTCTCCAGACCACCAGGCATCTAGCCTGGTGGTTTTAAGCGGTAAGGGTAAACAGGTGCTCTACTGAGCACCTGAATGAATCAGAAGCTGAAGTCGGCCCGTGCCCACACCATGCGGCCAGGCTCATTAATGCCGCGATCCAAATCAGCGGGATAGCCAAAGGCTGCATTACCCGCCAGATTCAAGTGTTCGGTGTAGGTGGTATCGAAAACGTTATCCACCCCCACACTTAGCGTTAGGTGGTTGCTTGCTTGATAGGCACCGTTAAGCGAGAACACCCCGAAGCCTGACGACGATTCCAGATCCTGGCCGACGACATTGCCTTTTTCGAGCGCAATACGGTTTTGTGCCGCAACACCACGCCATAGGCCACCCACAGAGTAGTCATCGTGTGCATAGGTCAGGCCGACCTTGGCTTCCAGCGGTGGGATCTGTGGTAATGCCTCATCGTCGTTGGCATTTCGCCCCCAGGCATAGGCCAGCGAGGCATTGCTTACCCAGTTGTCGGTTAGTTGATAGCTAGCGCCCACTTCGGCACCCGCAATCTGAGCATCAATGTTATCGATCTGAGTACCGCCCATGCCCGCGGTGTTGTAATCAAACAAGATGAAATCGTTAACGTATCCTGCATACCCGGACACCCATGCGCTTAAGCGCTGGTCGTTATACTGCGCGCCTATATCCAACTGGGTGGTTTTTTCGGGTTGAACACCGTCAAAGGCATTCAAACTACCGGCCGGGCCTGCCTGACTAGAGCTCAATTCCCAGTAATCGGGAAAGCGCTCCACATGCCCGACCCCGGCATACCAGGTGACCGGTGCTGAGGCTAAATCCTGCTCATAGCGGATAAAAGCGCTGGGCAGAGTGTCGCGGCGGGTGAGGCCTGTGGTAGCTGTGTCCAGGCTTTCGTCACTGACGCGGTAGCGGTCTACGCGGGCGCCGCCAATAAGACGGTCACGTTCATCGATAAAACGGGTGACTTCGCTGAAGGCGCCAAACTGGGTCTGCTCGTAGTCGGGCTGCCAGTGTTCGCCATCCAGATTGCGATGTACCTGATGCTCGACATCGACACCGGCCGTCCACGTGGTGTTTTCCCACTCCCACGTTGATGCGACGCGCGCGCTGCGGGTGCGACGGTCTAGCCGCATGGCCATGCCGTCACTCATGTCCATACCGCCATCCATATCCATGCCGCTGCCCATGTCCATGCCGCCGCCCATGTCCATGCCACCACCCATGTCCATGCCGCTGCCCATGTCCATGCCACCACCCATGTCCATGCTGCCCGGTGAGCGCAGCGTGAAGTTATCCATAATATGGTCGGCATAGGCATAGTTGGCCTGCATTTCCAGACGTTTCCAGTGTTCACCTAAATTCTCGCGCTGAAAACGGATGCCCACGGTTTCGCGCAGAAATTTGCTGCCATCCATACCTCGCCCGGCATAGCGCGCTTCGCCGTTTCCTCGGCCTGCGGTGACTTCAAGCCAGGTATCGTTGTCGGGTGTCCATCCAAGCGCTATGTCACCGTTCCACTTATCCCATAACGAGGGCACGGCGTTGCCATCGCCATCCTGATAGTCATTAGCTTCGGATTGATTGCCGGTAATGCGCAGGTAGCCGTCTTTATTGCCTAAAGCGGCATCAATGCGGCGATCAAAGCGCCCATAGGTACCCAGCATGACGCTGCCATCCACTCGCACACCGGCTTCATCGAACTCCTCCGGGCCGCGGTCAAAGCGCACCGTTGCCGCTGAAGCGCCGGGGCCCCACAGAACGGACTGCGGCCCTTTGGTGACGGTGAGGCTGTCGTAATTTTCAGGTGAGATATAAGACGTAGGCGCATCCATTCTTGCCGGGCAGGCGCCTAGCATTTGGCTGCCATTGGTCAGCACGCGAAGACGTGAGCCAAACATGCCACGGAACACCGGATCACCGTTGGTGCCACCGTTACGAATGGCAGAGAACCCGGGGATGGTCTGAAGGTAGTCGGCGCCGTCGCTGGCAGGGGCCGGTTGCCGCGGTATACGCGGGTCGGTTTCCACCGTGAGCGGTGAGCTTAGCGGTACAGCGGTCACGACCATCGTGTTTAACGCATGATGATGCTCGTGGTGAGCGGCAGGCGCCTGTGCCCATACGCCTTGAGCAACAACGCTCGATGCGGCAGCGACGCTTAATGTCAGTACGTGTCGTTGAAAACGGTTTTTTAAGCGGGCAGGCGTAACGACGCCATGCCCAATAGTTAGATGCGGCATGATGATCCCTTTTTTTGGTGTAGACAGCCGCCAGCCAGAAGCAAACTTCAGGCTAAAAAGGCTGACGATGTGGCGTTATACGATCCGAAAAAAGGGCGGGGCGCGCGTTAGCGCGTGGGGGTAGTTATCACAGGACTTTATAGCCTGTGTCGGTTGCGTCAGCAGCTGGTCATGCGTAATAAACGCTTGCAAGCTGATCGGAGGGAGAGAGGTATGCGCCGTTGGAAACTGTTGCCAGATGGCACAGTAACCACATTGGTGGAACCAGTTGAATATCGGTTCTACTTCTTCAGCATGGCCCGCATGATGATGGTGGCTTGCTTGAGGGGCAGTATGTTGATGATGACCGCCGCCTTGATGGCTAGAGTGATGACTAGCTTCGTGATGCGCGTGATGTTGCCCATCGGACTGATACTGTGAAATCAGCGGCCCAACTAACAGCAGCTGCATCGCCACAAACGCCATACAAAGCGCAATGCGATACCAGAGCTTGTTTGCTGAGCATTGTAACTGCACGAAGCCATCTACCTTGGTGGGCAACAGACAAGCTGTTGACGGAGGATGGCCCAATAGTATCGGAAAGTTCCCAAATAAGAAGTGTTGGGCGTGTGGTCTTTTGCCACACAAGGGGCGGTTAACTACTTGTTATTTTTGGTGCGGCCGACCCTTTTAATGATCTTTTTTGGTGCAAAAAGCCGTTAGTGCTGATGGGTTATGACGGCTAAAACTTTGCAGCGATAGTAAAAGTCCACTTTTCCCCATTTTGGCGCATTCCTTGCATTTGAAAGGCTATGACCTATTCAAAAGGATGCGACTGTCTTCCATGACCTTGCGCGAACTCGCCCCACCGCTTGCGGGCTCCGGCCACCGCTTTGACCAGGAACGCCACTGGGCGGCCTCACTGGCGCTGCGTTTTGCCAAGCGCGATGGCGCCACGCGGTTAATCCAGGCACGCCACCAAGGGCCACTTCGGGTCCAGCGGCCGTTTTATCCTGAAGGCAGCCAGGAGGCGTGCCATATCTACGTACTGCACCCACCCGGCGGATTGGTCAGCGGCGACGCGCTCACCATCAAGGCTCACGTCGAGCAGGGCGCACATGCCCTGTTGACCACCCCGGCGGCGAATAAGCTTTATAAGGCCGATAGCCAAGGCGTGGCCTGGAGCCAGCGCACTGAACTTGAGGTCGCCGATGGCGCAACGCTTGAGTGGCTACCTCAGGAAACCATTGCCTTTGATGGCTCTAAAGGCGAACAGCGTACCCATATTGATCTTCACGGCAGTGCTCGCTGTTTAGGCTGGGAAGTCATGGCCTTGGGCCGCCCGGCGAGCGAGTTGCCATACTTATCAGGACGCATTGAGCAGTATTTTCGTTTGACGCTGGATGGCAAGCCGCTGTGGCTAGAACGCCAGCCGTTAGACCCGTTACACCCGCGCTTTATGGGGCGCTGGGGGCAGGGCGGCGCTACGGTGCAGGCCACGCTTTGGGCGGTGGGAATGAGTGATGCGCCAGCGGCGATTGAGGAGCTGCGTAATGCCCTGCCGGATAACCCACGCTGGGCGGTAACGGTGCGCCAGGACGTTTTATTGCTGCGCTATCTGGGTGACTCACGAAATGAAGCCTGGGCGCTGTGCGAACAGGCCTGGCAATTGCTGCGCCCGCGCTGGATTGAGCGCGAGGCCCATATTCCACGTATTTGGTTAACTTAATCGATTCTGATGGAGGCGCCCTATGGAATTAACCCCAAGAGATAAAGACAAGCTGCTGCTGTTTTCCGCCGCCCAGCTTGCCGAGCGGCGCAAAGCGCGAGGGTTGAAGC
>NZ_JBQSVY010000018.1:0-53976 GCF_052446175.1 Halomonas sp. AOP43-D1-4
TGCGCCTCGGGGGATTTTTTTTATGCGTGGAAAATGAAAAGCGGTGGCTGAAGCTTATGCTTACAAAGCTATGCCTACAAAAATGCCCTGTCGCGCCTCGTGCGACAGGACATTTAACGTTGTATGGCGAGCGAACTAGCCGCAGATCGATTCCAGCGCCTCTATCAGGCTATTCATCTCATCGTCAGTGCCGATGGTAATGCGCAGGAAGTTATTAAGTTCAGGGGTATTGAAGTGGCGTACGAGAATACCGCGCTCGCGAAGGCCCGCAAATAGTTGAGCGCCTGCATGCTCAGGATGTTGGGCAAGCACAAAATTAGCCTTGGAGGGTAATACCTCAAATCCTAATGCTTCAAGACGCTGACGGGTGCGTTCACGGGTTGTAATCACGTGCTCCCGGCTTGCGTCAAAGTGCGCTTTATCGTCAAGTGCAGCAATACCTACAAGGCTTGCCAGGCTATCTACCGGGTAGGAGTTAAACGAGTCCTTAACGCGGTGCAGGCCATCAATCAACTCCATTGAGCCAATGGCGTAGCCCAAGCGTAAGCCGGCCAGGCTGCGTGATTTGGAGAATGTGCCCGTCACCAGCAAATTCGGATAGCGATCAATTAATGCAATCGCGCTTTCGGCGCCAAAGTCGACATACGCTTCATCAACTAATACAACGCGATCCGTTACTCGCTTGAGTAGTGTTTCAATATCCTCAAGCGAATGCGCATGCCCGGTAGGCGCATTCGGATTGGCAAAAATCACTCCGCTACGCGCCGACGCGGTTCCCAGTGCCTCCAGATCAACTTCCCACTGCTCATTGAGTGGATGAGTGCGTAGCTCAACGTTATACAGGTTGGCGTATACCGGATAAAAACTATAGGTAATCGATGGGGCATCAAGCGGTGCGCCGTGACAGAAGAAGGCTTGAAAAGCCAACGCTAGCACCTCATCTGAACCATTGCCCACAAATACCTGCTGGCTTTCAACGCCATACGTTTCAGCAAGTTTTGAACGCAGCGCGGCAGACGTTGGGTCGGGATAGAGACGCAAATGGTCGGTCGCGTAGTCACGCAGTGCCTGGCCGACGCCCGGCGCTGGCGGGTAAGGGTTTTCATTGGTATTGAGCTTGATAATACGCTCACGCGGCTGCTCCCCGGGTATATAAGGGGTTAGCGCTTTAACAGCGGGACTCCAGTATTGGCTCATGTGGGTAACCTGATTATCCTTGCATAATAGGCCATGGTCGCTTGATGCTCGCTTAAGCGCAAGCATTCCCCTAGCAATCAGGGGTGTGCGTTGCACCTTGTAACGGTTATGCTGTCATAATCGCGCGAAAGAAATGTATGACCAACACGATAAGGAGACACCCCATGCAATTCAGGAGTTTGCTAGCCGGTTCGGCTATGTTGGCATTGTTGGCAGGCTGTGCGACCGGCGGCCCTTCGGCCCAGGAAAGTGACGCAGGCGTTAGTGCGTCACAACAGCGCTACCAAGGCACACTGCCTTGCCGTAACTGTGATGGTATTGATCTGGACGTTACCATGGTGGGCGAAGAAACAAGCACACCTGATGAGCGTACTTTCACTCTGGATGCGACGTATCGCAATCACCCTCAAACGCCTCCGCCTGAAAACTACGCAGGTAACTGGGAAGTGTTGAGCGGCACGCCGTCTGATCCCGATGCCTCTGTGTACGAGTTGACGCCCAATGGCGACGGCCAAATTTACTACTTTCAGCGTATTGATGAACGTACGCTGGAGCTAATTGATCCAGAGCGTCGTCGCTTTGAAAATGGCGAAATGTTACAGCTACAGCGTCAGTAAGTAAGCAGTAACATCCTAAGGCGGCCATTGGCCGCCTTTTGTATTTTATAGTCTGGTAATAGTGACAAAGAGTTAACATCAACGGGAGTATCAGCGCGGTGGCTAAAGCCAAAAGTGCCTTTGTATGTACCGAGTGCGGCGCGGAGTATCGCAAGTGGCAGGGGCAGTGCTCCAGTTGTAACGAGTGGAATACGCTGAGCGAAATTCGCCTGACCAGTGCGCGGCCCGGAAGCGGAAGCAGTGGGTCAGGTCGGGGAGGTTATGCGGGCGATCTCTCCCGAGATGTGGTTGATTTAAGCAATGTCGATCTAAGTGAAGTGCCGCGGCTAAGCTCTACCTTTAATGAGTTTGACCGTGTATTGGGCGGTGGTTTGGTGCCGGGTTCTGCGGTACTGCTTGGGGGTAACCCAGGTGCGGGTAAGTCCACGCTACTGCTGCAAACGGCCTGTAAGCTGGCCCAGCAGCGGCGCATTTTGTATGTCACCGGTGAAGAGTCATTGTCTCAGGTCGCCATGCGCGCCCATCGCCTGCAGCTGCCTACCAACGGCTTGAAAATGCTTGCGGAAACCAGCGTTGAGACTATCCTGGCCGTGGCTGAGCGTGAGAAGCCTGAAATATTGGTGATCGACTCTATCCAAACCATGCATCTGGAGGATATTAGCTCGGCGCCGGGCGGGGTGGCCCAGGTACGTGAGTCCGCCGCTGCGCTTACCCGCTTTGCCAAGCAAACCAATACGGTGCTGTTACTGGTGGGCCATGTCACCAAAGATGGCACGCTGGCAGGCCCCAAGGTGCTGGAACACATGATCGATGCGTCGCTTTTGCTGGAAGGTGGTGCCGATTCCCGCTTTAGAACCCTGCGTGGTCAGAAGAACCGCTTTGGTGCGGTGAATGAGCTGGGCGTCTTCGCCATGCTGGAGCAAGGCTTAAAAGAGGTTAAAAACCCCAGTGCCATTTTTCTCTCGCGCCAGGAAGAGCAAGCGCCAGGCAGCCTTGTCATGGTGGTGTGGGAAGGCACTCGCCCTATTCTTGTCGAAGTACAGGCGCTGGTTGATGAATCCGCTTTGGGGAATCCACGCCGTGTGGCGGTTGGGGTAGACCAAAACCGTTTAGCCATGCTGCTGGCCGTGCTCAACCGCCATGGCGGCCTTTTTACCGGCGACCAGGATGTTTTCCTGAACGTGGTGGGCGGGGTGAAAGTATTGGAGACCAGCGCGGACCTAGCCGTACTGCTCGCGGTCGTCTCCAGTCTACAAAACCGCGCGTTACCCAAGGAGCTGGTAGTGTTTGGCGAAGTGGGGCTTTCTGGTGAAATACGCCCGGTACCCAGTGGGCAGGAGCGAATTGCCGAGGCCGCCAAACACGGTTTTTTACGTGCCATTGTACCTCGTGCGAATGCACCCAAGCAGTCACCCAAGGGGATGGAAGTCATTGTCGTCGATAAGCTTAGCGACGCGCTAGAGGCGCTTTAAGTAGGCTACGCTATAAGAATTGTTATTAAGGCTGTTATAACAACTGTTCTAAAGACAAGCAGTGCCAAGGAGAGACACAATGAGCTCAATTCGCCTAACCCAATACAGTCATGGCGCAGGCTGTGGCTGTAAAATAGCCCCTGATGTACTGGACAGCATTCTCGCCAAAGCGGGGCCACTAGCCGGGCATAAGCAGCTCATTGTGGGCAATCAAGGACGCGAAGATGCCGCTGTCTATGACCTAGGCGATGGGCGAGGCATGATTGCCACTACCGACTTCTTCATGCCGATTGTCGATGACCCGTTTGATTTTGGGCGAATTGCTGCCACGAACGCCATCAGTGATATTTACACCATGGGCGGTACGCCGGTCATGGCGCTAAGCATTCTTGGCTGGCCATTAGACAAACTGAGCCCGGAGATTGCCGGCGATGTCATTGCCGGCGCCCAGGGCGTTTGCCGTGAGCTGGGTGTCGCCTTGGCGGGTGGCCACTCGATTGATGCGCCCGAGCCCATTTTTGGCCTGGCAGTGAATGGGCTGATCGACCTGGACAAGCTAAAGCTCAATAGCCGCGCTAAGCCGGGTGATCTGCTGTTTTTGACCAAGCCGTTAGGTGTTGGGCTGCTGACCACCGCAGAGAAGCAAGGCCTGTTGGAAGCAGGGCATCACGGGTTGGCTCGGGAAACCATGCTTAAATCCAACCGTATCGGCGTCAAGCTTGCCGATGTAAAAGGCCTTAATGCCATGACCGACGTTACCGGGTTTGGCTTAGCGGGGCATTTGTCGGAAATATGCAGCGCAAGCAACGTCATGGCCCAGATAGATTTTCGCCGCCTACCTCGGCTGGCTCAGGCAGAAACCTATCGTCGTCAAGGGGCCGTTCCCGGCGGCACACGGCGCAACCGCGATGCCTTAGGTAAAAGCTTGCCTGATATGGATGAAGCTCACTGGCAGTGGCTATGCGACCCGCAAACGTCAGGCGGTTTACTACTAAGTGTCGACCCTGCTTGGCAAGATGATGTTGAACGCATTGGTCGCGAGTTCGGCTTATCGCTTCAGCCGTTTGGCGTCATGAAAGCCCGTGAGAGCGAGGCGCTGATCGAGGTGGTGGGATAGTGCTTGAGAGAGTGCCTGAAACAGCGCGCGACAGCGGCGCCAGAACTTCACGTGGGGGATTGGGACAGCTGTTGGGAGGCCGCTAAGCAGTGGAGCGCTTGGCGGCTATCTTTCGGCGTGGTTAGCTCACTCTAAGCCATTGAGTCATGACGCGATCAAGCAGCGGTGCCAGCCGATGAAAGCGCGTTGCGTCTTCAAGGATCTGGCTACTTTCCTGGCGAAAGCGGTCTGCCGCGGAAGAGGTAGGTGTAGTGGGCTCGGCATGCTCAAGTCGCTTTTTCACATTGGCAAGTGTTACCTCAAAAAGGCACAGCAAACCGATGACACGGCCACTGTCCCAACTAAAGCCTTGCAGCGGTGCCGCCGCACTGCCGCCCAACGGCAATGCATTATCGGGCAAGCTAAATACATAACGGTGCCACATAAAGGCGTCAAACTGCTCGGGTAAGTCAAACGGGCTTTCTGGAGCCAGCGATACGGTATGCCAACCTCTTTCGGGATACGTACCTGGAGCGATGATTGCCTCAAGTGCCTGAGCGATCCACAGGGCCCCTAGGCCAATGCCCATCAGGGGCTTTTGACCATCAAGATAACGGTTAATCAATTTGTTTTCGGCTTTAAACCAGGCAGGCGGCTGATCTATAAACGTTTCAGGGCCATCCAGCACGATTAACGCATCGCTTTCTGCCGGACGAGGCGTTAACTCGCCGGCATAAAGATGAAAAATGGTGTAACTATGTCCCATACTGCTTAACCAATCCGTTAAGCGGGCGGGAGCATGATCAGCACTGTGCTGTAGCAAATGAATATGCATGGTAATCTCCTCGCCGGCCGTACACAGTAAAGGCTGTCAGTGTTAATGACAGCGCGAGTTCGACCATAACGTATTGCCCCCATTTCACCAATATCACGCGTTAGGAAATCAGTATGGCGTCCAAGCCCCCAGGATTTTATCAGCAGTTGCAACTGCTTCCGCTACCGGCTCAGCAAGCGTTTATGGCTGCATTATGTGAGCGCCTGCTGCCTAATTACGCCCTGTACGAGCAGACCACTGGCCAAGGGGATATTCACACGCTGCGTACCGTAATTAGCCTGGTTTGGGAGCGCTTAAGCGTGCCCAACGCGAGCATTGATTTTGCGCGTCAGGCGGAAAAGTTGGCGGAGTGCGAACCGCCTGCTGATGATGAAAGCTTTGGTGCGCGTCGTGCGCTGGACGCGGTGGTTTCCCTGTCGGCGTTGTTGGACACACTGCAAGGCGACTCGCCAGAAGCCGTGCTGGATGTGAGCCGTACGTCACGTGCCGGGGTACGTGCCTTTATCGAACTTACTGAAGGCGAAGAGGATGCCCAAAAGCTTGCTTTACTGATTCGGGATCATCCGTTAATGGCCGACGAAAATGATTTTCAGGACGCGGTTTTGGAAGCGGTCAGTGAACCGCTAAACAAAGCCGCGCTTAAGGAAATACGCACGCTAGGGCGTAACGGCGGTATCAGTAATCTGGGCCTTAGCCTTGAGGAAGATGATGAGTGAGGCTTGGCCTGCCTAAAAGCGCAGGCCTGCGGTTACCATCATGCCCGCGGTGCCGAAAATGATGAGGTCAGACTCAAAGCGCCCCCACTGCATCCCAATGCTGGGCAGCAGGGCGGGTGCGGTTTCAAGGTGGTTGAGAGGGATTTTGTCCCGATACTCACCTTTATAGCCATGCAGGAGCCCACCGGTGAGTTTGGCCCTGACGTTAATCTCTTTGAACTGCCAAAGGGGGAATTCGCGCCCGGCATAAACGTACCAGGTGGGCTGATTATACGAGTTTTTAAACCACGCCGTACCTGCCAGCCAACGGTCCGGGTTATGTAACTCAATGCCGATCAAATTCTGCTGGTTGTTATGATCCGGCTGTGGATCAAAGTGGCGGGTTAACAGGCTGGTTTGCACCAGCGTATGGTCCAGCTCAAGCGTCGGAGGCCAGTCCGGTAAGGTGAAGGCTGAGGCAGATGCACTCAGCCATAAACCAGTTAGCCCTCCCAACCATGGGAAACAACGGGGCATGTAATACTCCTAAAAAGGGACTGGGCAACAAAAATGTTACAGACGCATCTCGATACCGCGTTCTGCCATATAGCGCTTTGCTTCAGGGATCGTATGCTCTCCAAAGTGGAAAATACTGGCGGCCAGCACCGCATCCGCACCACCTTTCAATACGCCGTCCACCAGGTGATCCA
This sequence comes from Halomonas sp. AOP43-D1-4, assembly GCF_052446175.1. Lineage (NCBI taxonomy): Bacteria > Pseudomonadati > Pseudomonadota > Gammaproteobacteria > Oceanospirillales > Halomonadaceae > Halomonas > Halomonas sp. AOP43-D1-4. The sequence continues at coordinate 6,623 of NZ_JBQSVY010000018.1, forward strand.
GATTGCCCACGCCGCCAGATGCAATCACTGGCACGCTCACGGCTTCTGAAATCGCGTGGGTCACGCCAAGATCAAAGCCGATTTTGGTGCCATCACGGTCCATGCTAGTGAGCAGCAGCTCGCCCGCGCCAAACTCGACCATTTTTTTGGCCCACTCCACCGCATCAAGCCCGGTTGGGCGGCGGCCGCCATGCGTGAAAATCTCCCAGCGCGGCGGCTCGCCTTCATTGGAGACGCGCTTGGCATCAATCGCCACTACGATGCACTGGCTGCCAAAGCGTTCCGCAGCTTCGCGAACAAATTCAGGATTCGTAACGGCGGCGGTGTTGATCGACACTTTATCCGCGCCGGCATTCAGCATTGTACGAATATCGTCACAGCTGCGAATACCGCCACCCACCGTCAGCGGAATAAACACTTCCCCTGCGATGCGTTCGACCATTTCGACAGTAGTATCGCGGCCTTCGTGGCTAGCGGTAATATCCAGAAAGGTAATTTCATCGGCACCCTGCTGGTTATAGCGCTGAGCAATCTCGACCGGGTCGCCTGCGTCACGAATGCCGACAAAGTTGACGCCTTTCACCACTCGCCCAGCATCAACGTCCAGGCAGGGGATTATACGCTTGGATAAGCTCACGCACCGCCTCCTGTTAGCTGGTCGCTAAGACGTTGTGCTTCAGCCACATCCAGACTGCCTTCGTAAATGGCACGACCGGTAATGGCGCCTAAAATACCGCTATCGGCGACATCGCATAGCGCTTTAATGTCATCCAGGTTGGTCACGCCCCCAGAGGCGATGACCGGCAAGCCGCCTTCGCGAGCCAACTGAGCCGTTGCTTCAACGTTAACGCCTTGCATCATGCCGTCACGGGCAATGTCGGTATAGACGATGCTGGAGACGCCGTCATCAGCAAACTGTTTTGCCAGGTCGACGGCTTTAACGCTTGAAACTTCTGCCCAGCCGTCGGTGGCCACGAAGCCCTCTTTAGCGTCCAAGCCAACAATCACGCGACCTGGGAAAGCACGGCACATTTCACCCACAAACGCGGGCTCTTTAACCGCCTTGGTGCCGATAATCACGTAGGATACGCCTGCATTCAGGTAGTGCTCAATGGTTTCAGCAGTACGAATGCCGCCACCAATTTGAATGGGCAGGTTGGGGTAGGCACGTGCGATGGCTGTCACGGCATCGCCATTGACCGGCTTACCTTCAAACGCGCCGTTCAAGTCGACCAGATGAAGGCGTCGTGCGCCAGCTTCTACCCAGCGCGCGGCCATAGCGACCGGGTCATCGCCGTAAGAGGTTGCATCATCCATACGCCCCTGTTTCAACCGCACACACTGGCCGTCTTTGAGATCAATCGCAGGAATTACCAACATAACTAAACCTCTTAGGGTGTCCAGGTGACAAAGTTTTCGAGTAAGCGTAGGCCTGCTCGGGAGCTTTTTTCTGGGTGGAACTGTACGGCAAAGGTGGCATCGCGGCCAATCGCCACGTGGGCACTGACATCGCCATAATGCGTGGTGCCAAAAACCTGGGCATCGTCGGCAGCATTCACGTAATAACTGTGCACAAAGTAGAAATGCTCGTTGTTATCAATGCCTGCCCATAGCGGATGGTCATGGCTTTGTTCCACCAGGTTCCAGCCCATATGTGGCACTTTTAAACGCTGTTCGTGTGCGTCGCGCATCGTGGTTGGAAAGCGATCCACGCTGCCCTTGAAGAAGCCCAGACAGTCGACGCCGCCGTTCTCTTCGCTTCGCTCCATTAACATTTGCTGGCCCACGCAAATGCCCAGCAACGGTTTCGCCTGACGCGTTAGCACATCATCAACCAAGCCACGCAGCTCCGTGCGTTCAAGCTCACTCACACAGTCGCGAATAGCGCCCTGGCCTGGCAGTACCAGACGGGTGGCGCCTAAAATGCGCCGCGAATCACGGGTGATAATGACGTTCTCGTGCGTTACATGTTCAAGCGCCTTCGCGACAGAATGTAGATTACCCATCCCGTAGTCGATTACCGCAATAGTCATGAAGCGCTCCTTGATCGAGTGAACGAACGGTTACCTGAGCTGTTTACTGTACTGATATATGCACTGATATAGGTACGACAGCCCGCCATTACAGGCTCCCTTTGGTGGAAGGCATCTGCCCCGCCATGCGTGGATCTTCTGCCACCGCCATGCGTAGGGCGCGTCCAAAGGCTTTAAAAATTGTTTCGGCTTGGTGGTGAGCGTTAAAGCCTTTCATGTTGTCAATATGCAGCGTGACGCGCGCATGATTAACGAACCCTTGAAAAAACTCCCAGAACAGCTGGGTATCAAGACGGCCTATGGTGGCGCGCGTAAATTCGACATCCATATAAAGGCCGGGCCGACCAGAGAAGTCGATCACCACGCGGGAGAGTGCTTCATCCAGCGGCACATACGCATGGCCATAGCGATAAATGCCGCGCTTGTCGCCAATCGCTTCATTAAACGCCTGGCCTAGAGTAATGCCCAGGTCTTCAACGGTATGGTGTTCATCAATATGCAAATCGCCTTTGGCGAGGATATCAAGGTCTATCATCCCGTGGCGTGCAACCTGATCAAGCATATGATCCAGAAAGGGAACGCCCGTCTCGCAGCGAAGGTGGCCTTCGCCATCCAGATTGACGCTGACGGTGATCTGGGTTTCATTGGTATCACGGCTAACCGTGGCAATACGCGCTGCCATGTTGCATCTCCTGCGCTCTAGCGCATTCTGAAGGGAAGGCGATGGGTCGCACTGTTTCATCGCTCTGTTATTAGGACATATATCTGCGGCAAAGCGAACATTATAGAGAATCGGCGCCCCCATCCGCTACAATGCGCGCAATGTAGCCGCCCTTTTAGGCATTAAAAATGGCAGTTTTGCTGCTTTGGCGAAGAGGAGTTCATCATGCCGGTGACACTGGAGCGCGTCGACCAAGCCTGTTGGGAGAACGATGAACAAGTGCGTCTCGATTTGACGCGCATTTATGAGGATGCACCGAAAGAGCGAGTGCCTGCTCAAGCGGTCCTGCCTTTTATAGAGCAACATCTAAAAGCGAAGCACTTTTTTGCCTGCGCGCACTTTAATGATCGATTGTTGGGGGCGGTGGCTATTCAAGAAGGACAAGACCGGGCATGGTGGCTTTCAGAGCTCTGTGTACGCAAAACCACACGCCGCCGCGGCGTTGGCTCGCGGCTAATGGCGCTGCTGGGTGAACAGGCCAAGCAAGAGGGGCGTAAACTGCGTATTGACATCTCATCGCTACCGTTGGCCGACCAGGTGCTGCTCTCCAAGCTTGGCTATCGCCCTGGCACCAGTGCCGAAAGACCCACATCGGATCAACCTCTTACCAGCAATTTTGTTGAGTTAGACCCACAAGGGAAAGGGTTATGAAACAGTTATTACGTATTTTGCTGGCTGCTGTCGGCATTCTCGCCATTGTAGGGGTGGCGGCGGTGGTTTATGTGACCACCTTTCTTGACCCCGAAGATTTCAAGCCACGCCTGACGTCCGTTGTGGAAGAGCATACGGGGCTGCACCTGGCGCTTGATGGGCCGATCACATGGTCTTTCTATCCACGCATTGGGGTAAGCGTTGAGCAAGCGCGTGCCTGGCTGCCCGAGCAATCGGAAGAAGATACATCGTTTGCTTCTATACAGCGCGCCGAGGTCAGCGTCGCTTTTGCGCCATTATTGCGCGGCGAAATTGCAGTTGACGGCTTAACGCTGGACGGCATGCGCCTAAACCTTGAGCGGGACGAGGCAGGTGAAGGCAACTGGGAGCCGTTGGTCGAGCGTTTGGCTGAAGGTAGCGATGAAAAAGCACAAACTGTGCTGGCGCCAGCAAGTGCAGGGCCGAATGCCGATGCGGGCAATCTTTCCGTTGTATTGAACATCGCCAGTGTTGAAGTAAAAGACGCCGATATTCGTTTTCGCGATGCGCAAAGCCAAGCGCTGTGGCGCCTGCAGTCGCTGAATGTTTCCGGCAGCAACGTCAATCCGGTAAGTCCTTTCCCTTTAAAAGCCATGTTTACGCTAACCAAACATAATCGTTTGGATGCTGAAGTGCTGGAGCGCACGCCGGATTTAACCACTGATATTGACCTTGAAACACGCATGCGCCTTAAGCTCGCAGGAGACAGCGTGGTACTGGAAAATACCCGTTTAAGTACAAACACACGTTTGCACCCAGACAGTGAGCCCCAGCGGCTTGGTTTAAGGGCGGCTGAAATCGTCGCACGTATGGAAGAGAAGCAGTTAAGTATTACCGAAGGCGTACTAGAAGCAGGCCTGCAGGACCCTGAAAAATGGCAGGGCAGTTTAGCGTTGGCGCTAGCCTTTGGTTTGGAAAGTAACTGGCAGGCGCAAACCGCACAGCTAAAGGAGCTACAGCTGACCGGGCCTGATGGTCTGCGCGTGAGTGGCCACCTGAATGTCGAGCAGATGTTTGATGCACCTCAATATCGTGGCCAGATGACCGCCGCGCCTTTTACGCTGCGTCCGTGGTTGACTCGTACAGGCGTTGAATTGAATACCACTAGCGAGGCAGCGCTTAGCGATATCGCCATGACCAGCCCCATTGAAGGGGATGAGCAGCACGTATCGCTACCTCGGCTATCGCTGGTTGTCGATGACAGCACCTTTACAGGGCAAGTTGCTGCCGCGCTGGATGGGTCGCAGTTAACGTTTGATTTGGAAGGCGATAACCTGAATGTTGATCATTATCTTCCAGGTCCCGCAACGTCTCAGCAGGCAAGTTTAGGCTTATTGCGCAGGGCGTTTGCCCAGAGTGCAGAGACGTTGCTGCCGCAAGCATGGCTCAGTGAGTTGTCAATGGAGGGCGACCTACGTGTCGATACACTTCTGCTGGGAGGTCTTACCTTTAATGACACGCGCTTGCAGCTACAAGGTGAGGAAGGCCTTCAGCAACTGACCGCCTTTGACGCGCGCTTTTATGGCGGAGAACTTAGTGCTTCAGGCCAGTTGGATGCCCGCGAGCGGGTAATGGAGTGGGCGCTGGCCCCGACCATTAATAATGTGCAAATGGCATCGTTGATTGAAGCACTCAGTGATGAGGACGAGCCTTCTCCGCTGAGAGGACGCTTGCATCTGGATGGCGAGCTAACGTCCCGTGGCAATACCCGTGAAGCGTTGGTCAGCAACCTGAATGGACAGTTGGATGGGCGCCTTAATGAAGGTGCGATTTTAGATATTAATATTTCTCAGCAGATGTGTGAGCTGGCAGCCCAGGTAGAAGGCGAAGGAGCCGTCCGCGACTGGCATAACTATACGCGCTTCGAGCGTTTTGATGCGACGTTCCAGATACGTAATGGCGTCATGAGCAGTGACAACCTGAACATCACTCTGCCGGGGATCGAAGTTAACGGAAAGGGCGAGCTGAATTTCAACAGCCTGAACTTTGATACGCGTGCAGATGCACGGTTAGCGAATACCGCCGATGCTGCCTGTGAAGTGAACCCTCGCCTGGAGCAGTTGCCGCTGCCCGTTCGCTGTGAGGGCCACATTGGCGATGCAACCAGCGAATGGTGCCGCATTGATCGAGACGCTTTTCAGACCGCCGTGGTTAACCTGTTGCGTAACGAAGCTGGAAACCGTGTGACTACGGAGCTTGAGGAGCGCGTAGGCGGTTCGTTGGATCAGTTGGATGAGCGCTTGGGTGAAGGCGCCGGCCAAAACCTTCGCGAAGGTATTCGCCGCCTCTTCAACTGAGCATTCCTATAAGTCAGTCTGCGCCGGCTAAATGCCGGCGCTTTTTTATTGGTATACGCTGATTGGCTCATTCAGCCAAAGACGTTACGAACACGCTAGCGAAGGAGTCCCAATGGCTGACATGCCAACCCCAAGGCTTGAAGCAAGCGAGTTTTATCGCCGCCTGCTTACCTGGTTTGACCAGTATGGTCGGCACGACTTGCCTTGGCAGTCGCCCCGTAGCGCTTACCGAGTGTGGGTTTCGGAAATTATGCTTCAGCAGACCCAAGTGGCGACAGTGATCCCTTACTTTGAGCGCTTTATGGCTCGCTTCCCAACGCTTGAGTCGCTCGCTCTCGCTCCTCAGGATGAGGTGTTGCACTTATGGACCGGGCTTGGTTATTACGCCCGGGCGCGCAACCTGCATAAGGCCGCTCAACTGGCGCTGGAGGCGCACAACGGCGAACTGCCCACTGAAAGTGTCGATGCGCTAGTCGCTTTGCCTGGCATTGGGCGATCAACGGCAGGCGCAATTATCGCCCAGAGTACCGGCAACCGAGCCGCCATTTTAGATGGCAACGTAAAACGCTCGCTAACGCGATTACACGCTATCCCTGGCTGGCCCGGTAAGCCTGCTGTCGAACGAACGTTGTGGGCGTTGGCCGACTACTACACGCCGTCCACACGCTTAGCGGATTTCACGCAGGCGATGATGGATTTTGGTGCCACCTTATGTAAGCGCAGTAAGCCTGACTGCACATGCTGCCCGTTTAATGATGTATGCCTGGCGTACGCTCAGGGTGAGCCACAGCGCTATCCTGAATCCAAACCCAAGAAAGCGTTGCCCACTCGCTGTACGATTATGCTCCTGCTACGCGATTCCCAAGGGCGCGTCTGGTTGGAGCAACGCCCGCCTAGCGGTTTGTGGGGCGGGCTATGGAGCTTGCCGCAATTCGACACGCACAGAGAACTGAACGACTGGCTTGAACAACACGTCGTATCGCCTAAACGTGAGACGGCCATGCCAGGCTTTCAGCATACCTTTAGCCATTTTCGTCTTGAGATTACCCCTCAGCCGGTTTCCTGCGATAGGCTGAGTGAGGTAAGAGAGCATGGGGTGTGGTTTGATGTTAACCACCCCCGGGAGCTTGGCTTGGCGGCACCTGTCAAAGCGCTGCTGGGTCAACTGGCATCTTTTACCCTTAACTTAGCGCCCGGGCGTGTATAAGGCCTTCGGCGTTACTGTTCACCAAGGAGTTATCAATGAGTAATACGGTTTTTTGTCGTAAGTATCAAAAAGAGCTGCCAGCGCTTCCGTTCCCGCCGCTACCCGGCAAGCAGGGCCAGGAAATCCAAACCACTGTATCCAAGCAGGCGTGGGAAGAGTGGCAGGCGCTGCAGACCCGTTTAATCAACGAAAAGCACCTGAATATGCTCGACCCGGAAGCACGCGCCTACCTGATGGATCAAATGCAACGCTTTCTGAATAACGAAACCACCGATCAGGCCGAGGGCTATGTGCCGCCTACCCAGGCTTAATCAACGGCTCAAGCAGGCGGAAGCCCCACGAATTACGGGCGTTTCAGCCCTGCGCCGTTAGTCGTAGAGTTATCCTAAGCGACGGTTAGAAAAGAAAGTTTCACAAAGGTGTTGACGAAAAGCTGAGTTTTTAGTTTAATACGCACCGTTGGCAGCGGCCAGATAGCTCAGTTGGTAGAGCAGGGGATTGAAAATCCCCGTGTCGGCGGTTCGATTCCGTCTCTGGCCACCAAACGTTGGGGTATCGCCAAGTGGTAAGGCACCGCTTTTTGGTAGCGGCATTCCCAGGTTCGAATCCTGGTACCCCAGCCATTGCCAACAAGATTTCTTGTTGATTGTAGAGCCTAACAGCAAAGCAATCATTTTCTCAAGAAAATGTGAAGCGCCGACATAGCTCAGTTGGTAGAGCAACTGACTTGTAATCAGTAGGTCCCGGGTTCGACTCCTGGTGTCGGCACCATCGAAAGATGAGTAAAAGCAACACATTAGAGAATCAGATTAAGCCGTCCGAAAGGGCGGCTTTTTCGTTTCCGTAGTTCTCTACATAGATCTTCATGCTTTCTTTCTTTTCTTGGTTATTATTAACAAATAATAGCTAACGGGGTGGCCCTGCTTCTAAAATCTTCCTGGTCACTTCAGAAAATAAACTGCTTAGTTGGCTAAGCTCTGAAATGTCGACTTTTTGAAGCTTGATGCTGGAGCGATCTTCGAGCTGTGAAAGGTATCTTGCTGTTTTTTGTAGCTCAAAGTTTTCTACTGCCTTAAACAAGTAGCATACTAAAAAACCGTCAATCATAAAGTAGTATAAAAATCCCTCGCTGAGTTCTTCTCCCTTATCCAAGGCTATATCTATCAAACATTTTTTTATTAATCTGTCAGAGATAGTACCGCTTTTTTCAGTAATTCTAACCACGCAAATCTTAATAAAATGGTCAATGCGAACTTGAGGGCTTATGCTAAGGCTCTTATTTATAAGGCACTGGCGAATTAGAGGCGCAATATTTCCTAAAGTGAGGTCTTTGTATTGTGGAAGACTGGATTCACTGGCGCGCCAAATAATGCTCAAAAAATATAGATATATAATGCGGTACTTGAATTTTTTTATTTTAATATAATTTGGCATTACTATAGTGGTCGATCGAGGCTTAAAAAACTGTGTTCCATCCTTTTCGTAATGCTTTTCAATAAATTGCTCGCAATCTTGACAAAGTAGCCTATCTTTTGGATCCGAGTTATCAAGAGCTGGTGGCGTGGTTTTATCACCCTTTACTTTAAGTAGCTGGCCATTTCCGCTTTTAATGCGTCGATAGTATGACTGAGGAATTATATGCGATTTTCGTAAGAATTTTTCCTCACCACAAAGCCGACAGATTGCCTTATTAGGACTTTTCTTTTGATCTGAGTTTTTGGCTAGCTTGCTAGGTTTATGACTCACGATAAAATAACCCTTCTCTAATTTTCGCCAGGATGACTTACGAGCGGCACGCTTAAGTCATAAGTGTCCATCATTGAAGCCGAGCGGTGGCCGCTGGCCTCTTGCTTTTCGTGGCGGGTGCCTTTGGTGTCTGTGATACCGCGACGTTTTAGGTCGTGAAGGCCGAAGCGCTCTTCTTTAGTTATCACGCCCTCTTCAATTGCCATTTTCATTAGCCGCTGCCAGGCGGTGTCCAGGCTCGACTTTCTTAAATCGCTGCCGTCGGCCGCCACGATTAGTGGCCTTGCTTCGGGATGCATCGGTACCGGCTTTCCTTTGGCTTTCCAGATCCCCGCGCGGCGCTCGGTTGCGGCTGTCCAGGCGGCGGTTAATCTTGGGTACCAGCGTACAACATTATCCCGCGAGCCCTTGCGGCGGTTGGTCATCACGCCGTCAGCTGTGCTGTTGGCATCGCTTAGGGTCACGACCTCAATACCACGCAGGCGGCAAATATAGGCTAGCTCCATCACTATCCAGAGATAGGGCGCGCATGCGCCTTTCTCGCCGCGTGTGCGTTGGCCGCGCTGGCGAGCAAATTCCGTTAGTTGGGCAATAGTGGTTAGCTCTGGCAAGCGGCGCTGTTTGCGCTCTTTTGCCGATTCGACGCCTTGGGCTGGGTTGCTATCGCAGTAACCGCGGTTAATACCCCAGCGGAACAAGCGGCGAAGGTAACGTAACAGGTGGTTGGCTTTTGATGGCGTGCCCTCGGCGGCGATCTTATCAACCAAACGCTGCACCAAGGCCGGTGAAAACTGCGCTGTGGGTAAATCTCCCAGCGGTCTATTCAATTTGGTGGGTATCTCCAGCAGGGCGTTCCTGCAGTATTCATAATCTTGCTGGGTTTTAATGGCCAGCTCTTTTAACTGTGCCGAGTCGTGAAACTGCTTGGCCAGGTAGCGCAGTGTGCGGCGGTCGATGCCGCTGCGCTGTTCCATGATGCGGTGCAATTCTGACAGCGTTGCATCGGCCCCGGCGATCCGCTCGGTTTTGAGCTTACCGGCTTCATCGCGGTACTGAACATACCAGCGGCCCCGGCCGCGCTTATCAAAATAAACTCCGTTCGGGAGCTTTGTCTGGTTGATGTGCGCCGGTATATCGGGGCTATGTTTTCGCGGGCGTGTCTTCATAGTATGTCGCTAGGGCTTAGCTCTTTTCCCGGGGCGGCTTCAATGCCGCCCGCTTTGTTAATGAGGTCAATGGTGGTCCAAGGTCCACGACGGCCATTAAATACGACCACCCCTTGTTCACGCAGGCATCGCGCGGCGTCGGCGGGCCGCTGGTAACCGGTGATGGCTTTCAGCTCATCGCAGTCTAATACGTTTTGTAGGCTCATTGCTTTCCCCTTGCCCGCCAGCGATTGAAGCGGTTGCGGATCATGCGAAAGGTTTGGCACGCCGCCTGGTTGCTATCCAGCTCGGCGCGGCTATTAATCTTGCACGCGGCGATCAGCCAGTCGCGGGCGTCTTCTGCGTTATGGGTACCGTCGGGCAGGGCAGCTTCTTCAATGCCAAACTTGGCCCGCCGGCGGCGATCCAGGTAGAGCTGGAACGCTTTATCTTGGCAAAGCATCGCGGCTTGGCGGGCATAAGCCCCGCCCTTGGGCTGGTTAGCGCACATGCCGCCCCCTTAACTCACGAATGCCTTGGCACTCGATGCACGTAGTCGCCCACGGCGCTGCTTGGCGGCGAGCGGCTGGGATCTGATAACCGCAGTCGATGCATTCATCGTGTGCGGCTGGTTTCGCAAGCTGGGCGCGGTTGGCCAGCGTGGCTTCCAGGGTGCGTTGGGTAATTTCCGCTGCGCGGTCGACGTTATCGGCCATTACTGTTCCTTCGGTTAGCAAAGTTCGGGCGGGAAGAACTCTTCTTCCTCGCTAAATTGGGTAGGGGGCGGTGATGCGGCCATTCTTCTGGCCGCTTCGCGGTCTGCGGTGACATCTCGGTGTACCGCTTCCAGCTTTGCTCTATAAATTTCTGAGCTTTGCCACTCTTTGAATCGGGCAAGCTGGGCTTTTAGCTCTGCGGGTGATGGCTCGCGGGGCTGAATATCTGGCCCCTGCGTACAGTTAGTGACACGAGTCCAAGGGGACGCGGCTTCGCCGCCTCCCGAAACCCCTTGGTGGCTGCGCGACTTGCTGCGCACTTGCCAGCGGTAAAAGCGGGTCAGGTATTCGTGTTCGTTGCCCCGGCCGTCGGTTACCACGATGCCGAAGGTGCCCAGTTTGCTTTCACCGTGGCGGCCTTTGGCTTCGATGCCTTCGTGTACCTCGCCGGTGGAATGGCTGAATTCGATGCGGTCGAGATCCACGCGCGGCATCGTCCAGGGTTTGATGGGGCGCTGCTTACGGGGAAGATTAGGGCCGCCCATCAAGCGCAAGAACTGATCCCACTGGCCAGAGTTCGCGGCTTTGCGGATCTGCTCAAGGCGGCCAGCAATGCGCTTATCGGGTCGTGTGGCGGCCTCCCAGCTTTCCAGTTCATCCAAGTGCTTTTCATTCAGGCGGCGAATTTCACGCCATACGGTCACGCTGGGCAGGCCGACGAACTGAAACTGGCGGATACCCCACACAGCGGCCCACGACTCGATACGCGGCGCCACGCTGTTCAGGTCGTGGCCATAGGTGTCCTTGTCGTCATCGGCGACACCATCGCGGGTGAACTGCTCGCCATTGATGTTCTTACTGATGTACTTGGCCACGTAGCCAGCGGCGGTGCCTTTGGCGTAGTTGATGCGCTCTACCTTGAACCGCGCGGTGGTTTTACGGCCACGGCGGTCGAAAAGCTCTTCGGGCGTGTCGGCTTCCGCGTGGTCGCGCATGATGTGATTCACGCGCTTGGCGTCTTCGCGCTTCATCCAGATCAGCAAGTGCCAGTGAGGGGTGCCATCGTGGTGAGGCTCCACCACACGGATGCCGTAGATGCCCAGATTCTCTCGGGCGAGGGCGGCGCGTGTGCGCGCCCATACCTTCTGTAAATAGGCTTGCGCATCGCGTGGTGTGCTGCCGTCATACTTCGGGTTGCTCACGCTGTTTTCAGAAATAACAGGATGGAAACGGCTGGGCGCGGTGATGGTGTAAAACATGCCCACGTGGCCCAAGCGGCGGGATTCCGCCTCGGTGTCGCTGATGCGCAGCATCAATTCCGCGCGGCGGTGGTCAGGGTTGGAAAGCCCCAATTCGGCGAGTTCGGCCAGCGTATAAACCTGACCCTCTTGATTGATGGCTTCCAGTGCTTCCAGCAATGCGCGGTTACGGTTCTTCTGAGAACGGCGACGTTCCAGCGTTACATTGCTGCAATAGATGCCCGCACGTTTGTGTACGCGGTGGGCTTCACGCTGCACCTGCTCCAACCGGCGGCCGCCCAAACGGCGCAGCTGGCGGCGCCACCAGTTTGGGTCTGTCAGCTTGGCCAACTGCACGCCGCTTTTAAGCCGTAGGCTGGGCGGGTTAATACCGTGCAAGCGCGCCCGGTGGCGGGCGATGGTGAGCGCCATTTCATTGACGACAGCCAGATTCATTACCGGCGCACGGTGCCAGTTAAAGACTGCCATCAATGGAATGATGCCCATGGGTGGGCTTAACGGATTGCGTGAGTTAGCGATTTGTAGCGCCACTTCCCGCGCTTGGCCTGAAAGCGTGCGGGCCTTGGTAGGCTTGAGGTTTAGCGAAGGCGGCAGCAGCCCCAAACGCAGGCGGCGGTTATGCTCGGCAATACCGCCGATCAGCTTGCTACGCTCGCGCTCCAACGCGGTGGCTTGTGCGTCGGCGTGGTTGATGACCGCTTCATCGTCGTGAGTGACGTTCAGGCCGTGCAGCACCAGACTTTCCTCAACGCGGGCCAACCATTGGCAGCCCTGCTGCAAACCTTCAATGGTGGTGGGCGCACGCTTCACCAGCCCGTTAAAGCCGCGTTCGAGGTCGCCCTTGATGGCTTCAAAGCGGCGGTAGATGCTGGCCGGGTCGATCAGCTCTTTCGCGTTGTGGCGTAGCCAACGGTTAGCGGCGGCGTGGCCGTGGCGTTTGGATACATGCACGTAACCGCTGGCGAGCTGGTCGGCCAGTGAGGGCAGGCGACCGAAGTACGCTTTCAGGAACAGGTAGCAATCTTTGGTGCCCGAGCTATAGCCGAAGGCGAGTTCCAACGCGCTCACTGGCCACCCACCTGCACGGCGGCGATGTCGAGCTTGTAATCATCCAGCACGCCATCCAACTGGCTAAAGCGTTCGCCTAATTTCTCAGCTTCCCGGCCAACTTCCTCGGCGGCCATTTGGTAGCCTGCTTGCTCAAGCTTGCCCGCCAGAAATTTGAGGCGTTCATTGATGACGTAGAGACTTTCCATGGTGGCCTGAGTATTCATGCCACCCCCTTTTCAATCAGGCTGAGCCAATGCAGTGCCGCTTTGGTATTGCCTTCGGCCAGCGCTTGGCGGGCGTGGCTGGCTAGCTCGGCGCTTGGGTGCTGGGCGCGGTTGCGTAGCTGGTCTTTCAAGCCACTGGCGTAGTCGCTCATGCGGTGGATAGCCGAGCGGACCGCATCGCGTGCGGGTTTAGCCAGCTGGCTGATCTGCAAGGTGGCATCTTCCTTGATGCCCGCGCTTTTGAGCACCAGGCGCCGTTCTGCAAAGGGCAGGTTTGCCCACACGTCGACCAGATCCTGATCCGCCACGCGGTTGTGTAGCTCGGCGCGGAGTTCGCCGAAGCCTGCGCGGTCGGGTTGAACGCTGGGTGTTAGGGGAAGGTGGGCCACGTTACTCATGGGTAGGTTCCTCCTCGTAGGGATCGTCGTTCGCCGCAGGTAGGTCGAGCCTCATTTGGTTGAGTACCCAGGGCGATGTGAGCAGCTTCACTTTGGGGTTGGGGCAACGGCTGGGGGCCAGGTTGTGAACGAACTCGAGGTGGGCCTTGGCGCGAAAGCCGCAATCGAACTCGTTCGTGCAGTGCAAGTAGAGCTCGCGCAACAGCGACATATCGCTTTTGGACGTGCGCACCTTCATGTGGCCGCCACAGTGCGGGCAGTTGATGCGCAGGCGGCTGAACTCAGCATGTCGGGTATCGGTACTACTCACTGCGCTCTCCTGATACGGGGTAAAGGGCGCGACCGCGACCGGTAAGCCCTTGCGTGCCTTTGCGCAGCCGGCGGCGAGTTAGCCACTCGGCGGCTTCATCAATGGATTCCAGGCCTTCTTGCTTACGTACCGCCTCAAGCTGGCGTTCGAGTTCGTCATCCAGCACTAGGTGGCTTTGGGGCATTTCAAGGACTCCTTGAGGACCTTTTTTGTACCTGCCTTTACGACGCACGTTGGCCCACACTGGTATTCACGATGTCGCTAACGCCTAGGGTTTCCAGCGCTTCTTTCAGCACTAACTGGCGAAGCAAGGTAGCCTTCGACATGCCGGTGTAGTCGACCAAGGCATCAATAACCTTGGCTTCGTACTCATCCAGGTTGATGGCGGCGTAGCGATGGCGAATGCGGCGAGTGTCTTGGTGCATGACGGCGTTCCTTATGCAGCGGCACGAAGGGTTATTCAGCAGAAAGGGTGTCTTGGTCGTACTGAGCGATGCCGCGCAGCATGAGCATGCGGGCGGTGGCCGATTTGGAGCGCATTTCCAGTTGCTGAATCCGCTCAAGGTCGGCGCACTCGGTTTCCGTGAGGTAGGTCATCACGGCCTGATCGCAGCCTTTTGGGGCATAAAGTGGCTTTGGGGTAATGGTGTTGGCGGTAGTCATGGGTTAGGCTTCCTTAATAAAGTGAAAGACTTTGAAAGAGATAATCGGGCGGTTGGGTTAGCGCTCGTAAAGACGTATCAGCTTGCGCTGCAGAAAGTGTTCATCCAGATGGGCACGCAGTTCGCAAAGGGCGTCTTCGATATCCACGGCGGCGGCGCCGTTAGCCAGCATCGTGGCAGCGAGTTGGCCAGCCGCCTCGGCGATGGTGCGTTCTTCCAGCGCTTCGAGATCGGCCAGCGGGTTGGCCGCGCCGATATCGGCGGTGATGGCAGTACGGGTCGCGGGCGAGCAGCGGTTCAGCTCTACGTCGACACCGCGGAACAGGATGGTTTTGACGGCTTTAGCGCTATCGTCCTTAACGGCATTGAGGGTCCACGTTCGATGGGGCGCTTTTTCATCGAGCTGGAAGGTGGCGGTGGTATCGGTAGCGCCTAGTTCATTGGCGACGCGCATAACGTCGAGTAGCTCGCCCAGTGTCATGGGCTTGCGTTGGCAAGAGGCGTTGAAGCTTTCAAGCCCTTGTTGCGCTATCTCGACAGTAAGCGGCCCTTGGGTCTGAGTAACAACGAGCTTTTCCACCGTGATAAGCGGTGAAGTATCAGCAGGTGTGGCCATGGCAGTGGCTCCTGTGTTGATTCGTTAAAGGGGGTTAGCGGTTATGGCGGCGAACGTGGGCGACCTTATTCGACGTACCCAAGGGCTTTGGGAATTTATCGAAGACGGCGGCGAAGGAGCCAAGCGGCTTTCGGAGCTCCAACGGGAACTCGTAGAAACGCAGATACGCGAGACGGCGCTCGTTGAAGAGAATGCTGCGCTTAAGAAAACGATTGCTGATTTTGAGAAATTTGATATTGAGCGGCAGTACTACACGCGTCAGCAGAAACCGAGCGGGGCTTGGGTAGTTAAGGTTCGTCCCGGAAAAGAGCTGGAAGCGGACATGGAAAAGGGTATGGAGTTTTGCGCACACTGCTTCCAAAAGCGCGAGCTTTCGATACTCCAACCTATCGAGAAATTGCGTTCTCCGGGTGGGTACCTGAAATGTCATACCTGTAGTGCTGAGGTGATGCTCGATGCACCGCTGCGAGGTAGTGTTGATTTTTACTGACGGGGTACTCCGCGAACTTTCAGGAGGTGTGGCCATGGCAGTGGCTCCCTTGCAAAGTGAAGTGAAGTAAAAGACATGAATAGAATGGTTCATAAAAATGAACCTGTCAATAAAGGTGGTTCATAAAAATGATCATTGGCGAGCGCCTGAAAGAAGAGCGTGAACGGATTGGGCTGAGCCAGACTGCTTTGGCGCAGATTGGTGGTGTTGGTAAAACGACTCAAATTAAATACGAAAAAGGCACCAGTAGTCCCGATTCTTCCTACTTGTCGGCAGTTGCTGATGAGGGCGTGGATATTTTTTATGTGCTCAAAGGCCAGCGTTCAGGTACTCCCGCAGCTCAGCCTTTAGGGGTTGCGTTAAATGAACCATTGGCGGGGTTTTCACCGGTCAAGATGTACGACATCGAAGCGGCAGCGGGTGCTGGCCGTAGCTTTGAAGGCGAACCAGTAAAAACCACGCTGTACTTTTCGACGGTTGAGCTTTCTAAACAGGGGCTAGACCCTGCCCAAGTGGTGGGTATCAAAGTGCGCGGCGATTCAATGGACGGCACCTTGGCCGATGGTGACTGGGTGCTAGTGAACCGTGGGAATCGCGATCCGAAGCAGGAAGGGGTGTTTTTACTGTTGGTGAGTGGTGAAAGGCGGATCAAGCGGGTGCAGCGTTTAGCAGGGGGCGCGCTGTATTTGATCAGTGATAACGAGCTTTATCAGCCTGAAATGATTAAGCCGCAGGATATGGGGGATTTGGAGATTCTGGGGCGGTGTGAGATTCGGATTGGGCGGGTTGTTTAACTGTAAAACTATGACGTCATAAGGCAGCTTTGAGACTGCTGAAAGATAAAACAGGGGAGGTGAAAATGAAAAATATAAAATCAGAATTGTCACTCTATTTTACTATCAAATATTTAGTTCTTATTTGAAAGGTTTGTAGATAATCACAAGGCTGAGGCTTGTGAAAGTTTTATTGTCTTTGATAAATAGGTGGCGATGATGAGTGGTGAGACTCGGTTTGTGGCGGAGATAGCTGAGATAATATCTAGGGATGTTTTTCAACATTTTCGTTGGGATGTTGCTGCGTTAACGGATACAAACTTCGATTGTGTTAAATCACAAGAACATGCAAGGAAAGATGATCATACTCATCCTGTTGACGTAGTATTTTATTACGATGATCCTTATTTGAATAAAACAGTCTATTTAAATACTGACTTGAAAAGTTACAAGAAGGGGTCTATATCACAAACTCAAATTAGAGGCGCACTTAAATCTTTAGCAAGTACGATTGATTGTGCTCGCGTTAGTTCTCAGTGGCGTGGGCGTTATGCTCCTAGCGTAAGTGGTAATCCTGAAGTTAGAGGCATGCTTTTTGTTTATAATCATGATAATGAATATGATAAAGATTTTTATAATCATATTAAACCCTATAATCCATCTAAAACTGAAAAGCAACTAAATACGGATAGCTTGCCATTAAAGAAAAAACAGTATCTTCATATAGTGGAACCGAAGCTCATAAATTATCTTCTTACAATTGTTAGTGACATGAAGGTTTTAGCATATGACGATAAGTTCCCTAAAAATAAATATATGTTTTTCTATCCAGAACTTACTCTGCATAAAACACACGGTAATGCACTTACGCGTGCTGCGACGATAGAGATGCTTTCCGGTCCATTTCTAGTAATAAAGCATCCAGCCATTGAGAGAGTGAACGATGAAACATCTGCTAAAGAAGTAGTGGGTGATTCAGGTTATTTGATTTATTACAATAGGCCTGGTGGAGATCATCGTGAGTTTATGTATTTCTTTGATTTGATATCTCGCTTTCAGATTCTTGATAGCGGTGAAAAAATTAAGTTAAGGGTTGCGTGCTTAGATAGAGATAAAGAAATAACTGCCAACTATTATCAAGCTATTGAGGCCTATTCTCAGGCGTGGGGGTTTGATCAGTATAAAAGAAGTTTGCTCGAAAATATTGAGTTTGAACTTGTTGAAACTTATCGTACCTCTTTAAGCAGTATCGATGTGGGCTGGAGATCATGATGAAAACAGGTAGCCTCTATAGTGTAAACGATAAAGCGCTTTATGATGCTTTGCATCAATCTCAGCTTACAAAAAGCGATTTAAAAGATTTGTTTTTAGCAAGAGGTATTGTAATTCCCTCTGATGCTAGTAGAGAGGATTTATCTAAATATTTTTCACGCTTGATTCATGATTATTATGATTATAAAGCTTTAGCCAAAATTTTAGGGTCACGTGGAAGAAGGGATAAATCTACTGTTTCTTATATCGATGTACCTGGAATTGGTGTCGAACAAGTGCAAGAGGCAGCTCTTGAGTTGAATGATATGATTGGAGATCTAGATGCTAATTCTCAGGTTAAAATTATCGGTAACAAGGTAGAGGTGGTTGTAAATTATCGGGAAGTCAATTTCAATAAAAATGAGTTTCGACAAGTTGATGAGCGCGAGGCTGTTTTAAGTTTAGAAGTCGAAGGTGATAAATTAGTGATTAGAAGCCCTCTCACAGATGTAGTAGAAAGCTTTAAGGGCATACTGGTCTCAAACTTGTCTGAGAGTTTAGGCAAGGAGCTTGAGATAGAAAGTATAAACATGGAAGGTATTCAAGAGCCGGAAAAAAGAACTGAGTTTTTTGAAAGACTCATTAAGGGTTTGGATGGCTTAAATTTTCGTGATGTAACGGATGTTTATATATTTCATCCTAAAAACCTAGAGGATAATCTTGATGATGAAGATGGAGAAGAGGACGAATCAGATAGCGTTGATCTAGGTGTGCATATTACTCGAGCATCTTTAAAGGGAGAGAAAGTACTTCAGTCAGAAGAGCTTAGGGGGTTGTACGAAAAAGGTTTCTATATTTGGAAAATTATTTGGCAATCTGATGATGGCAGCTATGACTCAGATATTTTTGAATTTGAGGCACAGTTTAAAGATGCTGAAAACTTTACAGGCTTCTCATATCTGCCAAGGGGATATTATAAATACAAAGGAAACTTGGAATATAATTCTAGTAAAACTGGCTTTAGTTCTATGGAAGAGAGAGAGTTAAGTGTTAAAATTGAAAAAGCTGCCCAAAAAGCAGTAGCTGATATTTTTGATGACTTGGCTGATCAGCCTGGAGGCGAAGATGATCAAGGTGAAAATAGTTAAGTTTTTTCTTGAATTGCCCTTGAATCGCCTGATAGAAAAGTTTTCTGATTTGTCAGGTCATAATTTTCAAGACAATAGTTTTACCTTAACAGAGTTTAATGAAAACTCTGTTTCTGCTGTTTATGTCGAGAAGGTAGTTACGCGAGAAACAGTCATCGACCTTCAAGGACGAGAAAGTGAGGTCGAAGTTGTTCGATTTCCTCGATATGAATTTCAATTGCAAAAGTTTGGCAGTGATGGCTTTCTATTATTAGTATTTAACCCCCCGAGAAGCCTTAAGGGACTGGTTGACTTCCTACTCAAAGAAGTAGATGGACATATTTATTTTAGGGAGTCAAAAGTTTCTGTAGATGATTTTATTGAAAACGCTAAGTCTTTCGATAGTATTTTGAGTGTGAGGGCTGACAAAATTAAAGCTAAGGGTATTAGTATTAGCTCTTCTTCATATGCTGATGTTTCAGTATCCTCTTCATTAAATGCTTATGTCGATCTAGAGGAATTTTTACAAGAGAAAAAATTCAAAATAAGCAGCGCAAGGCTACGAGTTAGAACTAAATTTGGTTCTGGTAAGGTTGAGGTTTCTTCGTCGGGCTTGTTAGGTATTGATGAATCTGTCTTTGATGAAATATTAGCTGGGTTTATTGAGTCATCAAAAGATATCGTTTTAGTTTAAATTTAGAGATGTTATTTTCATTTTTTCCCGTTTGACATATCTCTTTGACGCCCCCTCATCCGTATACGTCTTCATCAATTCATCCCAATTTGTCGTATAGCGCGGGCTTCGGCTCGCGCAGCGTAGGTGCCTGGGGGCATTCTTCTCCGGCAGCCCCAAGCGTACCGTTCCCTTTCCTATCTTCTCGTTGAGCGCGTCCATGGCGGCCATAAGCTGTTGGCGGTGCTGGGCAAGTCGACAAAACCAATCATAATTTGCTTTACCTATTGTGTAAGACTGTTGTTTTATACAGTATTAGACTCTGGGAGCGCGACAGGAAAATTCTAATATACGTCGTGTCATATCAAAAACAGCAGGGCAAGGGCATGCGCGTAAATTACTTGGGGCCAGCAGTGGTGGGGGTTCAGCACCCGGCGGTAGCGGAATTTGATCATCGGCGATTTTCACCCAGTTATTTTTTAGTCGAGGTGAGCGAAGACGCAGTTCCCGGCGGGCCATGGATGGAAGGGGATGTGCTGGTGGTGGATGAAGCACGCTCGTTTGGCCATGCGGATCTGGTGGTGGCCGAGGTGGAGGGGGAATACCGATTGTTTAAATCGCACCGGGTGGGCAGCCGCTGCCGGTTATTGCCGCCCAATGGGGGGCAGGGGTGCTTTGTAAACGTGGAGCAGTTCAAGGGGGTGGTGGTTAGGCAGGCTAGGTGCTGGGCGCTGTAAGTAATCTCTTACAAAAGTATGGCGAATGGCTTACATTATCGATTAAGTTTGTTTGACATTGTGATTTTGTCGCCTAATAGCACGCGTTGCGGGAACGCTTCGTCAGAAGCACGCGACAATAAAAACCCTCGGCCATTTGGAGTGGCCGAGGGTGCAGCTTAAGTTAGTGGATGAGCGCGGAAAACTCTTCTTGTGCTCTCATACCGCTATTAGTTTTAGGCAATTTACCAGATAGGCTTACTAACAACCGTTGATTAGAAGGAGCTGGCTCTAGATTTACCTTGGCAATATGCGCTTGAACGTCGTACGGATTTTGTTCCATTTGCTTTAAGTCTTCTAGCAAATACCTTGGAGCATAACCAATCACAACGAGATCATCTTTGGTTTGGATTTGAATTGCGCTACCTGTTGCCGGGTTATTCATTTCGATAGCAATTTTTAGTTCATCTCCAACTTCAAGTTTCTTTAATTTTTCATTGGAATAATCAGACATGAAGCGGCTCCCATGTACGAAAAACTTACACGTAAAATAGCCTTCTTCATTAGGTTCTAGATCAGGAAACATTTCTAAGCAGTCGGTTTGTCTAGTGCCCCCTGAAATAGATAAAATTGAAACTGGGTCTGCTGAGTTAGCCTCCAAATCCATTCTTTCTACAATGCTAGAAAAGTCCCTTCTTTTTCTATTTGGAACTCTATTCTTAAAAAATTCGAACAGCTCATCCGACTGATATTTTTTTTCTAAATCAGGGAAAGCATCTAATGCTGAAAAGCCAGCTAGTTCTCTGGCTTTCTCTGCGCCTTTTAGATAAAAGAAACTATATAATGATTTGGCTTTATCATAATCTAGAGCTCCAATGGGAAACCATCGCGATTCGTTTTGTGTGCAATTATTAGTATTATATTTTGAGCGCCATGCTAGATAGAGTGTGCTCATTTCAGATCTCCAATAACCTGACGTACGTTTTTCTAAGTAAAAGTTCTGCAAATTCCATAGCATAGCTATTAGTGCATGCTATTGGTATTTCTTTTAATGTCCCACATATAACATCGATATCAGTCTCTGATAATTTTTTTAGCCATGGAGAAATTACGCTAGGCCATCTTTTGTTAGCAAGTGCTACTAATTCTATAGGATTCATGCCTTTCCTAGCGTCGACTTCTTCAAAGACTCCTCCAGGGCCCTTTCTAATATATTTATCAATTTGGTTGCTGTAACTCTGGGAGCCTTGTTGCTTCCAAATTGAAATTTTTCGCGGCTCTAATTCACGACCTAGTGAAGATGCATGGTCAAATGAGGGTGCCATTTCATGGCTGATTTGCCCAGCTGAATATTTCCTGAACATTGACCAGTTTTCATGATGTCTATCACCATTCATAATTAATGCATCTAAAAGTATATAACCACCAATTGCATGATAAGCGTCTCTACGAGCTTGCTCACCATTAGTTACGGTTTTGATTGCTGTTAGAATATTTTCAAGAATATGTAGGCTATGGCCATATTTCTTCTCTTGGTCGTAATTTTCAATTGCACCTGCTAGCAACTCATTTCCATGGACTAATTCACATGAAGAGTTTTTTAATTCTTCGAATTTTTGGCTGATTGAGCCATAAGTACCATTGAACTCAGCAAGTTCGACTCTTGCGCAAGGTATGCCTAATATTCTGCCAATTTCACTAGCAATTTTCTCAGACCAGTGTTCTCCGGCAATACTTAATGGCTGCTTTGAAATTGTTCGAGAAAATTTAAAGAGCCATGGGGTGTCGTCATCGGGTAACAGCACCCAGCATTTATTCTTCGTACCCATTGGTTCATCTTCTAAGATCCAATCAGGTGCGATTGTTACAATTTGGTACATGCTCTGTGCTTTTCGTCGATGTGTCTTACTCCATAAAATAGCAATATTATATACAAATAGATATTTTTTTGGCCCTTTCTTCCCTAAGGATAAATGGCGTTTTAGTCATTTATATATAGTTCATTGTATTTTAGGCTATTTTTGGCTCCGCACGGCCAAGGTTAGCGCGGTCGTGTAGCTGGTGTCGGTGAGGCTGTGCGTGACCTCTGTAATGATCCAGGGTGTGGTGTCGATTTGCGTTTTCCAGCCAATGCACCATACCGGGGTTTCGGGGAATATGTCGGGATCACCGACGGCCTGAGTGATACTGAAATAGGCGACGCCGCGCTGGATGCGTTGCCATTCTGCTTTTGCGGCTTCCAGCGCTTCGGCTTCACTGGCGTAGGCGTGGCGTAGCTGCTGGGCGTTTTGCGGGTCGCCTACCGTTACCGCTTCGCGTGTGGCGTGGGCGGTGTTATTCCATAGGGCGGTAACGCCGGTGAAGGCGTCGCGCTCGGCCATTAAGTAGCGGTGCTGGTCGCCGCTTTGGCGGTGCAGGTGAATTGGCGGGATCTCTAACCCGCTGGCCGTAGTGGCTTGGCCAGTAGGCACGAATATCAAATGACCGGTTTTGACGGTGGCCACCGCGTCGAAGCGTTCGGCTAAGCGTGTGAGAAAGTGCAGGTCGCTTTCGTCGGTTTGATCAATATGCGTGACGCGGGCACCGGCCAACGTGGCCCCGACGCTGGGCGTGAGGTCATGCCGGGCGGCTATCGTGGTGATGATGTCGCGGACGGTGACGCTATCCCAGCTCTGTGTTCGTTTGCCTGGCAGGCCTTGGCGCATGTTTGCACTGGATGCACGGATGTTGAGTGTATCCGGTGCGCCGGTGTGTTCGACCTCATCGACAATGAACATGCCTCGCTCGGTGAGCGCTTGGCCTTTCCAGCCTATGGCCAACGTTAGCTCGGCACCTGTGGGCGGTATATCCAGCATGCCGTCATCATCGGTTAGCGTTATGTCGAGCTGGTCGGCCTGCATGCCGCGCCTGTCGTGGAGCATGAGCAGTGAAAGGCGGGCGCGAAACTCTGGGCTAATGACTTGTCCCTGGAGCGTTATTCGATAATCCGGGTGGATACTCATGCCAGCGCCCCGGTGATTGCGCGCAGGGCGCTGTTTTCCAGTACGCCGAGCAGTTCGGTTCGTCCTTCATCGATGCGGGTTAGCTGCAGTTCGAATTCGATTTGCTTGGCAGCGCCATCGCGGAAAAACTCGCTTTTGCGCTCGCTGAGGCTGGTGATGGTGAACATGCCGTAGTAGGTGCCAGTGCCTTCGATCAGCGGCCACGCGCGGCCGCCGTCCGCCAGTGAGCGCAGCATATCGAGGTTTTGTTGGCCGCCGGTAAACATGGGCAGTAGGGTGCCGGTTAGGTTTATGGTGTCGTCGCCGGGGCCGAGAAACTGGTGCACCGGCCGCGCGTTGATACGGCTTTGGCTGGCGTGTCGCCAGTTGGTTTGCCGCTGCAGTTCCTGGTAAGCGGCGGTGCCGAGGCCGAACACAAACAGGCCGTAGGTCATCATCATGGGGTTGCCCTCAGTCGTTATCGTAGAAATTGCGGCGGCTTGAAGCGGTGGCGCGGCGTTCGGCATCTTGAAGGGCGCGTTGCACTTGCTCGTTTACCATCCGGGCCAGCGCTTGCTCATCCATGCCGGGGGCGGCATGCACGTCGATACTGATACCGCCATGAATGACCAGCCCGCCGCTTGGCTGGCTGGTGTGGCTTTGCAGCGGTGGGCGGGCGTCGATTTGTATGCTGCTGGTGTCGATTCTGTCGCGGTCTACGCTGGGCAGCTCTTGGGCGGCGATGCTTGCGGTGACGGTTTGCGCTTCGGGTTGTGGTATGTCCAGTGCCGCAGCGGGGCTAGCAACACCAGCGCCAAGCATTAGCCCGGCGGCGGCGTTGCGTAGGTTGCTGGTGAGGCTGCGCACTTGCTTAAGCGGGCCGTCTGAGTCGTCCTCAATACCGTTGGCTAACCCGGCAGATACATCGATGCCAATGCTTCTGAATACGCGGCTGGGGGAATGAGTATCCAGATCGTCACGAGCTTCGTCTTCTGTGCCTGTGGCTAGGCTTCTTACGGCGTTCCATGCCGAGTTGGCCCCATTACGAATACCGTCGCCCAAGCCGCTGGCAATATCTTTCCCCACGTCGACTGCGCTACCGACGGTGTCGCTCATCCACCCCGCTATATCGCTGGCCAGCCCGGTTACGTGGTCGCGAACAGCCCCGGCCATCCCGCTAATACCGTTGATAATGCCTTCCACGATATTGGTGCCGAATCCTTCAAACACGCGGCTGGGGGAGTTGATGCCGAGCACTTCTTTAAACCAGTTGCCTACGTTGCTGGCCATCTCGCTTACTGCCGAGCGCAGTGTTTCCCACCCCGCCTTGATGCCGTTCACCAGCCCTTCGATAATTCCACCACCCAACTCTGATAGCGATTCGGGCAGGTCAACGCCGAGGCGGCCTAGCGCTGATGAAATTCCCGCCCAAAGGAGGCCAAACGGCGACCAGTTAACTAACAGGCGACCTATGCCGCCTAACCCTTCGTCGAACGCTTCTTTTACTTGCTGCCATAACCCGCCGAAGAACGCCTTAATTGGCTCCCAGTATTTGTAAATCAGGTAGGCGGCCCCTGCTATAGCGGCGATACCTGCGATCAGCCAGCCAATAGGCGTGGCGGCCATTAACGCGCCTACGGCTTTAAACCCGGCGGCAAGGGCTGGCAACGTTTTGGCAAAGGCGACCATCGCCGCCCCTGCTTTCACTATGCTTACCCCAAACATGACGATGCTGAGAATCATCTTGGCGGCGAAGAGCCCGCCAACCAGCATGGCGAGGTTGTCGAAACCGCCCACCAAGTCCGCCGTTCTGCTAACGATGTCGGCAATGCTGCTGGCCATGCCTGCAGCACCGGTGGCGAGGTTGATGATGATGGGCACGGCGTTTTTAAGACGGTCGCCAAATTCTCTGGCGAATGCCTGCACTTGCTCGCGGTTTTCGCGCATCCAGCCGACGAACTCACGCATGATCTCCGTCACGGCGGGCATTAGCTCGGCGCCAATCGTGTTTTTGACGCCTTTGACGGCAAGCTGGGCATCGAGCAGGGCGTCTTGAAAGTCCTCTGCGCCCCGCGCGGCACCGTCGCTGAGTGCGTAACCGGTTTCTAACCCGGCGGCCATGAGCGCTTCTAGCTCTTCGCTGCCGCCGCGCAACATATTGATCATGGACTCGCCGCTGTTGCCCATGATGCCGCTCATGATGGCAATTTTGTCGCCATGGCTTTCTACATTTTCAAGCGCGTCGGCGATGGCGGCCACGGCTTGTTCAGGTCGCATGTCATTCAGTGCCTGTGCGGATAAGCCGAGCTGCTCAAGGGGAGCAACGGCGGCACCGGTACCGTTTGCGGCTCTACCCACACGGCGAACCATTCGCTGCATGCTGCTGTTTAGGCCTTCCGTGCCTACCCCGGCGCGCTCGGCGGCGTAGTGCAGTTGTTGTAATTCAGTGGTGCCAATCCCCATTTTGTCGGCTGTTTTGGCGACGTCATCGCCCAGGCTGGCGGTGCTGCTACTGAGGGCGAAGATTGAGCCGACAGCCAGCCCACCGGCGATGGTCACGTTACGACCAAACCGCCGGATTTCACCTGTCATTGCATTAAAGCGGCCGCCTACGTTGGCTTCGCCCAGGCGGCGCAGAGCGTCCTTCTGTTTGGCCAGGCGCTCATTGGTGCGGCGTATTTGCTCTTCAAGGGCGGCGTTTTGTTCCTTGAAGCCGCGCGCGCCTTCGGCACCGGCGGGCAGTTCACGGGCTAGCTCTCTGACACGGTCGCGGTTTTGCCTGTATTCATTGCTGAGCTTATCGACGGCTTTCTGGGCCTTCTCTTGCTGCTGGGTGAGCCGTCGCGTTGGCCCTTCGGTGCTTTCAAGTTGCCCCGTTATTCGTTTCAGCTCTTCGCGCTTATCCATGAGTGCGCGGCGTGTGTCATGGCTCTGGCGCGACATATCACGGAAGGCGGTCAGTTTCTTTTGCTGATCCTGCAGGTTGCGTAGTTGGTCGCGGCTTTCACGCAACGCGCCGCCCATGCCGCTTGCGCCTTGCATGATTTGCCGTAAGGGGCCGGTCGCTTTGTTTATAGCGCTGAGCGTGACGCTCAGGTTCAGGTTGTTGGCCATCCGGCCTCCTGCAGCAAAAATGCCCCGTTATGGGGCATTGCGTGATGTTCGCCCGCGCTTTTTAGGCGTATTGCGTTCGCGGGCTTTTTCTCGCCAGCGGCCCAGCTCTTCAAGCCCCATGTCATCCATGGCGCTGGGCGGCCAGTGGAAGACGAAGGCGATATCGGCCATGGCGTCTTCTACGTCGTTGGGGATATTGGCTGTTACCCCTCGGCCCGCTTGCCCAACAAAAAATTTGAGACGGCGGTACCTAGCTGGAGTAGATCGGCGGGGTCCATGTCGCGACAGTCAGTTTCTGTTAGTGCTGGCTCCGTGATGCGAGGCAACACCTTTTGCAGGCTACGGGTATCCATGTTCAGCAGATCAACTAATGCCACGCCGCGAAGTGCGCCGCTTAGCGGCTTACGCACCGTTACCTCTTCAATTGTGCTTTTACCGCGCTGAATAGGCGTGTCTAGCTCAATTTGCTTGGTGGGTATGCCCGGCGCGGTGGCTTTGGCTTCTTCGGCGGCGATCTGGTTTTCAGTCTTGTCTTCCATTGCTGTGATTTCCTATGTGCTGGGTGTGGCCACCGGGGTGGCCGTGGTGAGTGGGGTGGTGGTTACAGGCTGAGGGCGCGGCGGCGTTCGGCCAAGCGGTCGGTACCGCGCACGTTGAATACGTAGCCCGGCACGTCGCGTTCGATGATGTCTTCACCGTCGACGGTGAGCTTGAAGTAGCTGAGCGTGGTGGTGACGCTGATCTGGTTGTTGTCGCCCTTGCTTGCGTCGCCCATGGAAATGGTTTTGTGGCGGCCGCGCATGACGATCTCGACCGGCACGATGTCGCCGGTTTCGTCGGACTCGTAAGAGCCGGTGAAGCGGAGCATAGTGGCGTCGTGAATGGGGCTGCCGTAGCTGTCGAAGATGTCGACGATCATGCCGCCAGCGGTCCATTCAAATTCCTGCAGCTCATTGCCGTGGTCGACTTCGATGGGGCCATCCATACCGCCGCCTTCGTACTCGACCATGCGGCGGGCGAGTTCCGGCAGCGTGAGCTCGGGGATCTGGCCTTGCCAGTTGTTGCCGTCGCCGAACAAGTTAAAGTCCTTGAGAATCTTGGGTAGCATTTTGCTTGCTCCTGTTAGTGCCTATCGCGTTGCGGCTTATTCGTTGATGCGGGCGGCGAAGTCGACTAAATAACGGTCGGTGATGCGTTGCTGGAAGGTGAGGTCTTCAAGCGGCGGTACCGGCGTGTAGTCGTAGTCGATGTACAACTTGCCTGCTTTCAATACCTCGGGGCTGTTTAGCTCTTCATCGAACCAGGCGGAGCCGCCGAGGATGTAGCCCCGGCGGGTGAGTTCGCGGAATTTGGCGTTGACGCCTTCGATAATGTCGCGCACTAGGCTGGGATGCATGGGCTTATCAATGGCCCACATATGCGCCTCGGCGATGGTATCGGCCAGCACTTGGGCGGTGCGGGTGTAGCATTCAAACGCGAACAGCGGATCTTCCGAACAGGTGCGGGAACCCCAGAAACGAAAGCCTGACTTGTTGATCAACGTGGTGATGTCGGCGGCATTCAGATAACCGGCGTCGGTCGCTGGGTCTTGCAGATCCCAAGAGAGATCCTTGGTGATGCCGGTTACGCCGTTGACCGGCATATTCGATAGGGTTTTATGCCAGCCGATTTCGTTATCCAACCGGGCGCGGTGACCGAGTGCTTTAGCCACTGCAGACAGCGGGCGGGTTTCTTCGGCGTCAACATCGAACGCTTGCCAGTTGGGCCAGATCACCATCACTTCACGCTGGCCGAAGCCTTCGCGGTACATGTTGGCTTCTTCCTTGGTTTCGCAGCCGTAGGCGCTGACATAAACGAACGCGCGCAGCTGCTGGGCGATGCCTGCTAGCTCTGCGGCGACGCTTTCGTTGTCGAGTTCCGGCACGCCGAGAATGCGCGGCTTTACGCCGAGCTTGGTTTCTGCAGCGGTGAGGGCTTGCATGCCGAGCTTTTGCCCGGTGCTGCTGACGCCGCCGATGATATTGGCGGTGGTGGTGGCTTCGTCGTCGCCTTCTTCTACGCGGACGACCACGCAGACGGGGCGGGTTTCGCTGACGATGGCGGAGAGCGTGCGGCGCAGCGTGCCGCCTGCACCTGCATTGCCGATGGCGGCGTAGAGATCGGTGATTAAAACAGGGGTATTGAGCGGGAAGGCGTCTTCATCGGCAGCGGGGGCGGTGGCCACGATGCCGATGACGGCGGTGGACACGGTACGGATGGGTCGCGTGCCTTCGTTAATTTCGACGACGCGGACGCCGTGGTGATGTTGGTCTGCCATGTGCTTGGCTCCTGCGCAGGTTCAAGCGGGGTAATGGTGTGGCTTGCTAGTGGTGCCATGCTGCGATGACTACGCGCGGGAGGGTAGCGGCGGGCGTTGTGCGAGGGGGGCTGGACAGAAAGGCAATAAAAAGCCCGCCGGGTGGCGGGCTGGGGTGTTCTTTTCTGCCTTTACTCGCTTGAGTACGAGACCAATTTTCCGTTGATCGTCACGTGGGGATCTTCACCGAGTTCGATCGTCTCGACGTCATCGCTGGAGACCGTTTTATTCTTGATTTTTACATCTGAGAACGGTGGCTTGCCGGGCACATTGCTTGCAATCCATTCGCTGTGCTCGTGTAAAAACTCGTTCAATTTCATAATCGTGATCTCCCGTTAGCTCGCTTCAATGCCGTACTTTTCCATCATGAATTTTTCTAACGCGAGCCGATCCCCTTCATAGTCCGGCTCGCTTAGATCGACATCAATTACGCCTGCCATGCCGAGTTGCCCGCGCGCTGTGCGAAACATCTCCCATTCGCCCGCGTTGTAACCGTACGTTAGCGGACGTCGGTCGTCAGGGTTTGCTGCCACTTGCTCGCCATTCCAGAATATTTTCAGCCCCTCGCGAACTGAAAACGTGAACATGACTAATGCCCGTGTGCCGCGACGCTCCGCAGGCACGCCGTAGCGTAGGCGCTGAGGCTGACCGCCAACAAGTAGCGCATTTTCATAGATAACGAGTGACGACAGTGTGTTGTTCATCCCGATATTAAAACAAACGCCATCTTCTTGATTAACTACTGTGGGGCTAACAAACCGCTGTATCGATGAGTTGTTTGAAGACGGCTCCATCACTAGCACGAGTGTCCACTGATCAGGATTAACAGCCGCATCAGGATTGATGCGTATAAAATTGCCATCAAGATTATCTGAGTCGGTTACAAACGAAAGTGGGCCGCCCTCAAAATTACCGATTGTGATTCGGCCTGCGTTTATATGCACTTCTTCTTCACGAAGCGCACGGTTACAAACCGTTTCGGCTGACGGCGTACAGTACGCGGGGTCGATTAAAGTGCTCCAGTCGATATGCCCTAGCTCCATACCCTCCGGCGTGAACTCTACTTTTTTAAGATTCGTTTTCCCCGGAATATGGAGCCCGTGCAGTACTTGTAGATTGATCATTATGACCCCCTCAGTTGATAGAAAATTGAGTTTGCTGCTCACAAATGCGTTTACAGAAAAATTCCAAGGCGCGCGTGCCGAGCTGCTGACGATCCTCGCGCGTTGGCCCCCAGGACCCGAAGCGGGTTTCGAGCAAATAGGATTCACAGCCATGTTCGATGTGAATGTAGCGATCCATCCCGCCACCTATGAGGTCAGCAAGTCGAAACTGGCCGCGAGCTGATTCGAGATATTCACTAGTGCCCTCGTACTCACGGCGCACCAGTTGGTTTACATCATCAGACACCGCTTGCGCGACTTTGAAACCGCCCTCCGTTAGCGTTCCAATCCACAAGATTCGCTGAGTCGTTGAGTTTGAGAAATTGTGGTGACCGATATAAGCGGCGTTCGGATAACGTGGCGGGATAGACATGACTGCCTGTGTTTCCAGCTCTGAACCGGGTGCGTCGCCTTTGTAACTGCTCGTGCCTTCCTCCCATCCTGCGGGGAAATTACGGTTTAAATCTACATTGTTAGGATTGCGTCGCCTCCTGTTGTCATACCCGTCGGGGCAGATAAACGGCACAAAAACAATGTTGGCGTTCCAGCGTAGCCAGCTCATTATTTCTGAGTTTCGCCAGCCATAAACGAGGTTCCAGATAAACTGGAAATTTGACGCACTTGCACCCGTTTCACTGCCGTGGATATTGCCGAGCAGCACAATAGTAGGGCGCTCTGCTCGCATTTCTGTACGCAAGTAAATGTAATCAGGATTGAGGAACGTGTATTCACGGATCTCATTGCCAAGGCTGTCGTGCCCAATGATTGAAGAGTCGATATAAGTGGGGAATTCTGTCTGCATCTGATCGAGCAGCGCATAGCCGTCACGATGGCCACCGGGGAAAATGTCAGTGACAACGCCGAATAGCGCGGGGTTGTCGCGGCGCGGGAGGCTTACAGCGCCGTAGTTGTCCCAGACATTGCCCTTTTTTACATGCCGTGAACTGGTCGGCAAATCGATTAGCTCTAACTCTGAATTGCCGCCACCGTAGTAGTTAGATCCATCTCGGTTTCCGCCCTGGATGAGCAGCCCATCCGGGGTCATGTATCCCCAGTCGGGCAGCCCATTGCCGTGAAATTCTTTTATCCACGTCTGGATCGGCTGGCCACGATCATCTAGCGCTAACGCGACTTCCTCATTTTCTGTTAACAGCTGGACTCTAGACGTTGCGCGTGCCCGGCGACGGCCAGTGTGGAATTCACGGCGTGGCGGGCCTGGGTTGGTTTTTACCCTGCCATTTCGTTCGATAGTGATGAGTTCTTTACCCTCACCATCGGTCATTGAATACGCCGGGCTGTCGCTGTTGTTACCGTGGAACTCACGCTGTAATCGGGCAGAACGAGACGATGCGCGGGCGACATTGTTTAACCGCTCTGCTAACAGCTTGTATGCCTTTCCGCTTGAGTAAGTGCCGTAGAATTCAGCGACGCCCTCTGCATTCTTGTAGAGTGCGACCAGATCTTCGTTGTCTTTGAGCGCTACCCAGAAATACGCATCAGCATCGGTAGCATCGATGCCTTCTTGCTCTGTGTCGAAAATCCCAACGGCCAGCTGGGCGATATCGCGGGCAACTTCGGCACGCTCGACGGCATCGTCGAGCATTGTGAGTGCTTGCGGAATGGCACTTTCTAGCACCCACGCACGCGTGGCCATCACTTGTGATGGATCAATCTTTAACTGCACAGCGGCGGCTTCACCCACTTCTAGAATTGAGCGAACCAGCAGGTCCGCTTCTACCGCTGTAGCCACCGGTTTATAGGTTTCGGGGTAAACGCCGATGGCGATCAAGTCACCGGCAACATCAAAGATACCCACTTCACGAATGTACCAGCCGCCAACGTGAGTAGGTATCAATCCTTCAGTAATTACCCAAGCGGGGTTGTTGGGGTCAACATCGACAAGGTTTAGGTCGTCTGCCCAGTGCTGATTAACAAGTGATGAGCGTTGCTTTAGTGCGTCACGGTCGTATTGGTCGTAGAAACTCGGGCCGCCGCCATCGCCCACGGCCATGCTGTGCGGCTGCAGGGCGGGGCCGCCGCTGAGTGCGGCGACGACCTTGGCGAGGCCTTGGGTGGTGAGTGTTGTGTAGTACTCGGCCATGGGCTTTGGCTCCTAGGGGTAGATGGTGGTTTGCCCACTGGCGTGCTGGCCGGTGCCGAACGTTATCGGGCCGGGGGCAGCGAGTTGCCGAGGGTGGTAGGGCGTGAGGGTGATGGTGGTGCTTGCGTGCTGTCCTGCGCCTATCGCGGCGGTGCCGTTGGTGGTGAGGTGCGAGGGGCGATAGGGCTGTAGTGTGATGTTGCCGCTGGTGTGTTTGCCTGCGCCGATTCGAACGTTGCCCCGCGTGGTACTGCGCATCTGAGTGGGGTCAAAGTGAGCGCTGAGGCGTTTGGCGCGGGTTAGCCCGGTGATGAGTTCGTCATAGCCGTTTTTGCTGATGCCGACGCCGTCGAGATCCAGCACCAGGCGGAAGTGACCGGGTTGGCCTGCATAGTTAAACCATTCGGCGATGTCGCCGCCTTCAATGCCGTGCATGCCGATGACTTGGCGGAGTGCGCCGAGAGTGCCCGCGCGGCGGCGGATGTTGAGGGCGTTTTTCACTTCGGCGCGCTTACGCGCTTCGTTCCATTCTTCTGACCATTGACGTACACCCACCGCCCAGGCGAGCCATGGCAGAAGATGATCGGGGATGCGGTCGGCGTCCCACAGTGTGTCCAGCTCGGCATCTATCGGGCGGTTTGTGACGTGCTCGATGTCGCGTTCAAGCGGCGTGGTGTTGGGTGGTAGTAGCGTTTTAGTCATGTAGCGCTACCTCGATGCTCGTGCAGTACGCGGCCTGAATGGCTGAGCGGGGCATATCTGCAGCGGGGCTATGAAGTCGCACGCGCTCGACGCCTTCGACGTAGAGCGCGGCCAGCACCGCATCTTGGAAAATGTCATCGCCCAGACGGTGGCGGCGTTCGGTGAACTCAACAACGGAGGCATGGGCGGCGGCGCGGACGACCTCGGGATCTGGCCCCGGCCGGATGATGAGTTCGGCGTTGATGGTGTAGGTGGCTACGTCGGCGCTGATGACGGTGACGCGGTCGGTTAACGGGCGGACAAATTCGGCATTCAGGGCATTTTCGACGGTTTCGATTAGCTCGGGCGATGCGGTGCCGTTACCGCTGTTGGCCAGCACGGCGACGGTAACTTCGGTGGCAGCGGGGCTTGTTGCTGAGGCATCTTTGACCTGTGCGTCGGCGCTTAGCGCGTGGTAGATGTAGGCCGCTTCGGCACCGGCGGTGGAGAAACGATCCGGGGCGAGCAACAGGCGGCGGCGGTAGGCATCGTCGCTTTCGCCGTCAAAGCGCTCGGTGAAAAAGTACGTGACGCCGATGTGGTCGAGGGCATCGCCGTAGGAGTAGGCGAGCAGCAACCGGCGGACGCGCTCATTCTGTTTGTGGCGGGTGATCATTTCACGGTAGGCGACCACTTCCAGCAGTTTGTTGACCGGCTCGCTTTCTAGCTGCAGTACGTCTGCTATATCGGGCGAGCGGTCGAGCAGGTCGGCGCGTAGCTCGGTCAGGATCTCTTCAAAGCTGAGTTCGTCGAGCAGTGTGGGCGTGGGCAGTCGCGATAGGTCGATGGTGCTCATACCAGCGGCACTCCTACGTTGATGGGGGTGCCGTCGGCGGTTTTTCCGGTTAGCTCTATCGTGGCGCGGCCGTGCTGGCCGGTGCTGATGTTGTGGCGAGTGCCGGTGATGGTGATGCGCGGCTCCCAGCGTGAAACAGCAATGACGGTGGCGGCGTAGACTTGCATCATGAGCGCGTCAGATATCGGCCTATCGATCAGTTCGGGCACAAGGCTGCCGTAGTCGCGGCGCATTACACGCGAGCCTAGCGGGGTGGTAATGATGTCGGCGATGCTTTGGCGGATGTGTTCGAGGCCGCTTAGAGTTTCGCCGGTGGTCACGTTCATGCCCATGTCATTTCACCTTGTAGTTGCCTGCCGATGACCCGCCGGTGACCGGCACTTCTGCGTTGCTTTGCACTTCATCTACCACGGCGTTGGCGATCGCTTCGGCCATGCGGTTTACCCAGCTGTGTTCACCGGTGGCAGTGGCTCCCTGCGCCTGCATTTCGCTGATGATTCGGTTTTTTAGCTGCGCTTTGCTGAGAGCCATGGCGTTATTCCCCCGCTGTGACGGTGCTGGAACCGTCGCCGTGTGGGTTGCCGGTGAAGTGGCAAACGTGGGCGGTGGTGACCACGGAGCTTCCGCCGTTGTGGTGGATGCTTTCGGCATCGACGGTGGCCACGCCTGCCACCGTGGCTTTCATATCGCCACCGACGTTGGCGGTTAAGCTGCCCTCTACTTCCAGATGGATATCGCCGACGCAGTGGATTAGCAGGCGGTGTTTTTCGTGGTCGTATTCAACGCGAGTGCCGTCTGGGTACCAGCGGCCGATCAATGCGGGGTCATTGCTCGGTGCGGGGTGGGCGTTTTGGTAGAGCCCTGGTGCTGCAAAGGCGTTGGCGGTGTCGCCCCCGGGCGAAAACAAGACGCACTGCTCGCCGACGGTGGGCGGGTTCCATTCGCGCGTGGTACCGGCGCGGCTGGTTAGCCACGGCACCCACGCGGTGAGCAGGTCACCGGATTTAACGCGCACGCGGGGGTGTTGCGGCGGGTCGGCATCGGGGTCGCCATGGTCCACTTCGGCGACTTGGCCAAGGCGAATCAGGTTCTGAATAAGGCGGAGTATTTCGGCGGTGTTGTTCATGCGGCCATGCTGCGATGACTACGTGCGGATGGGTAGCGGCGGGCGTTGTGCCAGCCGCTTAGAACAATTGAGGGTGTTTAGCTGGGCGGGGTGAGGTGGTTTAACACGCTGTTGGCGATGCGGTTGCGGTCGTTGCCGGTGATGCCGACTAGCTCGCGGCGGGCGTATTTGTGCAGGGGGCCGCCTTTTTCGACGCGGTCGCGTAGGCCGTAGTGGTGGACGCGGGCAATTTTGGCGACCCGCCCGGCGAACTGGACGGCGGCTTCATCGGCGCTGGTTTTGATACGCAGGTGTTTTGCGGTGCGCAGCTTTGTGAACATCGCTTTGCGGCGTATTTGGCCACGGCGGCCGCGTAGCTGGGTGCGCGGTTCAAACGGGGTGCCGTCGGGGTTGGTTTGGGCTTTGATGCGCTCGCGGTTGGCGATGCGCAGATCCCGCGCGACTTCGCGTGCGAGTACTCGGCGTTCTTTAGGGGTGAGCTTTTCGATGAGTGGCGTTAGCCATGCGTCGAGCTGTTGTAGTTCGTCGCTCATGGGCTATTCCACTCGGCTTCGAGTGTGTAGTCGTCATCGCCTGGGTGCTTGATGTTGAGTTGCCAGTTTTTCGCGGGGCAGGCGTCGGCGGGGTAGGCGGGCATACGGTGAGCGGCGTTGATGCTGCCGGTTTCGCAGTTGACCAGGGCGACGACGCGCTCGGTGAGACGCACGGTGAGTGCGAGATCCCAGTGGGTGTTGTTGAGTATTTCGGCTTCAATCTGGATGGCTTCGTCTTCGACTAAATCGGGCTGGTAGGTGTTGAGCCATTGCAGTAGCGGGATCATGACCGTGTCAAGTGGGCCGCTATAGTCTGTGATGAGAATTTGGGCATCGACGGCGTATTGGTGGCTTAGGTTGGTGCCGCGCGCGAACTTGATATTGCCGTCGTTGACGAAGGTATGGAGCTGTTCGGGGTTGCGTGCCAATTCAGGGACACTAGCGAGCAAATGCGCCCTTAAGTGCTGTAATTTGATCATTGTAGAGACTCGACTAGGCCGTTATGACGGGTTGCGCAGCGGTGATACTCGGCTGCCCAGGCGCTCATTGTGAGCGCGACATCTTCGCCGGTTCCGGTGCTGAGCAGGGGTAGCACGCTAGGGCAGCGCTGCATTAGGTTCTGTTGGTTCGGTGCCTTCTGCGGCGTGGTTGAGCAGGCGGATAACGTCAGGCTCAAGGCACACGCGCTGATAAATCGGTTTCTGGATTTCACGGATGATTCCCCTATCGATGATCCGCTCGTTGGCTTGCAGCTCGGCGAGGCGCGTTTCTACGTTTGCGGCGATCTCGGATTCACGCGCCATGGCGGCGTTGATGGCCTGCTGGGCGGTGCGCTCGGCTGTTAGGGCGTGGCTGTCGTTTTGCCAGTTGGATATTTGCCAGCCAGCGCCGAAGGCTGCAGCTACAACAGCGGCGCTGGCGACTATGTACACACGCTTCATCCCCGCCACCGCGCTGGTCCTGTTGAGCGGGTGTCGATGTGGGTGAAAGTGCTGTATCGCCCTACGCTTGCATGAGGGAGATTGACCTCTGCCCAGGCGGCAACCTGTGCGGGCGCTACGTTGCTTACCTTGATATCCGCCGCGCGGCCTAGCGTGTGCTGACTGTTGCGGGCGCCGCCTACGCGGGCATTATGAGCAGCGCATCGGCAACCGCTGGTAACGGTGACCGGCTGGCCGAAGTGCGTGCGAATAGCTTCAAGCGCGGCAAGGGTTTGGCTGTCGACAGTATCGAAGCCGCAACCGCATCGGCAGGCGAATTCCCGGCGTTGAAAATGCTGGCTTACTTGGGGCATGGCTATTGCCTCCGGAGTGGGCGGAATAGGTGGGCGACGTTGCCGCCGGTGCGGATTAAACCGATGGCCAGTGCGACCATGGCGGCGCTGATGATCCAGCGTCCCGCGATGCTGGGCGGTGGACCAAATATGGCGATGCAAGTGGCGGCAACGATGATTAGCCACGCCACCAGCGAGATGCCGGGGCGGTAGCGACCATCGAGGCGGCGGAACGTAAGCAGCCGCCCAATGACCACTAGCGAGGCCGCGATTGTGATTAGGTAGGTAATGCTCATTAGCGACCCCCTAGCCATTTTTTGAGGTCGAGCGTTTTTACTCCTTCGATTGCTCGTAGCCCTGCGGTGACTGTTACTGCGGCGGCAATAAATGCAGAGACGGCGGAATGTTCGAGTATGCCGCCGAGCGTTGCGGGTCCGCCGAGGTAGCCGATCCAGAACGAGATAAACAGGTAAACCAGACGTTCGATAAGACTGAGCTCTTTAGCGCTCATTACAAACAGTGTGGCACCGCAAAACGCGCCTACTACGGCATTGGCGTCGATACCGGGCAACATGCCGATCACCAACGCGGCTAGCGATGCGGTACCGGCGGCGGCGGCGGTTGATGGTTCGGCCATGTCATCCCCTTATGTTTCTCAGCTCCACAGCTGAATCTTTGGCTTTTTGGTTTCGCGGGTTTCCGGTGGCGGCGGTAGCGTGACCGGGGTTCCCTCGCGCAGCACCGGGCCTTGTTCAGCCAGGTGCGGGTTTAGCTGCAGCGTTTGCTCGGTAATCGCTGCGGTTTTGCCGTACACGCGGTAGAGCAGGGCGTCGAGTGTTTCGCCTTGGTGGGCGCGCACTACCCGTTTCATATCAGCTCGACCGTGGTGTGATTGCGGCCGGTGAGTTCTGCGATTGCATCGCGGGCATCGGCGCGGTAATCGTCGGCGGCTAGATCCTTGGCTTCGCCGCGTTCGTCGCCTTTGTCAGTAGCTGATGCGTCGCGGTAGCGCTCCAAAAGATCCGCTTGGGCTTGGGCGTAAACCGCACGCAGGTAGAGAAGCTGCAGGTCACCTGGTGTTTGCCAGGGCTCGATGGGTACTTCGTCTATCGTGGTGCGGCCGCTTTCCTGCTGCTCATGCTGGTAGCTGGCAAGCTGGCGATTGATATCAGCGATGGCGGCGCGGAGTGCCTTGCTTATGCGCGGATCGGTGACGCTGTGAACGCGCTCTTCTTCCTTAAACTGGGTCGGGTCTACATCCGGCCAAAAGCCGTTATTGGTGATGATGGCCAGTGCTTTGCTGGGTGGGTTGGTGCCGTGGGCAATCATGTTGGCGACCTATTTAAGAAGGGGGTGGACCACTTCGCGCGAGGCTAAAAGCCCTTGCTCGGTGGTGCCCCCTTGCCGTCGGGGTGCGACTCGGTTGGGCGTTAGGCGTTGGCCTTTCCGCCTGCGTTCTTGAGCTGCCGTTCCAGCTGCTGAATATCCTGCTTAACGCCAATGCGCTCATTGAGCGATAGCGCTTGCTTGAGCTGTTCCAGTGCCTCTTCGTGATCTTCGGCGGCGCGCAGGGCGTAGCCGTAGGATTTGTGCAGCTTGGCTTTGATCTGATCGTGCATATCGTGATCACCGACGATAGCTACCGTGCGGGCCATGACGTTGGCGAGTGCGTCGGCGTCGGCGCCTTCTTTTTCGAGCTGCGCTTTCACGCCTTCGGCGATCTCTTCGGCCAAAATGCTGACCGTGTCGCGGTCGTACTGGTCTGGCGTGTCGAGGTCGTTTTTCATGGCGTAGGCTCCAATTTCGAGGGCTTTTTCAAAGTCGCCGATATCGATGCACCAGATCATGAGCGTCATGAGCACGTCGTCTTTGG
Source organism: Halomonas sp. AOP43-D1-4 (assembly GCF_052446175.1). Lineage (NCBI taxonomy): Bacteria > Pseudomonadati > Pseudomonadota > Gammaproteobacteria > Oceanospirillales > Halomonadaceae > Halomonas > Halomonas sp. AOP43-D1-4. The sequence goes on from NZ_JBQSVY010000018.1 coordinate 44,784, forward strand.
CGCCGTTGCCTTCGGCAAGCACACCGTTGATGTAAGGCAGGTAGTCCGGCAGTAGCTCGCGCTTTTTCTCGATCTTGTTCTGAACGGATTTGATGCCTTTGAGCGTGCGGCGGGCTTCCCAGAGGGCGGCGGCGTGTAGCTCGTACTGCTCGCCTTGCTGCTGTTCGCCGGGGGTGGCAGCGCCCGCCGCTTTCGCGGCGGTCACTTGTTCAAAATGCTTACGGGCTGGGCTTTTCATTATTCGCCCCCAGCGGCTTCTACTTCGGTGATGCCTTCGACCAGGCAACCGAAACCGTAATCTTCTACTACGTAGTCGTCGTTGCTGGATTCGTAGTTCTCGATGCGATTGCGCTTGGGGTTGTCCAGCACGTAGCGGCGGCGGCTGCCGAGCTGCCAATAGAGCGAGAGATTGGCCAGTGAGGTGATCATCACGGCGCCGTCGGGTACGAACGGCGCGCGTACGGCTTGAAGTCCGCCGACGCGCTTCTGGCTGATCATCATGTCCATCGCGCGGGCTTCGGTCGGCGTTTCGGCGTGCTGCTGGATCAGTGGGAAGTATTTATCGGCCAGCATTTTGCGGCCCATGATTGCAACGAGTGCGGTGTCTTCGCGGTACCACGGGTCGATCATTTCGTTCACGGCATCGAACACCAGCGCGTCGAGGTTTGCGTAGTCGCCGCCTTCGCCTACAGAGACGTCTTTGAGCACGCGCTGGGCCGCGTGCTCACGGTACTTCTGCAGCCACCCCTTGTTGACATCTTCGAGCATCGGATTGGCGGCGCGGTCAGTTTCGACGGCTGCCGTTTCTCCGTTGAAGCCGACCATGATGCGGTCGAGTGCCTGGCGGCGAAGGATGGCGTTGCGGATGCGGGCCTGAAAGTCCGGGAAGCGCGACCAGGCGTCGAGCTGGGCCCAGCGGATGTGCGTATCGAACTCGGTGCTGACGCACTCGTAATTCTCTGCGCTCAGCTCAGCGACATCGCGAGTCTGGCGGTCCTTCTGTTCGACGTTGGTACGCCCTGCGATGGGGCCGGAGACGCCGAGGCCGACTTTCTGGCCCTTGATTTCGTCGACGCCCACCATATTGATCTGGCTGAGAAATTCGCTTGATTCCTGCATGCGGGTTTCGAGCGTCTGCTGGATGCTGGGGGCGACGTTGAATTGCTCGCTGGTGTTTTCGACGCCGTTAAGCTGGGCCAGCTTGGCTTTGAACTGGTTTAAGGCCTTGCGTGTATCGTTGCGCATTTAATGTTTCCTTGAATTTAGTGGCGGTGGCTGGTGTTACGGCTGGCCAGCGCTTAGCAGTCGGTTTCTTCAACCTCGCCGCCACCCGTGGCAGGGGCGCGGGGTGGGGTGTCTGGTTCGTTGTCGATCTTTTTGAACAGCTCATCGAAGCGTTTTTTCAGATCGTCATGAGCGTCTTGAAGCTGACTGAACTGGTCGGCAGTGGGGCGGGTTTCCAGTTCATCGGCCAGCGCGTTGTAGTGCTCGGCCACCACTTCCAGCGTGCCTTCCAGCTCGGTGCGGAAGGCTTCGAAGCCCTTGGCGGTTTTGGTGTCCTGACGGCCGAACAAGGCGGCGATTTTGGCTTTCAAGCCGTCGGCGGCTGGCGGCTTCTCTTCGGTGAAGTCGAGATCAATTTCCACGGCCTCGGTGAAGAGATTGTCAGCGTGCTGCTTGCGAGTGGCCAGCGGCGACGCGGCACCTTTGTCGCGACTAAACGCGAGCATTTCGGTACCCAGCGAGGCCGGGGAGTCGGTAACGGCCAGGCCTTCTAAATAGGCTTCCCCGGTGTCGCTGAACTTGGGATTTACTTCGATGGAGCTGTAAACCTTTTGGCGTTTTTTGTTCATCGCCTTGAGTTCGTCGGTGGGGTCGATCTCGGCAAACAGGGCGAGCTTACCGTCTTCCACTTCGCGGGCTTCCACTGAGAGGACATCGCCCAGGGCGTTAAAGACGCTGTCGGCTGTCATGCCGCGGATGTGCTCCATCCAGACGCGGGCACCGTATTTTTTCGGGCTGTAATTGGCGGCCATCTGTTCGATCCATTCGCGTTGAATCTCGCGGCCGTCGGTGGTTGCGCCTTCGGTGGCGACGCGGAAAAACTTGGGCATGTTGGGCATCCTGAGCGGGGTGGCGGTTCGGTAGCGCTCAGGTTCCGCGTGTAGCGCGATAGTCTCAACGCTTGGGCGTTGTGCGGGGGAGGCAAGACAAGCAGAGGCAGGCGTGGGCATCGCGCGCGACGGGTACGCTGGCGGCATGACGACTACAGCCCCCACCCCGATTTTAAGCGCCGAGGAAGCACCGCGAATGACCGCCCGCCATTTGTACTGGCAGGGGTGGCGAGTCGCGCGTATTGCTGAGGTGATTAACGAGAAACCTGCGACGGTGCATAGCTGGAAAGCGCGTGACCGTTGGGAAGATGCCACGCCGACCGAACGCGTTGAGCACTCGCTTGAGGCGCGGATGGTTCAGCTTATCGCGCTGCCCGAAAAAGAAGGCAAGCACTATAAAGAGATTGATTTGCTTGGGCGGCAAATGGAGCGGCTTGCCAGGGTTCGGAAGTATGACGAAACGGGTAACGAAGCGGATTTAAACCCAAAAATTGAAGCGCGTAACGCGGGGCCGAAACGCAAGCCAAAGCGTAACGCGTTGGATGAAGAGCTAATGGAAGCGCTAGAAGTCGCGTTTCTTGATTCTCTATTCGAGTATCAGAAGGTTTGGCTTGAGGCGGGTCATAAGCATCGCATCCGTAATATCCTCAAAAGCCGCCAGATTGGCGCAACGTGGTTTTTCGCTCGCGAGGCCATCGTCGATGCATTTAAAACCGGGCGTAACAAGATCTTTCTTTCTGCCAGCCGTGCCCAGGCGCATATTTTCCGCAACTACATCGTGCAGTTCGTTAAAGAGGTTTGCGACGTCGAGCTTAAGGGCGACCCCATCGTTCTGGACAACGGCGCCGAGCTGCACTTTCTAGGCACGAATAGCAAAACCGCCCAGGGCTATCACGGTGACGTGTATCTGGATGAGTATTTCTGGATTCATCGGTTTGCTGAGTTCCGGAAAGTTACGTCTGGCATGGCCATGCACAAGAAGTGGCGGCAGACGTATTTTTCTACGCCGTCGAGCGTTGGCCATGAGGGTTATCCGTTCTGGAATGGCGATCTGTTCAATAAGCGGCGCAAGAAGAGTGAGCGCGCCGAGTTCGATGTCAGCCATGAAGCACTGAAAAACGGGAAGCTGTGCCCGGATGGCCACTGGCGGCAGATCGTGACGGTGCTGGATGCTATCGAGGGCGGCTGTGATCTTTTCGACCTTGAACAGCTGCGCATGGAGTACTCGCCGGAAGAGTTCGACAACCTACTGATGTGTGGCTTCGTCGATGATAGCCAGAGCGCGTTCCCGCTGGCGACGATGAAGGCGTGCATGGTGGATAGCTGGGAAGTGTGGGACGACTACCGGCCGTTTGCCCCGCGCCCTGTTGGGGATCGTGAAGTCTGGATTGGTTACGACCCGACCGGCCAAGGAGAGGATGGCGACGGTGCTGGGCTGGTCGTAGTGCTACCGGCTCAATCTAGTGATGAAAAGCACCGCGTGCTCGAGCGGCACCGGCTCAAGGGGCAGGACTACGAGAAGCAAGCCGAGTTTATCGAAGCGTTCCGCGACAAATACAACATTGGCCATATCGGTATTGATACCACCGGCATCGGCGGTGCTGTTGCCGAGTATGTCGAAAAGTGGTTCCCCACGGTTATCAGATACCGCTATGACGTTGCCCTGAAAACTCAAATGGTCATGCAGGCACAGCAGATCATGAGAAAAGACCGTTTGGAATTTGACGCGGGCTGGTCTGACTTGGCCGCTTCATTTATGGCTATCAAGAAAGAACTAACCGGATCTGGCCGCCAATTCACTTACGTATCAGGTCGCAATAAGGCGACCGGGCACGCCGATTTAGCGTGGGCAACGATGCACGCCCTACATTTCGAGCCTATCGACGGCCCCACTAGCGAAGGCTCTGGAAAATCCATCATGGAGATTTACGAATGACGACGACTACCGCTGCGGACAAACCGCGCCACCGTGTGTATGCCTATGAGACTGAGAAGGCCGCCCCGGCGGTGGCCACCGATGGCGGGCGAATGGAGGCGTTCACGTTTGGCGATCCGGAGCCGGTCACTTCCATGCGAGACGTTTGGTATGAGGGGGTTTGGCTTACGCCTGATGAGTGGTACGAGCCGCCGATCCCGCTGAGCATCTTGGCCAAGAGCTACCGCGCGACCCCGCACCACGGCAGCGCGATGCAGGTGAAGCGGAATATTTTATTGAAAACCTTTGTGCCTAACCCGCTGCTAAGGCGCCGCGATTTTAGTGGCCTGGCTTTAGATTATCTGGTGTTTGGTAATGGGTATCTTGAGGAAGTGAAAGGGCGGCTTGGGCGGCGGCTGGCGTTGAAGCATCGCGCGGCTAAGTACGTTCGTCGCGGTGATAATGACCGCTATTGGTGGGTGCCCAACTACATGGAGCGCGCCGAACTACCGGAAGGACGGACCATCCATTTATTGGAGCCGGACATTGATCAAAGCATATACGGCGTGCCGGACTATATCGGCAGCTTGCAAAGCGCCTGGCTGAATGAGAGCGCGACACTCTTCCGGCGCCGGTACTATCTCAATGGCTCGCACGCTGGTTTCATTATGTACGTTAATGACCCGGCTCATGATCAGAAAGACATCGATGACATGCGCAAAGCGTTGAAGGATTCAAAGGGGCCGGGGAATTTCCGCAACCTATTTCTCTACTCACCGCGTGGTAAGAAAGATGGGGTTCAGATCATCCCGGTGTCAGAAGTGGCGGCTAAAGACGAGTTCTATAACATCAAGAATATTACGCGAGACGATCAGCTCGCAGGGCATCGTATCCCACCCCAGTTGATGGGCATCATCCCGCAAAATACCGGCGGCTTTGGTGACATTGAGAAAGCCGCGCGCGTGTTTGTGGCTAACGAGCTGGAACCACTGCAGGCGACCATGAGAGAGATCAACGAGCACGTTGGTGAAGAGGTGGTGAAGTTCGACCCTTACCGGTTAGTAGATCCCGACGCCGTCTGACAGCACCGTAAAGCGAAGCCGCCCACCCGGGCGGTTTTTTTTATGCGCACACATGAGTAGAATTTTAAATGAGTCGTATTAGTCTTATGATTAGCTCTATTATTCGTTGTAAGCGGCTCTATTCTTTTCCTATCCCTTCCTCACATTAATCGATAACGTGCCTTGTGCGTGCTGTGCGGCCCGCCTACCCACCAACGGCCACGACCCACGCCGCGCTATCGTCACCCCGCCCCGCCCGCGCGTTAAATGTAGTGGTTTTTATGCAGTGTTGCGGCAGGGGCCCAGGCCGCGCAGATACTGGGCGGGAGGGCGGTTATAAGGGGCAATATTTTTATGCGTTTTCATGCGCAATTATGCAGTTGTTGCACTGGTTAATCAGACGTCGTGACGTAGTGCGCGGCGAGCATTTCAAGTATGGGTTTACGGTGGGCTTCCCAAGTTCGGTCATCGACCAGATCCGCAACCACGGTGGGCATTTCTGCACAGGTAAGCCAAAGCTCTTCGGTATCCTCTGGCGTTAGCCCGATCTTGGCGCCGTTGTTTTGTGAGCGGATATCAAATTGAACGTAGTGTCCGCCATTTTCGGCATGTCGTAGCGAGTAGGTAAATTTCTTTAATTTCATGTAGTAACCCGGCTTGATTTTCTACATAGCACCTTATCCTAAACCAATGATTTACAAAGTAGTCACTAGCATTTTTTGCATAGATGATTTTATTTTAAGTGGCTGATTTTAATGTTTAAATTTTATATCTTGTAATCAGTAGGTCCCGGGTTCGACTCCTGGTGTCGGCACCATCAGAAGATGGTTAAAAGCAACACATTAGAGAATTAGATTAAGCCGTCCGAAAGGGCGGCTTTTTTGTGCGTGCTATAAAAATAAACATAAAGAAGTAACGATAAAGGCAGGCATAACGTCTATTAGTTTGCGCGATGAGAACTGGTAAAAATATGAGTAAGGTTGGTGCTGAAAATGGCGGGATAAAACGATGTAGCAGAGGTTATCTAACATGGATGATGAGGCCGTCCGTGGCCTTTCGCGCGTCCTTGATCCTTTCGCATATTGCTTTCCGAAACCCTTCCATGGGCTGGCGCGACTCAAGTGAGCTACTGCGATCCGTAGCAGGTACGATTCTAACGGCTTTAGTAGGGAATGATGTAGTCTATCGCTGATATTTTTGTAAGCATTCTCTTGCATTAAACCTGTATAGTGTTTTTTTCAATGGCTTGTAATCGTTACGCTGGGTTTCGATAAATAAAAAATAGTCATTATGATGACGGCTTGATCACTATTTCTGGCTTGGGCAGCGCCGGTATTCATTTTTCTCACCTTGGCGACCCGCAGTTGCAAAAACAGGAGCAGGAGGCACCATGGCCCAACTAATTCTCGTGAGTATGCAAGAAGATTGTTTTAACCATCGCTTTCACTCTATTACTTCCAGCTTGATCTAAAAAATAGTTATACGGAAAAATTACGTAAGTTAAATAGTAAGGGGATATGTTCTCTTTATGTCTCTGCTTACGGTAGAAGCAAGCGTTGTTAATCCCGTGTTGTTTTATCTTAGTGCTGTATTTTAATAACAACAAAACAACGTGGTGACAAAGGTTAAAGATTTCCATTATCTGTCGTATCTCTTGAAATGGCTTTGGGGTTAGCTACGCTCAAATTACTCGATTGGTTAATCGAGTTAATGATTGATATGTTTTTGCCGAAAGCATGAAAAGGAGATGAATCATGGCTAATGATCGCAAAGATAATGGAATGAGTCGCGAACTGTAGTGGTTCAATAAAACCGGACACCAACGTAGGTGGTAATATTGCCACCATAAGCGAGGTGTCTGATGACCAAGAAACGACGTACTTTTTCGCCTGAATTTAAGCAGGAAGCTGCCAGCCTGGTACTAGATCAAGGGTACAGCTATTCCCAAGCTTGTACCTCGTTGGGCGTCGGAGAAAGTGCCCTCCGACGCTGGGTTCACCAACTTGCGGACGAGCGTCAGGGGGTAACGCCCAAGGGTAAAGCGTTAACCTCAGAACAGCAGCGTATTCAGGAGCTTGAGGCTCGCTGCAAACGCCTTGAGATGGAAAAAACCATCCTAAAAAAGGCTACTGCTCTCTTGATGTCGGACGACATGAATCGTACGCGCTGATAGACCAGTTGAGTGAGCAAATGCCTGTTGAAATGGTCTGTAACGCGTTTGATATTAGCCGCTCCAGTTACTACGAGTACCGCCAGCGGCGGGACCGCGTGGATGTTGAGCAATTGGCCTTAAAGGCTCAGGTAAGCCGTCTTTTCAAAAAGAGTCGCAGCTCAGCTGGCAGCCGCTCGATCAAGGGCTTGCTCAACGAAGAAGGCGTCACCATTGGTCGTTTCAAGGTTCGGCGTTTGATGAGCGAAATGGGGCTGATCTGTAAGCAGCCGGGCCCTCATGCTTACAAGCAGGCCACCGTTGAGCGACCAGATATTGCGAACCATCTTGACCGCAAATTCACACCAGACCAGCCCAATCAGGTCTGGTGTGGTGACATCACTTATATCTGGAGTGGCCAGCGTTGGAACTATCTGGCCGTTGTGTTGGATCTTTATGCTCGTCGTGTTGTTGGCTGGGCCATGTCGTCCAGCCCGGATGCAGGTCTTGTTGTGAAAGCGCTGGATCACGCCTGGGAGCAACGTGGTCAGCCGAAGAGCGTTATGTTCCATTCCGATAGTAAGACTACAAGGTGCCAGGTGTTTCTGGGTTGATCCGACACTTATAGTAATCGACCTATTCTGAAGACCTGGTGCCGTGAGGGCTCCTGGGTCTCCTGACCCACATTCCGATCGACCCGGCTAGTGTGTCTTTCCTTGGACCTGTCGGTGATCCGGGAGCACTGGCGGCGAGGTTTCGCCTCGTCGAAGCATGTGACTCAAGAAGGGCCTGACAGCCTGTCTCATTACTGTCGTGTCCAGGCTATCGATCTCGGTGAAGCCATCCTGAATCAATAGCTTGGAGATCCACTATGAGTCAGCAACCAAGTGATCGCTCCGTCATTATCGGCGGTGCTGATACCCACAAAGAGCTGCATGTAGCCGCCGTCGTGGATGCCCATGACCGTGTGCTTGGCACCGCCAGCTTTCCTACCACCCGGCATGGCTACAAGACTATGCTGACCTGGATGCGCTCCTTCGGCGAGCTCAGCCGGGTGGGAATCGAATGCACCGGCACCTATGGAGCTGGTCTGCTGCGCTACTTACAGCGCGCAGGCATCACTATCTTGGAAGTCACGACACCCGATAAGACCGTACGGCGCAAGCGCGGCAAGGATGACGCAATCGATGCAGAGAATGCCGCTCATGCGGCCTATGCGGGTGTTCACACTGTCACCCCGAAGACACGTGACGGGATGATCGAGTCCTTGCGTGTCCTGAAGGTTTGCCGAAAAACGGCGGTCGCGGCTCGCCGTGTGGCCCTCCAGATGATCCAGACTCAAGTGGTCTCGGCGCCAGAAGAACTGCGCGATCTGTTGAGGAACATGACGCGAATGCAGTTGCTTCGGACACTGGCGGCATGGCGACCCGATTTGAACGGGTACCGGGATGTCACGATGGCTTACCGCATCGCCCTGAAATCCCTCGCGCGCCGCTACCTGGAACTGCACGACGAGATTGCCGATTTGGACGTCATGATCAAGGCTATCGTCGATGAGCTGGCACCAAAGTTGGTGTCGCGAACGGCAGTAGGCTACGAGACGGCCGCACAGCTACTGATCACGGCAGGCGACAATCCGGACCGCCTTGGCTCAGAAGCCAGCTTTGCGGCGCTATGTGGCGTTAGTCCTATTCCTGCCTCGTCAGGTAAGACGCAGCAGCACCGGCTCAACCGGGGTGGCGATCGCGCCGCCAATAGTGCGCTGCATATCATCGCTATCGGGCGGCTACGTCTGGATGCCGATACTCAGGCATACATTGCCCGGCGGGTGGGAGAGGGTCACTCCAAGCTGGAAGCCATCCGATGCCTGAAACGCTATATTGCCCGGGAGCTCTATTATGTGCTGCGCAGCCGTCATCGGGAGATCAATCAGACGCAAATCGCCACTTGACAC